>JAUIJH010000078.1 GCA_030431335.1 Alphaproteobacteria bacterium
ATGGCGGAGATGTACGGCAAGGCGACGGGCTGCTCGGGCGGCCGCGGCGGCTCGATGCATCTCTTCGACCGGGCGACCAACCTTTACGGCGGCAATGCCATCGTCGGCGGCGGTCTGCCGCTTGCCTTCGGCCTCGCTCTGGCGGATGCGATGCAGCAGACCGGCGCGGTCACCGTCTGCTTCTTCGGCGAGGGGGCGGCAGCCGAGGGCGAGTTCCACGAGAGCCTCAACCTTGCGGCGCTGTGGAAGCTCCCCGTCCTCTTCATCTGCGAGAACAACGGCTATGCCATGGGAACGGCGCTCGACCGCTCCGAATCGGTGACCGACATCCACGCCAAGGCGGCATGCTACGGCATCCCCTCCGAGGCGGTCGACGGCATGGACGTCGTCGCGGTCTGCGAGGCCGTGCGCGCGAGGCTTGCGGAGATGCGGGCGTCGCCTGGCCCGGCGTTCCTCGAATGCCGGACCTACCGCTTCCGCGCCCACTCGATGTTCGACGCCCAGCTCTACCGCGACAAGGCCGAGGTGGAGAGCTGGCGCGAGCGCGGCCCCATCGTGCGCTTCCGCAAGATGTGCAAGGCCGAGGGCCTGGTGTCGGAGGCGGACGAGGCGGGCCTGGTGGCCGAGATCGATGCGGAGATCGACGAGGCCGTCGCGTTCTCCGAGAACGCGCCCTGGGAGCCCGTCGAAACGCTGACGAAGGACGTCGTCGCCGAAGAGCGGCCGGCACCGCCTGACGCGGCTGCGGAGGACGAGACGCGGGAGGCGACGTATCGCGAGGCTGTCCGCGAGGCGATCAGGACCGCGATCATCGAGGACGAACGCGTCTTTCTGATGGGCGAGGACGTCGGCCGTTACGGCGGCTGCTACGCCGTCAGCAAGGGGCTCTACGACGAGTTCGGGCCGGAGCGCATCCGCGACACGCCTCTCTCCGAATCGGGTTTTACCGGGGCGGGGATCGGCGCGGCCGCGGCGGGAATGCGCCCGATCGTCGAGCTGATGACGGTGAACTTCAGCCTCCTCGCGCTCGACCAGATCCTCAACACCGCCGCCACGATGCGCCATATGTCGGGCGGCCAGTTCGGCGTGCCGCTCGTGATCCGGATGGCGACGGGCGCCGGCAAGCAGCTCGCCGCGCAGCACTCCCATAGCCTTGAGGGGTGGTACGCCCACATTCCGGGCCTGCGCATCCTCGCCCCGGCGACGGTGGAGGACGCCCACGGCATGCTCCTCACGGCCCTCAAGGAGCCCGATCCCGTCCTCATCTTCGAGAACGTCATGCTTTATAACCGCAGCGGCACCATGGCCGGCGCGACGGACATCGACCGCGCCGCCATCCGCCGTCCGGGAAGCGATGTCAGCCTCATCACCTACGGCGGCTCGCTGTGGAAGACGCTGGAGGCGGCCGAAGCCCTCGCCGGCGAGGGGATCGAGGCGGAGGTGATCGACCTGCGCGTGCTACGGCCGCTCGATACGGAGGCGATCCTCGCCTCGGTGGCGCGGACGAAGCGCGCGGTCATCGTCGACGAGGGCTGGCGCGCCGGCTCGCTGTCGGCCGAGGTGGCGGCGCAGATCGCGGGCGAGGGGTTCTGGAGCCTCGATGCGCCGGTGGAGCGGGTCTGCAGCGCGGAGGTCCCGATCCCCTATCCCAAGCACCTGGAAGACGCCTCGCTGCCACAGGTGCCGGCCATCGTTGCCGCCGCGCGACGCGCATGCGGGCGAGGCTGACATGACAACGGTTCCTTTCCGCATGCCTTCGCTGGGCGCCGACATGGAGGAGGGCAAGCTCGTCGAGTGGATGATCGAGCCCGGCCAGCACGTCGCGCACGGCGACATCGTCGCCGTGGTCGAGACGGTGAAGGGCGCCGTCGAGATCGAGGTTTTCGAGGACGCCGAGGTCAAGCGGCTGTTGGTGGCGCTCGGCGAGACGGTCGAGGTGGGAACGCCGATCGCCGAGCTCGATGTCGAGGGCGCGCCGGAGCCGGAGGCCGCACCGGCCGCCGAACGCCCCGCGCCGGCTGCCGAACGCCCCGCGCCGGCCCCCGCCGCGCCACCGGCAGCCGCCCCGACTGCGGCTGCGCCGGCAGCCGCCGCCCGCGTGTCCCCGGCCGCGCGCGCTGCCGCCCGCGAGCGCGGCGTCGACCTTTCCGCCGTCACCGGCAGCGGGCCGGGCGGTGCCATCGTCCTCGGCGACGTGGAGGCTGCGGTTGCCGAGGCGCGGCCCGAGGTCTCGCCGCTGGAGGCCTTGCGCCAGGCGATCGGCCAGTCGATGGCCCGCTCCAAGCGCGAGATCCCCCACTACTACCTCGCCCACCACATCGACGTGACGCCGGCGACCGAGTGGCTGGCGGCCACCAACGAGGGCCGCGAGCCCGACAGGCGCCTCCTCCTCGGCGCGCTCTTCGTCAAGGCCGTCGCCGTGGCAGCCCGCGCAAACCCCAACCTCAACGGCCACTATGAGGGCGCCTTCAAACCGTCCGAGGCGGTGCACGTCGGCGTTGCCGTCGCGCTGCGCGGTGGCGGGCTGACGGCGCCGGCGATCCACGACGCCGACACGCTCGACCTCGACGAGACCATGGCGCGGATGCGCGACCTCATCGGCCGTGCGCGGGCCGGGCGCCTGCGCGCCTCGGAGATGGCCGACCCCACGATCACCGTCACGAGCCTCGGCGATCGCGGCGTCGAGGCGATGACGGCCGTGATCATGCCGCCGCAGGTCGCCATCGTGGCCTTCGGCACGCCGCTGGTGCGCCCCTTCGTCCACGACGGGGCGGTGGTCCCCCGCACGGTGGTGAGCGTGACGCTGTCGGCGGACCACCGGGTCAGCGATGGCCGGCTCGGTTCGCGCTTCCTGAGCGCCGTGGAAGCGTCGCTCGCCAAACCGGAGGAGCTATGACCCGCGACGAGGCAATGGCGGTTCTCGCCGAGGAGTACGGCGCCATCGCGCCCGATGTCGACTTTGCGGAGGTCGACCCGAAGGGGGACGTCCGCGAGGCCTTCGAGATCGATTCGATGGATTTCCTCAACCTCGTGACGGCGCTCTCAAAACGCCTCGGCATCGCCATTCCCGAAGCCGACTACCCCGAGCTCACGACCCTCGACGACGCCGCGACCTATCTCGCGGCGAAAGGGTAGCGCTCGCGCGAGCGGGGTGGCCCGGCTACGTGATCCGCGCGCCCGTCGATTTGTCGAAGACGTGGATGTGTTCGGGAAGGATGCCGACCGTCAGGGCTTCCTGGAACCGGACATCTTCGCTTCCGTCCACGATCGTCACCAGCGACTGCTTGCCGAACTCGGCCGTCAGATGCGTCTGCGCGCCCGTCGGCTCCACCAGCGACACGCGTCCCGACAGTTGCGCGCCGCCGCCGTTGCGGACGAGATTTTCCGGACGGAGCCCGATGACGACCTCCTGCCCGAGCCGGACGGACAGTTCCGGATCGAGGTCGAGCGCCGTGCCGTCGGCGAAACGCGCCAGCGGCCGGTTGCCTTCGCCGGCTGCCGTCACGGCATCGATGAAATTCATCGCCGGCGAGCCGATGAAGCCGGCCACGAAGATGTTCTGCGGCCGCCGGTAGAGCTCCAGCGGGCTGCCGATCTGCTCGATCCGCCCGTTGTTCAACACCACGATCCGGTTGGCGAGCGTCATCGCCTCGATCTGATCGTGGGTCACGTAGATCGCCGTGGTTCCGACATTCTGGTGCAGCATCTTGATCTCGCCGCGCATCTGCACGCGGAGCTTGGCGTCGAGGTTGGAGAGCGGCTCGTCGAACAGATAGACGGCGGGATCGCGGATGATCGCGCGCCCCATCGCCACCCGCTGGCGCTGGCCGCCGGACAATTGCCCCGGCCGCCGGCCGAGCAGCGCCTCCAGCCCCAGCATTCGCGAGGTCCCGGTTACGCGCTCGATGATCCCCGGCTTGGGCACCTTCGATAGCTTGAGGTTGAAGGCCATGTTGTCGTGCGCCGTCATGTGCGGATAGAGCGCGTACGACTGAAACACCATCGCGATATTGCGCTGGCGCGGCTTGAGATCGTTGACGGGGCGCTCGCCGATACGGATCTCGCCGCCGCTCGCGTCCTCGAGCCCGGCAATGATGCGCAGGAGGGTCGACTTTCCGCAGCCGGACGGACCGACGAGCACGGCGAACTCGCCGTCGTCGATCTTGAGGTCGACGCCCTTTATCGCCTCGAAGGAGCCGAAGTTCTTGCGGACGTTGTAGAGTTCAACGGATCCCATCCGGTTCTCCTTTGCCTGGCCGAGCCGGGCCCTTTTCCGCCAGCTCGCGCCGGATCTCCTCGACCCGCTCCGGTGACGGCGGATAGACCGACGAGAGCGGCGCGCCGGCCTCGACGCGTTGCTTCACCTCCGCCTCGGCGAGTTCCAGTGGCACCGCTTCCTCGACCAGTCGCGACGCGAGATGCCGCGGCACCACGACCACGCCGTCCGGATCGGCGACGACGATGTCGCAGGGTTCCACCAGCACGCCGCCGCAGCCGATCGGCTCCTGCACCCCGACGGTGATCAGCCCCCGGCCGACAGGGGCGGGCGCCGCCCCGGCGCAGAAGACCGGCAGGGCCGAGGCGCCGATCACCGAGGCATCGCGCATGGCCCCGTCGGTCACCACCCCCGCCACGCCCCGTGCCAAAAGCGCGGCGGCGATGACATCGCCCATGCCGCCACAGTCCGTGCGCCCGAGCATGTCGATCACCACAACGGCGCCGGCCGGCACGCGGTCGTACGTGCCGTGGAAGGGGTTGCCGGGGTTCGCGATGCTGGCGCGGCCCGCGAGATCCTCGCGGATCGGGGCGTTGCGGATGGTGAACGCCGGCCCCGCGAAGCGCGCGTTCGCGGGGTTGAGCGGCCGTGCCACGGTGATGGACCGGCTGCGCAATCCTGCGAGCTTGATCATCAACCCGGCGAGGGTGTTGGTGCTGACCAGACCCAGTGCAGCAATCGTAGTAGGGCTGGGTTCGTCGACCATTTCATTCTCCCCGGTCATGGCCCGACAGGCCTCAGGAGGATCTCGTCGCAGCGCACCCGGTCGGGGCGTTCGATCAGCCACAGGACGGCATCGGCCATATCGTCGGGCTGCAGCATATTTTCACGTGGCATCGGTTCGGGCGCTCCGGCGGGCCGCTTGTCCCAGATCGGCGAGTTGATCGGCCCGGCGCTGACCAGCGCCACGCGAACGCCCGTGCCGAGGCATTCCTCGATCAGCGCGTCGGTGAGAGCGCGCACGGCGAACTTCGAGGCGGCATAGGCGGACACGCCCGGCTTGGCTACATGCGCGGCGGTCGAGCCGATGTTGACAATGGCGCCGCGGCCGCGCGCCTTCATGCCGCCGACCGCGAGGTGACAGGTGAGGTAGGTTCCGCGCACGTTGGTCGCGATCATCTCGTCCCAGCGCGTCGGCTCGATGGTCTCGACCGTCATCCTCTCCGGGAGGCTGATTCCGGCGCAGTTGACGACGATTTCGGGCGGGCCGAGATGCGCCTCGGCCTCGGCAAATGCCCGGCGGACATAGGCCTCGTCGGCGATGTCGCCGGGCAGCATGACCACCTTTGCGCCCGCCGCGGTGGCGGCCGCCGCCGTTTCCTCAAGCCGCGCAGCATCGCGGCCCAGGATCGCAAGGTTCGCGCCCCGCTCCGCCAAGCGCTCGGCCACACGCCGGCCGACGCCGCTACTGGCGCCGGTGACGAGGGCGGTCTGGTTCTGAATCTGCACCGCCCCTATCCCTTCGTCGCGCCGGCGGTGATGCCGCTCACGAACATCCGCTGGATTGCAAAGAACAGAATGATGATCGGCAGCGTCATGATGATCGAGGCCGCCATCACCGCGCCCCAGTCGGTCTTAAACTCGGCCGAGAACTCGGCCAGCCCGACCGGCAATGTCTTGACCGAGCTGTCGGTCGCGAAGACAAGCGCGAAGATGAACTCGTTCCAGGTACTGACGAAGCAATAAACCACGGTCGAGATGATGCCGGGGACCGACAGCGGCAAGACGATCTTCCACAGGATCGTCAACCGGGACGCGCCGTCGATCAGGGCCGCCTCTTCGATCTCGTAGGGGATCGACCGGAAATAGCTGATCAGCAGCCAGACGCACAGCGGCAACGTGTGGATCAGGTAGGTCATGATCAGCCCGATATACGTATTGATCAGGCCGAGGTTGCTGAGGATAACGTAGAGCGGGACGATGATCGTCGCCGTGGGCAGAAGCTGGCTGATCAGGATCGAGGCCTGGAGGGCATTGCGGCCGCGGAACCGGAAGCGGGCGAACCCATACGCGGCAAGGATCGCGAGGATCAGCGCGATAGACGTCGATCCGACAGAGATCACCACGCTGTTGAGGAAATAGCGCGGGATGTTGGAGTGGTAGAGAACGTTGACGTAGTTCTCCAGGCTGAAGTGCGATGGGATCCAGGTCGGCGGGACCGAATAGAGTTCCTGCAGCGGTTTGACCGACGACAGCGCCATCCACAGGAACGGGAATATCGCGACCACGGAGAAGATCGCCGCCAGCACATATGAAAAGATCGACCCTCGGGGTTTAGCGATCGACACTGTCCCGCCTTTTCTGAGAGATGGCCAGCTGCGTCAGGATCACGACAAAGAGAACGACGAACAACACCAGCGACAAAGCCGCCGCGCGGTGGAAATCGAAGTGTTCGAACGCTTCCTTGAAGATCTGGATCGGCAGGATCAGCGAACGGTTGGCGGGGCCGCCGCCGGTCATCGTGTAGATGATCGTGATTCCGTTGAAGCCCCAGATCAAAAGCAGCAGCGTCACCGAGGCGAGCACCGGCGCGATGTGCGGCAGCATGATGTAGCGGACTTCATGCCAGAACTTCGCGCCGTCGACCTTGGCGGCCTCGTACAGCGTCGAGTCGATACCCTGCAGCGACGCCAGCACCATCAGCGCCACGAAGGGAAACATCTTCCAGACGTCGACGGCGATCAGGCTGGGCTTCACCAAGTCGGCGGTGATGAGCCAGCCCATCGGCTTGTCGATGATGCCGATCGACATCAAGAGGTAGTTGATGATGCCGAACTCGTAGTGGAACATCCACGCCCAGGTGGTGGCGGCGACGATGCTCGGCACGACCCAGGGAATGAGCAGGATGCTGCGCACGGCGCCGCGACCGAAGAATTGACGGTCGAGCAGAATGCCCGCGATGGTGCCCAGGATTATCGCGAAGATGATCGTCCCGCCGACGTAGTAGATCGTGTTGTAGGTGGCGAGCGGGGTCGTGCGCGAGCCGAGCACCGAACGGAAGTTGTCCGTGCCGACGAAGGCGCCGGAGGGATCGGTGAAGCTGAGAACCACCGTATCGGCGAGCGGGTAGAGGATCATCGCGGCCAGCACGAAGAGGGCCGGAAAGACGAACAGGTAACCCGGATTGATGCGGCGAAGTGGGTTCACGTTGCCAGCCTCCACGGCCTTGGAAGAGGGAGCACTGGCTCCGGTTGCCCCGCCGCGCGCCGTCTCAACGCCTCGATGCATTCCTTGCGAAGTGCGACTTGTTTTTTGTCATACATAACTTGCATACTGGTTTTCGAGCCGTTTCCCATGGATGTCAACAACCAAGGCAATTTTCGATGAAGCAACCGACCCGACCGCTCGGCCCGAGACGGCAACGGAACGGCTGAGACTCCGTTATGGGGCCGCCAACCACAGGGCCGGCGAAGCGCCACCGGCTGTCGCATACGCTGGTCGACGAGCTGCAGAGCGAGATCGAGAGCGGGGTGCTCGCCGCCGGCGAGCGCCTGCCGACCGAGCGCGAGCTTTGCGATCGGTTCGGTGTGAGCCGGACAGTCGTGCGGGAGGCCATCTCGGGGTTGCGGGCCGGCGGTCTGGTGGAGGCGCGCCAGGGCAGCGGCGTCTATGTCAAGGCTGCGGACGACCGGCCGGACACCGCCGCGATCTTCACCGGCGGAACGTCGGATATCGTCGCGATTCTCGAGTTCTTCGAGCTGCGGCAGCCGATCGAGACGGAGGCTGCCGGCCTCGCCGCAATGCGTCGCTCGGCCGGGCAGGAGGCGGCGATCCGGCTCGCCTTCGAGCATTTCCGCAGCTGTATCCTGCGTGGCGAGAGCACGGCGGCGGCGGACTTCGATCTCCACATGGCGATCGTCGTCGCCACGAATAACCGGTTCTATATCGATGTCCTGAAATTCCTCGGCCGCAAGACGATCCCGCGCCCGATGATCGTGGCCGAGGCCGGCGGCGACCCGCGCAGCTACTGGGAAATGGTGCAAGAGGAACATCGCCGGATCGTCGAGGCGATCGGCGCGCAGGAGCCCGAAGAGGCGCGCGCCGCCATGCACGCCCACCTGAAAAGCAGCCACAACCGGTACATGTCGCAGCTCCGGCACGATCCGGCCGGTTCCGCCGGGTCCAAACCTAAAGTCGGCTAGACGATTTGTATTTTGTCATACAACGTGCTTTTTCTACCGGGCACGTTGATGGGTGGGCATCCGACCGACGGTGATGCCCTGGACGACAAGTCCGGAAGCCGGACGCTCCCTTGGGTGCGTCGGCTGATCGCAACGGCCGGCAGACGACCGGCGACAAACAGGGAGAAGACGGTATGGGAATGACCTGGGGGGCGCGGTGGATCGGAGCCGCGGCGGCATCGATGCTATTGTCGACGGCCGCCTCGGCAGTCGAGATCACCTGGTGGACGCCGAACTGGGGCGAGGAGCGGGCCCGCGAGCTCGCCTCCCGCTTCGAAGCCGACAATCCGGACATCAAGCTGAACCTCGAGATCACGATCGCGAAGGGGCTGCAGAACCGCGTGCTCGTCGCGCTGCGGTCGGGCAATCCGCCGGACCTGATCCAGACCAGCAACCAGTGGACGATCCCGTTCGCCGCCACTGGAAAACTTCTGGCGCTCGACGATTTCGCCGCGGAAGCCGGCGTCGATCTTGAGGATCTGGTGCCCGCGACCGTCGACGTGGTCACCTACGAAGGGTCCATGTACGGCATGCCCTACCGGGCTCAGACCCACGGCCTCATCTACAACAAAGGCATGTTCCGCGAGGCAGGTCTCGACCCCGAGCGCCCGCCCGAGACCTGGGCCGAGATGATCGAATTCGGCAAGAAGCTCACCAACGCGGACGAGAACCGCTACGGCATCGGCGTCTCGGGCGGCGGCGAGATGGGCAACCTCGTGACCCGCATGCTGCCCTTCATCTGGATGAACGGCGGCCGCGCGATTTCGGAAGACCTCAAGACGGCGATGATCAACGAGCCGGAGGCGGTCGAGGCGGTGGAGTTCTATACATCGCCCCTCACGACGTACAAGATCGCGCCGCCCTCCACGCTGCAGAACGACGGTGCCGCGCTGCGTCGCCTGTTCGATACCGGCAACATCGCCATGTACATCTCGGGCCAGTACGACCTGCCGGCCATCCGCGAGGAAGCGCCCGACATCGAGATCGGCGTCGGTCTGCTGCCGCATCCGGAAGGCAAGGAAACCGCCGGTGTGCTGAGCGGCTGGGGCTTCGTCGTGCCGCTGGATTCGGACAAGCACGAGGCGACGTTGAAATTCCTCGCCTTCATGATGAAGCCGGAGAACCAGGCGTTCCTGACCGACACCTTCCCGGCGGCACGGTCGGCGATGTCGCTGCCCCGCTTCCAGGATCCGCTGCTGGACGCCTTCAAGGAAGCGCTCAACTACTCCCGCCCCGTGCCGGCGACCCCGGCCTGGGCGCAGGCGAACCAGATCATCTTCGACACCACGCAGGAGGTGCTTCTGGGCGTCGCGACGCCGCAGGAGGCGATGGACAGCGCGGCCGAGCAAATCCAGGAACTGCTGGATCGCTACCACAACTGAGCAGTCCTGCGAACGGACACGACAGGGGCGGCCCATCGCGGGCTGCCCCGGACGCGGCGCCACGAGATCGGCGCACGCAAGACGAGGGCAGTTTCATGCGGATCGCCAATGTCGAGGGCTTCCTGTTCTATCCGGGCAGCACGCGTAATCTTCTGTTTTGCCGGATAGAGACCGAATGTGGCCTGCACGGCTGGGGCGAAGCCTATGTGACTGCCGAAAAGGAAAAGTCGGTTTTCGAATACATGCAGGCGATGGCAGCCCACTTGATCGGGCGCAGCGCCTTCAATATCCGGCACGCCGGGCAGGTGCTGTTCGACGACTTCGCGATCCGCCGCTCTTCCTTGACCTTCTTGTCATCCTGGAGCGCCATCGAAATGGCGCTGTGGGATTTGGTTGGAAAGAAAGCCAACCTGCCGGTCTACAACCTGCTCGGCGGCGCCATGCGCGGAAAAATCCGCGTCTACGCCAACGGCTGGGCCGACGAGCCGGGGACGCGCGACGAGAACATCGAACGCGCCGCCCGGGTCGTCGCCAACGGCTACGGCGCGCTCAAGTTCGACCCGCTGCCCGGCCCGTGGCGCACCTTCATCGACCGGAAGGACGAGGATTTCGCGGTCGACTATGTCCGTGCCATGCGTGAGGCGCTGGGGCCTGATGTCGAGCTTCTGATCGAGATCCACCGCCGGCTCGCGCCGATGCACGCGATCCGCCTGGCGCGTCGTCTCGAGGAATTCAATGTCGGCTGGTACGAGGAACCTTGCCTGTCCGACAATATCGACCTCTTGTCGGAGGTCCGCAGCGCGATCCAGATCCCCATCGTTACCGGCGAGACGCTCTATACCAAGGAAGACTACGTTCGCGTCTTCGAAAAGCGTGCCGCCGATATCCTCAATCCCGACATTTGCGCGATCGGCGGGATCACCGCGATGATGGACATCGCGGCGATGGCGCAGCCGCATGCCGTGGCGATCGCCCCGCACAACAACAACAGCACGCTGTCGGGCCTGGCCGCGACGGTTCACACCTGCGCCGCGATCCCAAACTTTCTCATCGCCGAGTGCTTCGTGAACCGGCTGGATGCGTGTGCCGAGATTGCGCTGCAAGGCATCGAGGTGAAGGAAGGTTGGGTCGACCTGCCCACCGCGCCCGGTCTCGGCATCGATATCGACGTCGAAGCGCTGCGCCGAAATCCGTTCAAGGACAGCCCGCCCAAAGGGTTGCGGCACTACTGGGAGGAGTTTCCGCGCCAGAACTACGCCGTCGGCGAAATGCTTCAGGGCGCGACCGGCGTCGCGCGCTGATACGCCCGCGCGCGGCTGGCGCGGGCATTGCGGCGGAAGGGGCCCGGCAGATCCTCGTGAGAGCTCCCGGGCGGCTCCTCTCGCCTGTCAGGCGGGGACGGCCAGCTTGCTGAGAAAAGCCCGGCTGCGGGTGATCGAGGCCAGCGGATCGCGCGGCTTGTCATGCTCGACGATCAGCCATTTGGCCCCGGCGGCCAGGCTCTCGCGACACCAGCGATCGAGCTGGAGCACGCCGTGGCCGGCATCGGCCCAGCCGTCCTCGTCCGCGTTCTCGCCCTCGGGCGCAAGATCCTTGACGTGCACCGCCAGGAGCCGGTCGGCGTATTTGCCGATCATCGCACCGGGGTCCTGCCCGGCCCGCGCGATCCACGCGAGGTAGAGTTCCACGAACAGCGAATCGCCCGAATGTGCCAGCATCAAGTCGAAGGGCAGGGTGCCGTCTTCCAGCGGCACGAACTCCACCGCGTGGTTGTGATAGCCGAGCCGCACGCCCTGACTACGTAGCCACCGAGCGAGATTGGCCAGCTCGCGCCCGCGGGCATCCCAGGCCTTCGGCTCCTCGTCGACCGGATACGAACTGAGGAAGACATGGTGCAGGCCCAGCGCCTTCGCCCCGGCCAGGATCCAGTCCGGTTTCGCCCTCAACGCGGCGAGTTTGATATGTGCCGCCGCGGCTACCAAGCCGCGCGCGTCGAGCTTTTCCTTCGTGGCGGCAAAATCCTCCACGTGCGGTCCGAGCAGCTCGACGGCCTGGTAGCCCGCCTCGACAGCCGCATCCAGCATGGCGTCAAGCGAGCCCAGGGACCGCAAAGTATAGATCTGTACCGCTACCGGCATTTTTTGTGACATTTCTTCCTCCGCACGCGCCTCTTCAAGCTTCACGCCGTGGCCGCCATTTTCTCGTGCATCGCGCGGATGGCCTTGTACTGGAGACTGTCGCCGCGCATCTGCATCAACTCGAAGCGGTTGCCGTCGGGGTCCGCGATCCAGGCCTGGCGGTTGCCGTCGGCGCCTTCCTTCAGCGGCGAGATCAACGGCACGCCCTTCTCGGCGAGCTGGGCCACCACGCTGTCGACGTCGTCGACGGCGATGCAGACGTGGTTGAGGCCGGTTGCCTCGCGCGGCGGTGCCTCCTCGCCGACGCCGAAGGGAAAGATCTCGATATACTGGTCATCGGTGAGGCGAAGGTAGATCAGCCACAAGTCACCGTTGTCACGATAGAGCCGCAGCATCTCCTCGAGCCCCAGCTTGTCCTTGTAGAACTCGAGCGAGGCATCGATATTCTTGGCCCGAATAGCCACGTGGCCGAGCCCGGTAAATCCCTTAATCATTGGCACTCCCCTTGGTGATCGTTGGTGCAGTCCGCTAAAGCCGGATAGATGACTTGGCGCGCTTGCCGGGCGGCGAACCGCACCCGTCTCGACTGAAAGCGCTGTCGGGGCTCAGGGCTGCGGATCCCGCTCGATGTCCCGCTCCAACAGCTCGAAGAGCACGCCGAGCTGCGGTTCGGTGTCGAAATAGGCATAGCGGCCGACGCCACCGCGCGTCTCGCCACGTTGCAGCAGCGCATGGCCCTTGCTCTCCAGATACGCGGACTTTTCCGTCATGTTCCGGGTGCGGAACGCGATGTGGTGACAGCCCGGTCCCTTCCGTTCCAACAGATCCCGCCAAGCGCTCGGCTCGGGCCCGGGTTCCAGAAACTCCACGTCGATATTGCCGAACTGGAACATGCGGATCTTGCATCCGACCGTCGCCGGCTTGCCGAGGTAGGTGGCTTTCGCCACCTCGGGGGGCGCGGCGCCGCGCTCTTCGGGCATGGCCTTGCCGACGAGGTCGGCGAACCAGCGCGCGCTCTCTTCGGCGTTATGGGTGACGAAGCAAATCTGGGCGATCGCGTCCCTGTCCCCGTCAAGAAATCGAGTTGCCATTTGGTCCTCCCCTCGAACCCGCCGCATTCAGGCGCCGAGGCGCTGGCGGATAAATTGATGTGCCCTCAGGGCGGTGTGTTCCCAATCGCGCGGCAGGTCGTGCTCGACGACGAGGTACTCCGCCGGGCTCTGCGCAAGCCGCGGCCACAGCGCATCCCAGTCGAGCATCCCTTCCCCCGGCACGGTCCACCCGCCCTCCAGCGAGGTTCCCGGCGGCGCGGTATCCTTGAGCTGGATGGCCAGGATCCGCGGCGCGAAGCGTTCCAGCTCGCTCAGCGGATCGGCCCAGCCGCGCAGCACCCAGGCGAAATCGATCTCCAGCCCCAGGCCGTCACCGGCCGCCTCGAACATCAGGTCGATGGGCCGCTGACCGTTGGGCATCCGGCGGAACTCGTACTCGTGGTTGTGCCAGGCCACCTGCAGTCCGGCGGCGGCGGCCTTGTCCACGGCCATGGCGAGCGCCTCGCCGATGCGCCGCCATCCGTCCGGGGTCGAGGGGCGATCCTCCTGCACCAGGTTCGGCGGGATCATCAGGGGCCGGTCGCCGATGGTGTGGGCGATGTCGATGTATCGCTCGGGCGTCTCGATGAGGCCGCGATAGGGCAGATGGAAGCCCATGCAGGTCAGTCCCGCGGCGTCGAGCTGGCGGCGAAACCGGGCCGGATCCTCGAAATTGGGCGCGAAGGCTTCCACCGCGTCGTAGCCAATCTCGGCAAGTCCATCGAGGACTGCCTCAAGCGGCGGGAAGTTGCGCGCCGAATAGAGCTGGAAGGCCGACTTGTATGCTGTCTTCGCGATCGGGATTTCCGAGGTGTCGGGGATCTCAGGCTCGCAAGGAAACGCCGCGGGTTCCGAGAACGCCGCGTTCATGCCAAATCCGCCGGCCTCGTCGAAGCAGGTGCTGTGACCGGCGCGGCCCGGCCATACCGAATCCAAACGTGATCGCATCACGCCCGTCTCCTTCCCTGTCGTTTCATTGCTGCCGCATGTCCCGACGCGGGAAGAAGTGTCCCGCACCGATCGCGTGTTTACCCGCTTGACGGCCGCAATTACCCTGGCCTCATCGTGCGCGCCGCGCACGCAACAGACCAGCGATGGTCTCTCACGACGTTATTCCGAAAAGGAATAGTCTATGCTCTCTCGCCGCCGCATGCCTTCGCTCCAGGAACTAATCGCCTTCGAGGCGGTGGCTCGCAGCGGCAGCTTCACCCACGCGGCGAAGGAGCTGTCGCTCTCGCAGAGCGCGATCAGCAAGCAGGTCAAGCAGCTGGAACGCTCGCTGGGTGCGCCGCTGATCGACCGGACCGGCAGCGGGCTCCGCCGGACCGAGGCCGGCGAGGTGTTCCTGCGTGCCGCGCGCGAAATGCTGGGCCAGTTTCACACCGCGGCGGTCGCCATCGGCGGCGGCTCGGAGGGCGGCGAGGCGCTGAGCCTCATCGTGCTGCCCACCTTCGCGGAGGGTTGGTTGGTGGAACGGTTACCGGCGTTCCTGAAGGGCCGCGACGGCCTGACGTTGCACATCACAACGCGCGTCCAGCCCTACGATTTTCTCGGCACCTCGCACGACATCGCCATCACCTACGGCGCGGCCGGCTGGACGCACCCAGAGGCCACCTTGCTGTTCGAAGAGCGGTTCATCCCGGTCGCGAGCGCCGACTACCTGCAAAGGCTCGGCGCCCAGGGCGAGCAGGCGCTGGCGCGAGCAACGCTCCTGCAGCAACTGAGCCGCCCGACGCTGTGGCGCGACTATTTCGATGAGACCGGCATCATCGTTGAAGATCCCTTTTCGGGGCCGACCGTCGACCGGTTCCCGATGGCGATCCAAGCCGCCGGTGTCGGCCTCGGGATCGCGCTGGTCCCTGATTTCCTCGTCCACGCGGCGATCGCGAAAGGCACGCTGTGCAAAGTCACGAACCGGTCGCTGGCCGGAGCCGGCGCCTATCACCTCGTGCTGCCGCGGACAAAGCAATCGCCCGTGACCAGCCAGTTCAAGACATGGATCATGGTCGAGGCCCAAAGTGGCGGGCCGTGCGCAGCCCCGAGCTAGCCTACGTGCCCTCGCGCCGGTAAGCAGATCCGCCGCCCCGGCGCTGACCGACGCCTGCTAGAACGGCCGCTTGAAGCCCTTGATGAGGCCGTTGCGAACGATGCCGCCAAGCATCTCGACGAAGGCGTAATCGACAGGCGCCAGCATTCCGTCGACAGCCATCCTGTGGCGCCCGCTGCTGCCGTCGACCCCATGCGCGTCGACACAGGCCGTCAGCATGCGCCGCTCCATCTCGACGTCGACGGCGATCTCGGGTCGCTCCATGATTACGGCAAGCATCGCCGCGATGGCGTAGGCGCCCCAGTTCGAGGTGTTTGCGGGAACAAGGACGTCGGTCGCCACCCGGGTGGCGAGCTTGTCGCCCTCCGGCTTGAAGCGCTTTACGGCGTCCGTGATCATCCCGAAGCCGATCTCGTTGCCGTTATCGCCGACGCCGAGCGAAGGTATGCCGCGTGCCTTGCCGTGGTCGAACAGGAACTCGGCCTTGGCCCGCGACAGATCCGTCGGCTTGCCGGACGCGGTGTGGGCGATCCCATCCGCGTTTGGGCCGATTTTTTCCACCGAGATCAGCATCGCCGGCTCGAACCGGTCGAGATAGGCGATCGCCTGCGCCTCCGCGTCGTCGCCCGACGAAAGGGGCAGCACGGCGGTGGTGAAGGGCGTCGTCACGGCCACTTCGGCTGCGCGGATGCCCAGTCCGCCGGCCACCGCTGTGGCTTCGACATTGGCGACGAACGGGCCCTCGGTGAGAAGGATCGGCGAGGCGCCGGTGGCGAGGTGGATCGCCATCGCAAGGCCGACGAGCCCGGGCGGGCCGTCGGTCTCGCCGGCAGGCAGAAAGCGCGGGTCGCCGGCGCCGGTCGTGAGGAGCACCGTCTTGCCGGGGCCGAGGTGCTGAAGAATGAATCGCGCCGCCAGCAGCGACAGCGGCTCGCCGCCTTGAGCCTCCCGCGCAGCGTTGTGAAGCTTGGCGATGACGCCGCGCGAATAGTCGGACATGCGCATCTCGACGGTGGCGAGGCGGTCGACATTTTCGGCGATGATCGACAGGTGAGGCAGCGCGTTCCCGGGCATGTCCATGAGCGTCATCCTCAGTGAGCCAGACCAGTGGTCGTGCTTTCCAGATTCTTGCGCACGACGGCGCGCAGCAGATGGCATATCGCCATCGACGCCTCGCCATCGAGGCCGTCGACGAGGAAATCGGTCGTGCAATGCATCGCTTCGAGGCCGCCGGCGTCGAGGCATGCACGCAGGATCCGGGCTTCGTCCTGCGGCGAGTGGATGAGCTCGGATTGGCCGATGAGGAAGGCGAGGCAGGCCTCCACGCCGTAGCAGCCCCAGTTGGACATCATCACCGGCAGCACGACGTCGGTCGCGATGGTGGTGGCGAGCTTGTCGCCCTTCGGCATCGTCTTGACCACGACGTCGTAGATGGTGCCGAAGCCGAGTTCGTTGCCGTGATCGTCGATGCCGATGGTCGGGATCCCGCGCTCCGTGGCGGCCGTGACCAATGGCGAGATGTCGACGAGGGCGGGATCCTCGATCGGGTGGCCGGTGGCGTTGTGCGTTCTGCCGTCGGCACCGGGTCCGAGCCGCTCGGCGCTGACGAGAGCCTTGGGCTTCGTCTCCTCGAAGATCTTGTCCACCCAGGCTGCGACTTCGCCCTGCGTCGCCGGCGCTTCGAAAGTTGCAGGATCGCGGCCCCCGTGGTGCTCTTGCCGCAGCCCGATTCGCCGACGAGGCCCAGCGTCTCGCCGGCCTCGACGCTGAAGGAAACGCCGTCGACGGCGCGGATCATGGGCTTTGGGCCGAACGGGCCGGCGCGAGTGCCAGGGAAGGCGACCGCGACGTTGTCGAGCGAGACGAGAGGGGCGCCGCTCAAGACAGCGCGTCCATCGGCATGTCGACCCAGCAGTGGGCCGCATGCTGCGGCCCGATCGACTTCAGCGGCGGCGCATCCGCGCGGCAATCGTCGACGGCGTACCGGCAGCGCGGCTCGAACGGGCATCGCCGGTCGAGGTCGATGAGGCTGGGCGGCGCCCCCGGGATCGGGGTGAGCCGCCGGCCGCGCTGGTCGAGCCGCGGTACGGACGCGAGCAGCCCGCGCGTATATCCGTGCGAAGGTCGCGCGAACAGATCGTCGACCGGAGCGCTTTCCACGATGCGGCCGGCGTACATCACCTGGACGCGGTCGCAAAAGCCGGCGATGACGCCGAGGTCGTGGCTGATCCACATGACCGCCATGCCGAACTCGCTGCGCAGGCGGCGGATGATGTCGGTGATCTGCGCCTGGATGGTGACGTCGAGAGCCGTCGTCGCCTCATCGGCGATCAACAGCTTCGGATCGCAGGAGACCGCCATGGCGATCATCACCCGCTGGCGCATGCCCCCGGAGAATTGATGCGGATAGGCGTCGAGACGGCTTGCCGCGTCGGGAATGCCGACGAGCGACAGCAGCTCCGCCGCCCGCTTGCGCGCCTGGCGCTGGGTGAGTCCGAGATGTTCCTTGAGCTGTTCGCAAATCTGAGTGCCGATGCTCAGCACCGGGTTGAGCGATGTCATCGGATCCTGGAAGATCATGCCGACGGTCCGGCCGCGGATCGCGCGCATCGCATCGTCCCCGAGCGAGAGCAGATCACGTCCGTCGAAGCGCAGCCGGTCGGCCATCACTCGGCCTGGCGGCTTGATGAGGCGCAGCAGCGACAGGGCCGTCATGCTCTTGCCGCTGCCCGACTCGCCCACGACGCCGACCGCCTCACCCGCCCGGATCTCGAACGTCGCATCGTCGACCGCGACGACGGTGCCGTTGTCCGTCTCGAACTCCGTCCATCCGGAGGCGGCGCACGTCGAGGAGGGGCTCGGGAGCAGCGATCATGCGTCCTTCCGTTCCGGCGGCAGGCCCGTGGATGCGATGTTGCGGGCCGTGGCCCGGCGCAGCGTGCGCCACGCGCGCGGATCGAGCGCGTCGCGCAGGCCGTCGCCAGCTCGGCAAGATCTACGACGCGCTCGTGGCCGAGATGCCTTCACTACACAACGCAGAGACGACCCCCTGTGGCGGCGGTGTTTTCTCCGTCGTGCCCACCGGCACGCTGGTCATTGGCAGCACTTCCAATCTGGGCGCCTACGGCGTCTGCGCAGCGCTCGCGATCGTGAAGCAGGACCTCACGCTCTGCCACACGTTCGAGGACGAGGTGGCGCTGCACTATGTCGGCGTCGGGCTCGGTATGTCCGATGGTGGATCGGGCGCCATTGTTGCCGGCTGCGACGGCATCCCAGCCAGGACCAATGCGTCTATCGTCGAGGTCATGCGGACCATCGTGGAACTCGAACTCGCCAAGCCACGCGAACGGAATTTCTAGGCGGTGGAATCGTAGAGCGACCCGATGCGGATCGCGACGAGTTCGCGGGCCGGTCAAGCGGCGATCGTCCACCGGGACATGCCGCGGACCTTCGTCGGCAACAGCGGCTGGGTGATTGCCCACTCCGCATCGGGGCGGCGGGCTCAGGCGTCGCGCCGGGCCCGCTGGTCGGTGGCGGCCGCTGTGGCGGCGGCGCGATTGCGGCCTCGCACGAGGGGCAGGACCAGGCGGCGAAAGGCGAGCGCCAACCCCGTATAGACGAGGAAGACGGACGCCAGCGATGCCAGCCCCGCAATGGTCTGGCCCGGCAGCCCGTACACTTCGCCGGTGTGGATGAAGCGCATGAAAGTCCGCGCGCGCCGGCCGGGCGAGTTTGCCTCGTCGCCGCGCTCGGAGACCACCGACGCATCCGCGCGTGACAGGGTGAGCGTGCGGCGTAGCGCGGCTTGCGCTCCGTTGCCGGTATCGATCGTCGCCTCGACCGTCGGCGCGTCGGGGGCGGGGATCTGGAGCGTGATCCTGCGCCAGGCCGGATCGACCGCCTGGGCCGCGGCCAGCACGGTGTCGAGGGAAACCGGGTCGGCGAGGGTGCCGCCATCCGCAGTCCGCGCCCCGCCGCCGACGGAAGGGCGCCCGCCGGAGGGCGTCTCGCCGTACACGCGGAACACGAGGTCGCTCGCCCAGGGGTAAGAGATGACAACCCCCGACACCACGATGAGGAAGAGCGGCACGAGCGCCCAGATCCCGAACACGTGGTGCCAGTTAAAGTCGCGCACCTTGGCGGTCGGCAGGCCTCGCCGGAAGAAGAGCTGCGTCTTGATCAGCGACCAGCGCCAGCGCCGCGGCCACCACAGGAAAGCGCCCGACACCAGGATGAACAGGAAGAGAAGGTTCGCTGCCCCGGTGATGGCGCGCGCGACGCCCCGCGACGCCCCCTCCAGCGCGAACCAGCGGTGAAGCCGCGTCACGAAGCCGAAGAATTGTTCGACTTCTTCGACCCCCTCGCCCAGGACGGCGCCGCTATAGGGGTCGAGAAAGACTTGGTCGCGCCGGCCCGCCGTCGCCTTGACGGGCGCGTCGGGGCCGCTCGCGAACACCAGGGCGGCCCGCTCGCCGAGCGCGGCGCGGGCATGCTCGGCGAGACGGTCGGCGCTGAGCCGCGGCGCGTCTCGGGCCGGCACGCCGAAGGCCCGGTGCTCGGCGAAACGCTCGATCTGTCGCTCGTAGGTGAGGAGGACGCCCGTCGCCGACAAAGTCAGGACGACGAGGCCCACCGCGACGGCCACGCTCAGATGCGACCAGAAGACGACGCGCCGAAAGCTCATGGCAATCCCTCGATCGGGCGCCGCACCGCTGCGCCGAGCCAAGCCAATTGCGCCCGTCGGTGGGGAGCGCGCCGCCACCATGGCCGAAAGACCCTCGGCGCGCTGAAGGAAGTTGTCGCAAACCGTCGCAATCCGCCGCGTTGCGACAGGTCGATACAAAAAAAAACCGAGCGGCAGCACGCGCCGCTGCCGGGCCAGACCTGGCACGGCCGGCCGCGGCTCGGCACGTTCCCCTTTGCCACCGATGACAGCCAATCTTCGGGTCATTGCTCCAGGCTTCGATGCAATCTTGCCGTAGGCCCATGCAATCTCGTCGTAGGCCGATGCCCGGCAGAGGTTCATCCTGGCCGCTTCGGGACCGTGGTGACGGTCGTCAAGCGCCAAAGGGATGGGCAGATGGGCCAGTTCGTTCGCATCATCGTCGCGCGACGCCCGAACGCGACCACGTCGTTAGCGGCCCTGGTGGCGCTCTTCGGCAGGGCGATGCCGATATGAGGGCGACAACGAGCCGGTGGCTCGGCCCCGTGGCGACCATTGCGCTGGCGCAGCTGTTCGGAACCTCGCTTTGGTTCAGCGCGAACAGCGCGGCTGACGGCTTGATGCGATCGTGGGGGGCGACCGCATCCGATATCGGGTGGCTCACGAGTGCCGTCCAGGCCGGGTTCATTGCCGGGACACTGGCGTTGTCTCTGGGCGGGCTCGCGGATCGCTTCCGGGCAAGCAAGATTTTCGTGGCGTGCGCGGTCGCAGGCGCGGTGCTCAACGCGTGCTTCGCCTGGCTGGCCCAGGACGTGGTGAGCGGCGCGGTGCTCCGTTTTTTCGTCGGTGTCAGTCTTGCCGGGATCTATCCGATCGGAATGAAGCTGATCGTCAGTTGGGAGCCGGCGCGCACCGGACAGGCGCTGGCCCTGCTGGTGGCCATGGTGACTCTCGGCACGGCGTTGCCGCATTTCCTGCGCGCGTCAGGCGGCGAGCTGCCGTGGCAATGGGCTGTGACGGCATCGTCTGTGCTGGCGCTGGCGGGCGCATTGCTGATCCGTGCGCTCGGAGACGGGCCGCACCTTCAGGCGCCTTCCCCTGTGGCGCGCGCCGCGCGAGGCGGTCGTCCCTCCGTTTTGACGGCATTCCGGATCGGACAGTACCGGGCGGCCGCGACCGGCTATTTCGGCCATATGTGGGAGCTGTACGCCTTCTGGACGATCGTGCCGCTGCTGGCCGTTGCCACGGGTCTTTCGGAGCGATTCTCGGCCATCGGCACGGCCGGATTGTCCTTTGTAATCATCGGGATTGGCGCCTTGGGGTGCCTGGTGGGCGGATGGCTCTCGCGCAGGATCGGCAGCGCGAAGGTCGCCCTTGGTTCGCTCGCGCTGTCGGGCGCTTGCGCTGTTGTCTTCGCGCTGTTCTGGCAGGCGCTGCCTGCCGAAATTCTTCTGGTGGTCATGCTGGTCTGGGGTGCTTCGGTCGTCGCAGACTCTCCGCAGTTCTCGGCCCTCTCGGCAATGTCCTGCCCGAGGAACCTGGTTGGCGGCGCGCTGGCCATCCAGAATGCAATCGGTTTCGCGATTACGATCGTCTCGATCGCCGGAGCAACGGCCTTGTTCGACCAAATCGGCCCCCCGGCGGCATGGTTGCTGATCCCAGGTCCCATCGTCGGGCTCATCGGTTACGCGGCCAGCCGAGGGCGCGGCGCCGCCCAATAGCTGCGGTCCTATTCCGCCGCGCCGACCTTGCCGGAGGCGATGTCCTCCTCGCGTGCCGCGGCGCTGCGTTTCGCCGGGTCGCCGTAGCCGGCGCCGCCCGGGGTCGCCACATGGACCCGGTCGCCGGCGTAAAGCTCCATGACGCGCTTGGAGGGGATCTCCTCCACCGTGCCGTCGGCGCGCACCACCTCGGAGCGTGCGAGCGCCCCGTCCTGGCCGCCGAAGAGGCCTTTGGCGGGCGCATAGTGGCGCTCGCCGCGGTGGGCGAAGCGGACGGGGCCGGCGAGGATCTCGTACTCGCGCCGGACGCCGAGGCCGCCGCGCCACTCGCCGTCGCCGCCGGAGCCCTCGCGCAGCTCGGTGCGCCAGCAGCGGATCGGCGCTTCGAGCTCGATCGCCTCGGCTGGCACCCCGCGCCCGTTGGTCATGTCGGTGGCGACGACGTCGATGCCGTCGTGGCCCTCGGCCGCGCCCGAGCCGCCGTTGACGAGCTCGCCCTGCACGAAGGGCCGCCCGTCCGCGAAGGCGCCGGCATAGGACATCACCAGCACCGAGGCGGCGCTGCCGGCGGGGAAGGTGCCGGGCGCGGCCTGCGCCAGCGCCCCGACGATGCACGAGGCGATGCGCTTCATCACCGCGGTGCGACCGTTCACCGGCGCCGGCTCGCGCGGGTTGACGAGGCTCCCCTCCGGCAGCACCAGCCGCACCGGCCGGAAGCAGCCGCCGTTGGTGGGAATGTGCGGCCCGGTGATCGCCCGCACCCCGTAGTAGGCGGAGGAGCGCACCCCGCACGGCACGATGTTGAGCGGCCCCTTCACCTGCGGGCTGGTGCCGGTGAAGTCGAACGTCACCGCACCGTCCGCGATGATGACGGCAACGCGGATGGTGATGCGCTTGTCGAGGTCGATGCCGTCGTTGTCGCGATAATCCTCGTAGGTGAAGGTGCCTTCCGGCAGCGCGCGCAGGGCCTCGCGCGTCATCGCCTCGGAGCGGTCGAGGAGCACGGTGAAGATCGCCTTCAGCGTCTCTGCCTCGAGATCGGCGGCGAGCGCGCCGAGGCGCCGCGAGGCGATGCGGCAGGCCGAGATCTGCGCGTTGAGATCGCCCTCCAGCACGTCCGGCATGCGCACGTTGCGGCGGATCAGCCACATCAGCGAGCGGTCGAGCACGCCGGCAGTGACGAGCCGCATCGGCGGGATGCGCAGACCCTCCTGATAGATCTCGGTGGCGTTGGTGGGGATGGAGCCGGCGAGCATGCCGCCGATGTCCATGTGGTGCGCCATCGAGGCGGTGATCGCCACCGTCTCGCCATCCACCACCACGGGGGCGAAGACGGCGATGTCCGGCAGGTGGGTGCCGCCGAGATAGGGGTCGTTGAAGATGTAGATGTCGCCGTCCGCCATGGTCTCGGCGGGGAAGCTCTCGAGCACGCTCTCCACCATGGCGGCGAGCGAGCCGAGGTGGCTGGGGTTGGAGCGCGACTGCGTCACCACCTCGCCGTCGGCGCGGAAGAGGCAGCACGAGGCGTCCTGCGCCTCCTTCACGATGGGCGAATAGGACGAGCGCACCAGGCTCGTCTGCATCTCCTCCACGATGCCGGAGAGCTTGTGGCGGACGATGTCGAACAGGATCGGGTCGCGGACGAGCCGCTCGGGCAGCGCGCTCATCGCGGCGTCTCCTCGGTCACGTGCCGCAGGGTCATCGTGCCGGCGGCAAGCACCTCGGCCTGCCAGCCGGCCGGCACGAGCGTGGTGGAGTCGGCCTGCTCGACGATGGCGGGGCCGTCCAAGGTGTCGCCGGGGGCGAGGGACGCGCGGTCGACCACGGCGGCATCGACCCGGCCGCCGCCGACCGTGAGCACCACAGGGCGGACGGTGGCCGGGCGGGCGGCGCCCACCTCGGCGGTTCCCGGCCGGCGCCCGGCATCGAAACGGTGCGTGGTGCGGAGGTTCACGATGCGCACCGGGGCCTCCGCGGCGTGGCCGTAAAGGGTGCGGTGCGCTTCCAGGAAGGTGGCGTAGAGCCGCGCGGCTGTGCCCTCGTCGACCGCGTCGAGGGGGATGGTGATCGTATAGGCCTGGCCGACGAAGCAGACGTCGGCGGCATGGCGCACTTCGGCGTCCTCCGGCGCCACGCCGTCGAGGGCGATGAGGGCGGCGGCTTCGATGTCGAGCTCGGCGAGGACGCTCCGCACCGTCTCGGCCGAGAACTCGGCGAGGCGCATCGGGGTCGCGCGCAGCACCTCGTGCTCCACCGGCGCCGACAGGAGACCGAGGGCGGACGCGACGCCGGGCGAGGCCGGCAGGAGGATCTCGGTGATGCCCAGCGCCTCGGCGAGCGCGGCGGCATGAAGCCCCGCCGCCCCGCCCATGGCGACGAGCGAGAAGGTGCGCGGGTCGTGACCCCGCTCGATGGAGACGAGGCGAATGCCCTCGGCCATCTGCGCATTCACCACCCGGTGGATGCCGAGCGCGGCGTCGTCCACCGAAAGGCCCAGCGGCTCGGCGATGTCGCGGCGGACCGCCTCGCGCGCCGGCGCCGGATCGATGGTGAGCGTGCCGCCGGCAAGCCGGTCGAGCCCGAGATAGCCGAGCAGCACCGAGGCGTCGGTCACGGTGGGGCGCGTGCCGCCGCGGCCGTAGCACGCGGGGCCGGGATCGGAGCCGGCCGAGGCCGGGCCGACGACGAGCCCGCCGGCGCCGTCCAGCATGGCGATGGAGCCGCCGCCGGCGCCGATGGCGTGGATGTCCATCATCGGAACGCGCACGGGGAAGCGCTCGATACGGCCCTCGGTGCGCACGAGGGGCGTGCCGCCGCGCACCAGCGAGATGTCCGAGCTGGTGCCGCCCATGTCGATGGTGATGAGATCGCCCCGCCCCGCCGAGCGCCCGATCTCCACCCCCGCGACGACCCCCGCCGCGGG
>JAUIJH010000265.1 GCA_030431335.1 Alphaproteobacteria bacterium
GAACGCGCTCGCCAGCGCCTGGTCGAGGTCGGCGATGAGATCGTCCGGATCCTCCAGGCCGATGTGGAGGCGCACCACATGCTCGTTATCCGGCCATTTCGTCGCCGAACGGGACTTGCCGAGCTGTGCGGGCACCACCAGGCTCTCGAACCCGCCCCACGAGGCGCCGATGCCGAACAGCTCGAGCGCGTTGATGAATTTCGCCACCGGCGCGAAATCGTCCGCCTCGAAGGTGATCGCGAACAGGCCCGTCGCGCCGGTGAAGTCGCGCTTCCACAGCGCGTGGCCCGGCGCGTCCGGCAGCGCCGGATAAAGCACCCGCGCGACGGCCGGATGGGCCGACAGCCACTCCGCCACGATCCGCGCGTTGCGCTGATGGCGCTCGAGCCGCACGTCGAGCGTGCGCATTCCCCGCATCGTCAGATTGATGTCGTCGGGTGCCACGTGCATGCCCCACGCGTCCCAATATTTGCGCACCTTGGAGATCAGCTCGCCATTGCCGGCGATGGTACCGAGCAGCAGATCGGAATGGCCGCCGAAATATTTGGTCGCCGCCTGGATGGACAGATCCACGCCATGGTCGAGCGGGCGGAAGAAAACCGGCGTCGCCCAGGTGTTGTCGATCATGGAAACGGCGCCCGCCTCGCGGGCCATCGCCGCCATCTTGGGCACGTCCGGCATCTCGAACGTCAGCGAGCCGGGCGCTTCCAGGAACACCGCCGCCGTCTTGCGGCGCAGTGCCTGCGCCAATCCCTCAAGATCGTTGGGATCCACGTAGGTGGTTGCGACATTGTACCTCGTGAGCACCGTGTCACAGAACACGCGGGTGGGATTATAGATGTTGTCGACGACCACCACGTGATCGCCGGCTTCGACGACGGCGCCGAGCGCCAGCGTGCAGGCCGCCAGCCCGGTGGGGCAGACCACCGTGCTGTCGGCCCCCTCGAGGGCGCTGACGAGCGCGACGAGGGCGTCGAGCGTCGGCGTGCCGGAACGGCCATAGGTGTATTTCTGGCCGCGCGACAGCAGTGTCTCCACATCGGGGAAAAGAACTGTCGATGCGTGAACAACGGGCGGATTCACGAAGCCGTGGAACCCGCGCGGATCCAAACCGGCGTGAACTATTTCTGTCGCACGCCTAAGAGATTGGCGCGATTTTTGCGACACGTCATCCAACATTCAATTTTGCCTTTCAGGGCGTTTGCTAGCGGAGAATTCTCTGATTATCTCGATTCCGTCGTTCGTATGAAGCTCTTGCCGGCTTCCGTGCGGCACGGAAGCTGCTTCTACGGGTGCGGCCTACCGAATTTAATACCTCTCAAGAGATAGGGAGAGCATGGATGAAAATTTTCAATCTGGCGGCTGCGATCGCAGTTGCGGGGCTAGTCGCGGCGCCGGTGGCGCACGGCGCCACGCTGGACGATGTAAAGGCGCGCGGCAAGCTGAGCTGTGGCACCAATACCGGCCTCGTCGGCTTCGCGTTCACCGACGAAAACGGCAACTGGCAAGGCTTCGACATCGCGATCTGCAAAGCCATGGCGGCCGCGATCTTTGGCGATCCCGACGCGGTGGAGTACACGCCGCTCACCGGCAAGACCCGCTTCACCGCGCTTGCCGCCGGCGAGATCGACGTCCTGTCGCGCAACACGACGTGGACATTCTCGCGTGACGTCGACCTCAAGTTCGAGTTCAACGGCGTCAACTACTATGACGGCCAGGGCTTCATCGTGCCCAAGAGCCTCGGCGTGACCTCCGCGCTCGAGCTCGACGGCGCGACGATCTGCATTCAGACCGGCACCACCACCGAGCTGAACCTCGCCGACTTCTTCCGCGCCAACAACATGAGCTACGAGCCCGTCCCGATCGAGACGGAAGCCGAGGCGCGCCAGAAGTTCCTCTCCGAGGCGTGCGACGCCTACACCACCGACGCATCGGCCCTCGCCGCCAACCGCGCCTCCTATCCCAATCCGACGGACTTCGTGATTCTGCCGGAAATCGTCTCCAAGGAGCCGCTTGGCCCGCTCGTGCGCCATGGCGACCCCGACTGGGGCGACATTGTGCGTTGGACGCTCAATGCGCTGATTATCGCCGAGGAAAAAGGCATCACCCAGGACAACGTCGAGGAGATGGCCGCCGCGCCCGGCGACGATCCCGAGATCAACCGCCTGCTCGGCACCGAGGGCAGCTACGGCGAGATGCTCGGCCTCGGCAAGGACTGGGCCGCCCAGGCGATCAAGGCCGTGGGCAACTATGGCGAGATCTTCGACCGCTACCTCGGTCCGGACACGCCGATCGGCCTCGAGCGTGGCCTCAACGCGCTCTATACCGACGGCGGCATCCTCTACTCCCCGCCCTTCCGGTAACGGCAAAAAGCGGCGCGGACCCCCTCGGGTCCGCGCCGTTTGCACTTGACCGCAACTTACCGGACCGCCGCGCACCGTCGCCAACGACGAAGAGGATGTGCCCATGAGCCTTGCCGCTTCCGGCCCACCCGAGGCCACTTTCCGCCTCAACATGCTATGGACCGACGAGCGATATCGCTCAGGTTTCATCCAAGCCATCGCCATGATCCTGCTGATGCTGGCCTTCGCCTGGCTGATCAACAACACGGTCCAGAACTTGTCGGATCTCGGCAAGGATTTCGATTTCGGCTTCCTGTGGGAGCCGGCCAACTACGACATCAACCAGCGCCTGATCGACTATACGAGCCGCGATTCCAATGCGGTCGCGGCGCTGGTGGGCATCCTCAACACCCTGCTGGTGGCGGTGCTGGGCTGCATCGCGGCCACCTTCATCGGCATCGTGGCGGGCGTGGCGCGGCTGTCCAAGAACTGGATCGTCGCCAAGATCATGACCGTCTACGTGGAGACGTTCCGCAACGTTCCGGTGCTGATCTGGATCCTGCTGATCGCCGCCGTCGTCAACGAATCGCTGCCCGCCCCCCGCGCCTATCGCGGCCTCGACACCGGCCCCTTCGTCCTCACCAACCGCGGCTTCTACGTTCCCGCTCCGGTGATGGAGGCGGGCGCGGGCGTGTTGATCGCCATCGTGCTCGCTTCGATCGCCGCGGTGATCGCGCTGCGCATCTGGGCCAGGCGGCGGCAGGCGGCGACCGGGCAGCAGACGCCGGTCCTCCTTTATGGGTTCGGCATCATCGTGGTGCCCGCGGTGCTGTTCTATTTCATTCTCGGCCGCCCCATCACGCTGGAATATCCCGAGCTCAAGGGCTTCAACTTCCAAGGCGGCATCTTCATGCGCGACAGCCTGATCGCGCTGTGGCTGGCGTTGTCGCTCTATACCGGCGCCTTCATCGCCGAGATCGTGCGCTCGGGCATCCTGGCGGTCAGCCACGGCCAGAGCGAGGCCGCCTTCGCGCTCGGCCTGCGGCCCAACCGCACGATGAACCTGGTGATCCTGCCGCAGGCGCTGCGCGTCATCGTGCCCCCGCTGATCAGCCAATATCTCAACCTCACCAAGAACTCGTCGCTGGCGATCGCGGTGGGATACATGGACGCCACCGGCACGCTGGGCGGCATCACGCTCAACCAGACCGGCCGCGAGATGGAATGCATCCTGCTCCTGATGGCGTTCTATCTGATGGTGTCGCTGATGATCTCGGCGCTGATGAACGCCTACAATTCCCGCGTCAAACTGGTGGAGCGATAGGATGAGCGGTACCCACGCCCACACCGTCCCCTATGTGGCGCAGACGCAGTACACCCCCCAGCTGCCGCCGGTCACTTCCTCCGGCGTGCTGGGCTGGCTCAAGGAGAACCTGTTCTCCTCCTGGCTCAACAGCCTCCTCACCATCTTGTCGCTGCTGTTCATTGCCTGGGTGCTGCCCGGCATCCTCGACTGGGCGCTCTTCAAGTCCGTCTGGCACGCCAACTCGCTCACCGAGTGCCGCGAGAAAATCCAGGCGATCCACGGCGAAGGCGCCACGGGCGCCTGCTGGGCCGTGATCCGGGAGCGCTATAACCAGCTCCTCTACGGCTTCTACCCCGACGCGTTGCAGTGGCGGCCCAACACGGCGTTCGTGCTCCTCATCGTCGCGGTCGCGCCGGTGCTGTTCCGCACCATGCGCCCGCTGGTCTGGGCCATGGGCGCGGTGCTGCTTGCCTACCTCGTCACCTCGGTGGCGCGCGGCGACATCGCCGACATGCTGGTGCCGCCGGTCTTCGTGGCGCTCGCGGCGGCGGCCATCGCCTTCGTGTTCGGCAGCGCCGAGCAACGGCCGCGCTGGTTCGTGTTCTCGCTGATCTACCCGGTGATCGCCTATTTCCTGCTGTGGGGCGGGCTTGTCCTG
>JAUIJH010000266.1 GCA_030431335.1 Alphaproteobacteria bacterium
GCGTGTCGACCGGCCCGAACCGGGTGATTTTACTGCCGCTTCGTTTGAAGGCGTGTGAACTCATCGGCCTCGTTCTTTAATTGCGGTTGCCATTCACTTCGTATACGATCTTACGAAATCGCGGGCCATGCAGCAACGAGCCCGATGCCATTCGCAGCCACACGATGATAGAGGGGACTGATTGAATGAGACGGATCAGAATTATCGGCCGGGCGGTGCTCCCTGCGCTGGTCGCAGCGGCGACACTGACGAGCGGCATGGCGATAGCCCAAGAGAAGGGCGGCGAAATCATCATCGCCCAGACGTCGAACCCGCCGAGCCTCGATGCGATGGTCACCTCCTCGCAGGCTTCGCGCAACGTCAACATGAACATCTACGAGACGCTGTTCGGCTTCGACGAGAGCATCGAGCCCATCCCGATGCTGGCCGATAGCGCCTTCGTCTCGGCCGACGGACTGACCTATCGGATCCCGCTGCGCGAGGGCGTCAAGTTCCACAACGGCGACACGATGGACGCCGAGGACGTCAAAGCCTCGATGGAGCGCTACGACCAGTACGGCGCCACCGGCAACATGCTCGACCTGATGGAGAGCATCGAGGTCACGGGGCCGCTCGAGGTCACCATCAAGCTGAAAGAGAAGTCGCCCACGTTCCTGCGCACCATCTCCTCGCCCCGCGCGCCTGCCGTGATCATCCCGGCCGAGGAAGCCGCCAAGGGGCCGGACGAGATCGAGATTATCGGCACCGGGCCCTACAAGTTCGTCGAATACGTGCCCGACAGCCACGTGACGCTGGAGCGCTTCGACGACTACTCGCAGGACACCCGCTACGATGGCCCGCGCGGCTTCGGCGGCAAGAAGACCCCCTACTTCGACAAGGTGACCTTCCGCATCATGCCCGAGCTGGGGGCCGAGGTGGCGGCGCTGGAGACGGGCGAAGTGCACGTGGTGGAGCGCATGCCGCCGCCGGCCGCGCGTCGCCTGGAATCCAACGACGACATCACCATTCACGAGAACATGCCCTGGGCGTTCCTCACCTTCATCCTTAATCTGAAGGACCCGCCCACGGACAACGTCAAGTTCCGTGAAGCGGTGCAGGTCGCGCTCAACATGGAAGCCATCGCCGGGATCGCCACGGGCGGCGTCTTCAACCTGCATCACGGCTGGATGTACGACGGCTCCAACTACGACGCCGGCGACATCGGCGCCGACAAGTACAACCTCGCCGACATCGAGCGGGCCAAGGCGCTGCTGGCCGAAGCCGGCTACAACGGCGAAGAGTTCGTGCTGCTCACCGATTCCAACATCGAGGAGCACAACAAGGCCGGCGTCGTCATCGCCGAGCAGCTCAACGCCGCCGGCATCAACGCCAAGATCAACCTGGTCGACTGGCCGACCGCCCTCAAGATCCGCCTTGAGGACACCGGCTGGAACGGCTGGACGCTGATGATGGGCATCGAGCCCTATCTCGGCCCCGTGGCGCTGATCTCCACGCTCGCCGGCCCCGACACGCACTTCAACGAGGCCGATCCCGAGATCGACGCTCTCTATGCGGAGCTGTCGGCCGCCGAGACCATCGAGGACCGCAAGGCTGTGTTCGCCAAGATCCAGGCGCGGCTCTACGAGATCTACGGCATCATCAAGATCGCCGATGTCGGAATGCTGCAGGCCACGCGCGCCAACGTGAAGGGCTTCGAGCCCTACCGCTTCCCGCGCATGTACGACGTCTGGTTCGAGAACTGACGCGCTCGCGGGGCGTGGGCGGCAGCGCTCGTCCGCGCCCCGTGGCTGCCGCCGCTTCGGCGGCGGCGCGACTTTAGGGAGCCCACGCAATGTGGCGATTTGCCTTGCGGCGCCTTCTGAGCGCGGTGCCCGTGCTTTTCGTGGTGTCGCTGGTCAGCTTCCTCATCATGTGGATCGTGCCGGGCGACATCGCCGCCGAGATCGCCGGCACCAGCGCGACGCCCGACCAGATCGACGCCATCCGCGAGCGTCTCGGCCTCGACCGCCCGATGTGGCAGCAGATGCTCGAGTGGTACGGCAACCTCTTCCAGGGCGATCTCGGCTGGTCCTACCTCCTCAACCGCAGCGTCACCGACGCGGTGCTGGAGCGGCTGCCGGTCACGCTGTCGCTCGCGGGCCTGGCGCTGGTGCTTGCCGTCGTGATCGGCATGGGGCTGGGCATCCTCGCCTCGGTGAAGCACCGCACCCCGGCCGACCAGGCCGCCATGAGCCTCGCCCTCCTCGGCCTCTCGGTGCCCGATTTCTGGCTCGGCCTGATGCTGATCGTCCTCTTCGGGGTGACGCTCGGGTGGCTGCCGACCGGCGGCTTCGTGCCCATCACGGAGGATTTCATCGGCTGGATGCGCTCGATGACGCTGCCGGCCTTCACCCTCGCCATCACCCAGATGGGCGTCATCGCCCGCATGACGCGCTCGGCCATGCTCGACGTGCTCGGCCAGGACTACATCCGCACCGCCCGCGCCAAGGGCATGCGGGGCCGCGTCATCATCTTCAAGCACGCGCTCCTCAACGCGCTGGTGCCGGTGGTGACGCTGATCGGCGTGCTGACCGGCGTCCTCATCGGCGGCGCGGTGGTGATCGAGGCGGTCTATTCGCTGCCCGGCGTCGGGCGCCTGATCGTCGGCGCGATCCAGCGGCGCGACTATCCGATCATCCAGGGGGGGCTGCTCATCACCGCCTCGACCTTCGTCTTCGTCAACATCGTCGTCGACCTCGTCTACGGCTGGCTCGATCCGAGGGTGCGTCATGACCGCTGACACGGGCGCCCTCATCGAGACGTCGGCGCGCCTGCGCGGCATGCGGCTGTTCGCCCAGCGCCTCCTCGCGCACCGATCCTTCTCCATCGGCCTGGCGCTGTTCTCGATCATCGCGATCTTCGCGATCTTCGCCAACCTCATCGCTCCCTACGATCCCAACAAGAGCGACTACATCTCCATACTGATGCCGCCGAGCGCCGAGCACCGCTTCGGCACCGATCCGTTCGGACGCGACATCCTCTCGCGGGTGATCTTCGGCGCGCGTGCCTCGCTGCGCATCGGGCTGTTCGTGGTGTTCGCAACGGGCATCCTGGGCATCGTCGTCGGCGTCGCGTCGGCCTACATCCGCCCGCTCGACAACGTCTTGATGCGGGTGATGGACGGGTTGATGGCGTTTCCGGGCGTGCTGCTCGCCATCGCGCTCGCGGCCGCGCTCGGCCCGTCCGAGCTCAACGCGGTGGTGGCGCTGTCGGTCACCTTCACGCCGCGCACGGCGCGCATCGTGCGCGCCAGCGTGCTCGTGGTGCGCGAGCTGCCCTATGTCGAGTCGGCCGTCGCCATCGGCGCCGGGCACATGCGCATCATCGTGCGCTACATCCTCGCCAACTCGCTGTCGCCGCTGATCGTGCAGCTGACGTTCGTGTTCGCGGTCTCGATCCTCGCCGAGGCGATCCTGTCGTTCCTCGGCGTCGGCCCGCCGCCGCCGGCGCCCTCGCTGGGCAACATCATCGCCGAGGGGCGCAACTACGTGCAGGAAGCGCCGTGGATCGCCTTCTTCCCCGGCATGGTGATCGCCGCCTCCGTGCTCGGCCTCAACCTGATGGGCGACGGCCTGCGCGACGTGATCGATCCTCGGCTGCGTGGGATATCGTGACAGAACGCTTTCCGAGGACGCATCGCGCGCGCTAATCTTTTGTTCCGCCCGTCAGAAGGTGGCGCAAGAAAAAATCTGGGAGGGCCCATGATCGAATTTCCCATCGTCGACAGCCACGTCCACCTCGCCGATCCTGAGCGCTTCAACTACCCCTGGATGGCCGGAGCGCCGTCGCTGAAGCGCAACGTTCTCCCCCCGCACCTCACCACCGCCGCGGCCCCCTTCACGATCGACCGCTTCGTGTTCGTGGAAGTCGACGTCGCGGCCGGCCAGGAGGTCGCGGAGGCGCAGTGGGTGGAGGAACTCACCGGCTCCGACTCGCGCTTGCAGGGCATCGTCGCCGCGCTGCCGCTGGAAAAGGGGCGCGCCGTGGCCAACGATCTCGCCCGCCTCAAGGAACTGCCGCACCTGCGCGGCATCCGGCGGTTGATCCAGACCCAGCCGGACCCCGAGTTCTCCATCAAGCCGGACTTCCTCGAGGGGCTCAAACTCTTGGCCGAACAGGACGTCTCGTTCGACATCTGCGTCCTGCACCACCAGATGCCCAACGTCATCGAGATGGTGCGCCGCTC
>JAUIJH010000079.1 GCA_030431335.1 Alphaproteobacteria bacterium
CCTGCGCGCCGGCGCGCGGATGCAAGGCAGCGCCTACGATCTCATGGAGGCGGTCAAGGAAACGCTGGCCCGCTTCGCCTGTACCCGCCTCGCGGCCCGCGAGGACGGCGCGCCCGGCAACATCGCCATCTCCGGCCTGCTGCCCAGCGCGACGATGCGCGATGCGGTGCTCCAACTGGTGTCGGGCCTCCCCGGCGTCGCCAGCGTCGCGGGCGAGGACATCCTCACCGTCGACACGCCCTGCCCGGTCATCGATTTCCTCAACTGGAGCGCCGAGGAGGGGCTGCTCGATTCGGCCGGCCCGCTCCCGCCCGAGCGCCTCGTCCACGCCGGCGAGATGGTGGATTTTCACCTCACCACGCCGAGCTTCGCCAGCCACATCCTGGTCGATCTCTTCCTGTCGGACGGCACCGTCTACCACCTCGACAGCAACAACTGGACGGCCGAGCCCTTCCCGCCCAACCTCTCGCTGGTGTTCGGCGGCGCCGGCGTGGTGGGCCTGCCGCTCACCGCGCAACTGCCCTTCGGCCGCGATTTCATGCTGGCGGTGGCAAGCTCCCAGGTGCTGATCGAACGCCCGCGCCCCCGCATGGAAACCGTCGACAGCTACCTGGAGCGATTGGCGAAGGAGATCGAACGCGCGCTCCTCGGCGGCGCCAAAGTGGAGATCTTCGCCAAGGTCATCAACACCGCCCCCGTCTCCCACGACCTCTTCCCGCACGAATAGCGGTCCGGCCCGGCGAGGGGGGCGCGCGCAACCGCAAGCCGGCCGTGTGCGTTATACTTGTGGTGGTGAAATGAGCCGCCCTGTGGAACAATCGTGAGAATTGCCGCAGCTAAAAATCGGTAGACGTCGCAAAAAGGGGAGGTTTTCGTGAGGCGCAACCGTTTCGAGAAAGTGGACGAAGTTCAGGACGACGCCATTACGCTCGAGATCGCCCCAGGGGGCGAGCCCGAGATGGCACGCGTCCACGTTCCCCCCGCCGACGAGAGGGCAGAAGCCTCCGTCCAAAAATCCAGCGAGCCGCTGCCCAAGATCGACGCCTTCCGCGGCGCCATCAAGCTCGCCAACACGTTGCGAATGCCCGTGGTGGTGATGGGCGACGAGAATTTCTGGGACACCACCTGGGGCGATCTCTACCGCCCGATCTGAAGTTCGCTCCGCCTCTACCGGGCGGGCGTTGCGACTGCCGTCGCTCGGTCATGTCGCCCGCACAGGCCGCCTGCGTGCCCCGCCTTGAGCCGTCCGCCCAGTGGATAGTGCGGCAAAACGGTGCCCCGTGCTGTCTGGCGCGTCTGCCCCATGCTACGCCTTGCCGATCATGGAGGGTGCATGGACGGAATCCTACCGAGGCAGGCTTTACGGGCACTGATCGCGCAAGGGGCAATCGCCTCCGGCGCCGATGCCGCCATCGCGGACGACCAGCTCCAGCCCGCGAGCCTCGACCTGCGCCTCGGCCCCAAGGCGCACCGCATCCGCGCCAGCTTCCTGCCTGGACCGGACGAGCCGATCGCCAAGAAGCTCGCCCAGGTGACGCTGCACACCATCGACCTCACCCAGGGCGCGGTGCTCGAAACGGGGTGCGTCTACCTCGTGCCTCTGCTGGAGGAGCTGGCGCTGCCCGCCGACATCGCCGCCTCCACCAACCCCAAGAGCTCCACCGGCCGGCTCGACATCTTCACCCGCGTCATCGCCGACCGGGCCGGCGGCTTCGACTTCGTGCCCGCCGGCTATCATGGCACGCTGGCGGTGGAGATCAGTCCGCGCACCTTCCCGATCCTGGCGCGCATGGGCAGCCGCCTCAGCCAGATCCGCTTCCGCCGCGGCGACGCGCGGCTCGACGACGTCGCCCTCACCGCGTTGCATGCGCAGGCGCCCATCGCGGTGCCCGAGGCGCGCATCAAGGACGGCCTCAACGTCACCATCGACCTGAAGCCGCCGGAAGGCCGCCCCGCCGGATATCGCGCCAAGCGCCACACGTCCCTCATCGACGTCGACAAGCGCGACGCGCTGCGCATGGCCGATTTCTGGGATCCCATCACCGCCGAGGACGGCCGGCTAATCCTCGATCCGGACGAGTTCTACATCCTCGTCAGCCGCGAGGCGGTGTCGATCCCGCCCTGCTACGCCGCGGAGATGGTGCCCTTCGACCCGCTCGTCGGCGAGTTCCGCGCCCATTATGCCGGCTTCTTCGACCCCGGCTTCGGCCACGGCGCCCCCTCGCGGGCGGTGCTGGAGGTGCGTTCGCGCGAGGTGCCGTTCATCCTGGAGCACGGACAGGTTGTGGCACGCCTCGCATATGAACGTATGGCTGCATTGCCGGAAACCTTGTATGGTGCCGACCTCAAATCCAACTACCAAGCCCAGGCGTTGAAATTGTCCAAGCATTTCAAAGCGGCCGACTGATGGACCTGCTCGAATCCGCCCACCGCACCCCCATCGGCGGCGACCGGCGCGACGCCGAGGCCATCCTCGGCGACGTGTTCGGCTTCCAGGCGTTCCGGCCGGGACAGGAGGAGATCGTGCGGGCCGTCGCGGCCGGTGCCGAGGTGCTGGGCGTGATGCCGACGGGCGGCGGCAAGTCGCTGTGCTACCAGCTGCCGGCGCTGATGCGCCCGGGCGTCACCATCGTCGTCTCGCCGCTGATCGCGCTGATGCGCGACCAGGTGTCGGCCCTGCGCGCGCTCGGTATCGCCGCCGCCGCCGTCAACTCCAACAACGACAGCGCGGAGAACCGCCGCATCCTCGCCCGCGCCGTCGAGGGCGAGATCAAGCTCCTCTACATCTCCCCCGAGCGCCTCTCGTCGGTGGAGACCATCGAGGCGCTGCGCGACGCGCCGATCACCATGATGGCGGTGGACGAGGCGCACTGCGTCTCGCAATGGGGCCACGATTTCCGGCCCGAATACCGCCTCTTGGGCGAGGTGCGGCGCGACCTCGACATCCACCAGACCGTGGCCTTCACAGCCACCGCCGACAAGATCACCCGCGACGACATCGCCGAGCGCCTGTTCAGCGGCCAGCCGAAGGTGTTCGTGCGCTCGTTCGACCGGCCCAACATCTCGCTGGCGATGACCGCGCGGCAGGATGGGCGCGCCGAGCTCACCCGCTTCCTCAAGGCGCACGAAGGCGAATCGGGCATCATCTACTGCCAGTCGCGCCGCCGCGTGGACGAGACCGCCCAGTTCCTGGTCGCCAAGGGCCTGCGCGCCGTGCCCTATCACGCCGGCCTGGAGCGCACCGAGCGCGACAAGAACCAGGACATCTTCCTGCGCGAGGACGGGGTCATCGTGGTGGCGACCGTCGCCTTCGGCATGGGCGTCGACAAGCCGGACGTGCGCTTCGTCTTCCACATGGACATGCCGAAGAACATCGAGAGCTACTACCAGGAGATCGGCCGCGCCGGGCGCGACGGCCTGCCCGCGACGGCGCACGCGCTCTACGGCTTCGGCGAGATCCGCCAGTTCCGCCAGTGGATCGAGGGCAGCGAGACGACGCCGGAGCAAAAGGCCGTCGAGCATGCCAAGGTCAACGCGCTGGTGTCCTTGTGCGAGGCGCCCACCTGCCGCCGCGTCGTGCTGCTCGGCTATTTCGGCGAGCAGTCCGAGCCCTGCGGCAACTGCGATCTGTGCGGCGGCAAGGTCGAGACCTTCGACGCCACGGTCCTGGCTCAGAAAGCGCTGTCGGCGGTGGCCCGAACGCGCGAGCGCTTCGGCGTCGAGCATCTCATCAACGTGCTGCGCGGCGAGACCTCCGACAAGATCGTCCAGCACGGGCACGACAAGTTGCCCACCTTCGGCGTCGGCAAGGACCAGTCGAAGTCGTCGTGGCGCTCGATCTTCCGCCAGCTCGGGGTGATCGGCTATGCCGCCGCCGATGCGGAGCGGTTCGGCGGCTGGCGGCTCAGCGAGGCGGGCTGGCGCGTCCTCAAGGGGCAGGAAAAGGTCACGCTGCGCAAGGACGCGCTGTCGCTGAAGGACAAGACCGCCAAGGCCGCGCCGGACCTGCCGAGCGACTACGACGCGGCGCTCCTGGAGCGGCTTCGCGCCCTGCGCCGCACGCTGGCCGACGAGCGCAGCGTGCCGGCCTACGTCATCTTCTCCGACCGCACGCTGATCGAGATGGCCGCCCGCGTGCCGATGTCGCTCGACGAGATGCGCGGCCTGCACGGCATCGGCGAACGCAAGCTCGCCGACCTCGCCCCGGCCTTCCTGGAAGAGGTGCGCCGCCACGCCGACGGGTGACGGCGCGCCGGCGGCTCACCCCTCGCGGCGCTTGAACAAATCCCTGTGCTGCGAGGGCTGGCAGCGCAGGTACTGATCCGCCGCCGTGACGCTGGCGCCAAGGTGGGCCGCCGCGTGCCAGGGCCAGCGCGGGTCGTACAGGATCGCCCGCGCCAGGGCGACGAGGTCGGCATCGCCGGTTCCGACGATCGCCTCCGCCTGCTCGAAGTCCCGGATCAAGCCGACGGCGACCACGGGCACGGACACCGCCTGCTTCACCGCACGCGCCAGCGGTACCTGGTAGCCGGGCCCCATCGGAATATTCTGGCGCGGATCGAGGCCGCCGCTCGACACGTGCACCGCGCCGCACCCGTGGGCCTCGAGCGCCTTGGAAAATTCCACCGCCTCGTCGATGTCCCAGCCGCCCGGCACCCAGTCGGTGGCCGAGATGCGCACCGTCACGGGCCGCTCGGCCGGAAAGACCGCCCGCACCGCGTCGAACACTTCGAGCGGAAAGCGCATCCGGTTTTCCAGCGAGCCGCCATATTCGTCGGTCCGCTGGTTGGAAATCGGCGACAGGAACTGGTGCAGGAGATAGCCGTGGGCGCCGTGCAGCTGCACGGCATCGATGCCGAGCCGGGCGGCGCGCACGGCCGCGGCGGCGAAACCCTCCCGCACGCGCGCCAAGCCGGCGGCGTCGAGCGCTTGCGGCGCACCGTCGCGCGGATCGGCCGGAACGGCGGACGGCGCCACGGTGGCCCAGCCGTTGGAGTGATCGGCGGCGATCTGCTGGCCGCCCAGCCACGGCTTTTCGCGCGAGGCCTTGCGCCCGGCGTGGCCGAGCTGGAGCGCGATCGGCATGTCCGACCAGCGCCGCACCCCCTCCAGCACCCGCCCCATGGCCGCCTCGGTGGCGTCGTCCCACAGGCCGGTATCGCCGTAGCTGATGCGGCCCTCCGGCACGACGGCCGTCGCCTCGATTGTGAGGATGCCCGCTCCCGACAGCGCCAGCTGTCCCAGGTGGATGAGATGCCAGTCGTTCATGCAGCCGTCGACGGCCGAATACTGGCACATCGGGGCGATCACGATGCGGTTCGCAAGCTCGAGCGAGCCGACGCGGAGGGGGCTGAAGAGTACCGAAGCCATCGTTCATTCCTGTCTTGCGGGCCTGCGCGCCACGCTCTGCGCAAGCCATGGCGCGAGCAAGACTCTATGGCACAGGTCAGGCATGCGATTGTCGTTCCAGCACATCCCGCACCTGGCGGGCGTGCGTTTGCGGCGGCGGGGCGGCCGTCCTCAGCGGGCGGCCCACTCCAGTCCGCGCGCCAGGATGGTCCGCATCTGCGGCACCTGGAACTCGCTCGCCACATGGCCGAGCGCGCAATAGAAGACGCGGCCCTGCCCGTAGCGCTTCTTCCACACCACCGGCATCACCACGCCGTCGATCCAGTCGGCGTGGTCGCCGGCGAAGGTGGTCGTCGCCAACACTTCGATGGAAGGGTCGACGTGCATGAAATACTGCTCCGAGTGGTACGGAAAGGACTCGATCCCGGCCATGATGGGATCGTCCGGCCGCGTCACGTCCACCCGGTAGTCGATGATGTTGCCGGGGTGGGCCACCCACTGGCCGCCGCACATGAATTGATATTCCGTCGCGTCGCGGAAGGCGTCGCCCATCCCGCCGTGATAGCCGCCGAGGCCGACGCCGGCGCGCACCGCCCCTGTCAATCCGGCGAGTTCGTCCGGTGCGATGGCCGACCTGGTAAAAATCGGCACGATGAGGCTGAATTCGGCCAGATCGGGGTCGGCAAAGACGCGTGTGGTGTCTTCCAGCCGCACCGCGAAATCGCGCTCGCGCAACATTTCCGCGACGATGGTCGCGCACGCTTCCGGCTCGTGCCCCTCCCAGCCGCCCCAGACGATAAGTGCTTTGCGCATTTCCGGCTCTCCAATCCTGTGGCGGGGTCGCGTCGCCCATACCAGCGCTTCGCCGCCGAGTTCTCAAGCGCCATCGATGCCACGCCGGGATCGAGCGGGAAACCGATGCGCCGCCGGGCGCCGGACCGTCCCGTCAGGAGCGCCCCGGCCAGCCCTCCGGCACCCGCCCCCCCCCCGGCACGGTGCGCTGATACCGCGCCGGAGCTTAGGAGTATGATTTTCCGCCCACTTCTGCCTTGATATATCTCCACATATATTGAACTCGACGTTGCCTAAACTATCATCTCAACGTATAAATTACGTCTATTCCCTATCCATATGTGTACCAAGTATAACTTCATCTCGCGTTTATTAACGGCTCACATTTGCCTGACAACAAATCAACGAGTACCCGCAATTTGATCGGCGATGCCCGGATGGCGGATGTCGCCGCGGCGGCAGGCGTGGCGATTTCGACGGTCAGCCGCGCGCTCAGCAACCCCGAGCAGGTCAACGAGCGAACCCGCGAGCGCATCGTCCAGGCAGCGCGCGAGTTGTCCTACGTTCCCAATGCAATGGCGCGAAAGCTGCGCCGGGGCGCGACCGAACTGACGATGGCGGCTGTGCCTCACCGGTCCAACTCTCCGGCGCTCTCCGATCTCTTGGCCGGGATCGACGAGACGATGACCGCCGCCGGCTACCGCCTCATCCTGGAGCGCATGGATCGGGCGGACGCGGCGGGGCGGTTCATCCTGGACCCTGCGTTGTCCGGCACGGTGGACGGGGTTTTCGTCGTCTCCTCCAAGGTGCCCCAGTTCGCCCATCGCTCGCCGGAGCAAACGCGCCTTCCCCTCGTCGGCCTGTTGTTCGATCACAGCAGTGCCGGCATCCCCAGCGTCCTGGTCGACGATCGATATTGGGCGGCGGAGGCCGCCGGCCGGCTCATCGCGCTCGGCCACCGGCAGATCGCCTTCCTGGCCGGTGCGGCGGACGGCGCCCACGATATTGTGCGCCATGCCGGTGTCCTCGATGCGATGGACAAGGCAGGGCTGCCACGCACGAGCGTGTCCTGCGCATCGAAGGCGATGGGACGCTCCAGGGCGGCGCGGCGGCCGCCCGGCGCTGCCTGGCGCTGCCGCAAATGCCCACGGCCTCGATCGCCTGCACCGACGAACTCGCCATCGGCTTCATGACGGCGCTGCGTGCCGCCGGGCGCGCCGTGCCGGAGGATTGCTCGGTGATGGGGTTCGACGGCATCGCGTTCGCCGACTATTGCGAGCCGATCCTCAGCGTCGTCCGGCAGCCCTTTGGCGACATGGGCCGCGACGCCGCCGGGTTGATGCTGCGCCGCCTCGCCGGCGAGATGCCCCCGCCGATCCGCACGCACCACCCCTGCCAGTTGCTGATGCGTGCCAGCACCGGCCCGCCGCCCCCGCCGCCTGCCCGCCCCCGCCGCGGGCCTCGTCCGGGAGCCCGCCCGACGCGGTCGGTGCCGTAGGACGCGGCGCGCCAACGAAAAAGGGTGGGCGTAATGCCCACCCTTTAGATTTGGCCCAGTTCCGCTGCAATGCCGCGCCGGGGTGTTGCCCTCGGAGCCCCTCACGTCCGCCGCGCCGGAGCCGCCTCAAGGGCGGTCGGCCGCTCGCCGGGGGGCTGAAGCGCCGGGCCCGCGTTTGTTAGCGGCTCGTCGAGGCCGGCTTGGAACCGGGCTTCGAGGAGGGTTTCGGCTTTGCGGACGGTTTATCAGCCATGGTGCTTGTCCATGTGGTCGCGGATTAAATTCCGCGGATTGCTCGGCAACAATCGCCGGGCTCCCTTTATATGATCCGTTTCCTTCGCCTCGAAAAGAGGTCACTCGTCGTTGTTGCGAATTTTGATCAGAGGAATTTCTGCCCAGCCCGTCAGGCGTGCCGAACCTTGGCCCGTACGGGCCGCCGTCCGCCGTCCAAGCGCCTGGGATGCGCGACGCAATGGCGCAGCCGGCGGGGCTTCAGCCGCCCCTCAGGCGCGCATCACGTAGATCGGGCTAGACCAGGCGCGGTGCCCGTCTTCCTGCTCCACCCGCAGGTAGAGGCGGCGTTCGCGCCCCGGCGGCGTCGCGATTGCGCGCTCCAGGGTGTGGCGCGTCTCGCGCATCGCCTCCGGCAGTGCGAGAAGGCGCAGGCCCCGGCCGAGCCCGCCCGCATCAAGCTGCACCGGAATCCCGTCCCAGGCGGCAAGGTCCAGCGTGTGCTCCCCGTGGTTGGTGCGCACCGCGACGGTGCCGGCGCCCGCCTCCGACAGCCACAAATCGATGGCGCCGAAATTGCCGGTGGTCACGGCCGACCATTCCAGCCCCTGCGGCCCCTGCGCGCGGATCCCGCGATCGAGGTTCCAGTTGTTGAGGATCGCCGCGCGCTCGATCCGGTTGCCGTCCACCGCGATGCCGCCGTTCCACAGCACCGCCCGCGACCGCCCCCGCGTCGCCGCGCCCTCGTAGACGATGCGCACCCGCCGCGACGGACCTTCGAGCGCGTTGGGACGCACCGTCTCCAGCACGTCGAGCCCGTCGCGCAATTCGATCGACAGGATCGGCGCCGTGGCGGCGATGTCGGCGCGGAAGGTCACGGTGTCGTTGGCGCTCTCCACGATGGCGCCCATCGGCACCGTTTGCGCGCGCCCCGCCGGCTCGCCGCCGGCCGCCGGATCCACCCGCCACGTCTCCACCGGCCGCTCGAAGCTGGCGCGGGTGTCGAGGTAGATGCGCGCGCCCGTGGTGCCGTAGTGGCGGCGGGTGCGCATCGCCTCGAAGATCGCGGGCCGGCTCAATTCGGACACCAGGAACGCGGTGAGCCCGCCCATGGAGCCGAAGAACGAGGCGCCCGGATAGCACGCGCCCGGCCGCCCCTTGTGCCCGTCCGAGTTGGCGACGATGCCGACGCGGTAGCCTTGCCGGAAGGCGTCCTCCACGATCCACTCGAAGGTGCCCCAGGAGGAGTGCACCTCCACCGCGGCCTCCAGCGCCGGGTCGTGCGCATAGGCGATGTCGGCGTAGCGCCCGCCCACGTGCGCGGCCACCACCGCCGCCTCCGGGTCGAGGCAGGCAAACAGGTCCGCCGCGGCGTGGGCGTCGTCCGCCTCCGTGGCGAGGCTCTCGATCTGCGCGTGCGAGGAGCGCAGGATCCGCTCGCCCTCCTTGAGGAAATGCACGTTGCGGTCGCCGCCGACCGCCGTGTTGGCCGACCACTCGTAGCCGGGGATGCAGACGAAGCGGCCGGCCTCGTCGAAGGCGCGCGTGGTGTCGTTCAGCTCGGCCCAGAACGCGTCGGTGATCTGGAAGTCGTTGCCCTGGTGGCCGATCACGTCGAGGAAGGCGAGGTCGCGGCCGAACTCGAAATATTCGGCGATGGTGTTGGTGCCGAGCGTCTCGTTGGACTGGCCGTGGGTGTCGGCCCAGGCGTGGATCAGCGGCGCCTCCGCCTCGGCACGCACCGGGTTGCTGCGCACCACCGCGCCCGCCGCCTCCACCTCGAGGACGTGTTCGCCGGGTGCGTTCAGCGTCACGCCCTCGATGCGCACCGCCCGCGCTCCCGGATCGGCGCGCACCGTCGCGGGCAGGCCGGCGAACGCGCCGTTGGGCCGGATGGTGAAGGCGAGGCCGGACAGATCGGCCGGGTTCCGCCACTTGTCCTCGCCCTTGATGCCCAGCGCGAAGGGCGCGCCGGTGCGCACCAGCGTCGGCAGCACCGCCCGCCAATGGACCGGCGGGCCCGGCACGATGGCGACCGTGGGGCTCTGCGGCAGCGCCACGTAGTCGTAGGTGGCGATGGCGTCGACCAGCACGTGGAACTCGAACGCACTCTCGCAATAGGTCTGCATGCGAATGCCGGGCGAACCCTCGCGCCGGTCGCCGAAGCGGATGGTGATGGTGTCGCCGGGCGCCAGGTAGTCACCCGAGACGCCGATATAGAGCGCCCGGCTCCAGGGCCGGATGTTGCGCTTGAACTCCCACTTCAGCTCCAGCGGGGCGCCGTTGGAGGCGATGGCGGTGGTGTAGCCGGGCGCCGCGGGGTCGGTGAACTGCACCGCGCCCATGTCGGTGGCGAAGCGGAAGCCGATCTTGAGCGAGCCCGTATCGTCGATGCCGAAGGTGCCGCAGGTGTAGACGAGCGTCAGCTCCTGCATCGAGCCGGCCTCGATCTCGGCCGGCGCGTGCAGCAGCGCCGATCCCATGAGTTCTGGCCGGTAGGTCGAATAGGGCATCGAGGTCCTCCTGGCGGGCGGGATCGGGCCGCCGCGCCCCGTGGTGGTGTGGCCGGGCGGGGGCGCCCCCGCGCCGATCAGCCGAACAGGCGCACCGGCAGCAGCGACAGCGGCGGCACGAAGGTGATGACGAGCAGGTCGACGATGAGCACCAGGATGTACGGCCAGATCACCGCCACGATGCGCTCGATGGACACCTTGGTGATCGCCGAGGCGATGAAGAGGTCGACGCCGAGCGGCGGCGTCACGGTGCCGATGGACAGGTTGACCGCGACGACCACGCCGAACAGCACCGGGTCGATGCCGAAGCTCATCGCCGCGGGATAAAGGATCGCGGTGAAGATCACGATGGCCGCCGCCGCGTTCATCATGCAGCCGACGATCAGCAGGAAGACGTTGACGAACAGGAGATAGACCACCTGGCTGCCGGCCGTGGCGGCGAGGTAGGCCGAGATGCTCTGCGGGATCTGGTTGATGGTGATGAGCCAGGCGAAGACGCCGGCGGCGTTCATCACGAACATCACCACCGCCGAGGCGATCACGGCGCGCAGGAACGCCTGGTAGAGCGCCCGCGCCGTCAATTCGCCGTAGAAGAGCCCCACGAGAAGCCCGTAGAGCACGGCGACGATGGCCGCCTCCGTCGGCGTGAACACTCCGCCATAGATGCCCGACAGGATGATGACGGGCATCAACAGCGGCCAGAACGCCTCGCGGAAGGAGCGCAGGATCGCGCGCCCGCCGGAGCGCGGCAGCCGCTCGATGCCCATGCGCGCCGTCATGACCCGGTTGAGGACGAGGAGGCTGATGCAGATGACGATGCCGGGCAGGATGCCGGCGAGAAAGAGGTCCGCGATGGAGACGCCGGTGACGACGCCGTAGAGGATCAACAGGATGCTGGGCGGGATGATCATGCCGGTGACGCCGGCGGCGGCGATGGTGGCGGCCGTATAGGACGGGCGGTAGCCCTTTTCCGCCATCGGCTGGTTCATCACGCCGCCGATGGCCGCGACCGTCGCCGCGTTGGAGCCCGACAGCGCGGCGAAGAAGCTGGAGGACAGGATCGCCACCGCGCCGAGCCCGCCGGTGAGGTGGCCGACCAGCGCCGAGGCGAACCCCACCAGGCGGCGCGACATGCCGCCGATGGACATGATCTCACCCGCCAGGATGAAGAACGGGATCGCCAGCAGCGGGAACGAGTTGTTGGTGGAGAACATGCGCTGCGCGACGATCTCGAACGAGATGTCGCTGAGCCACAGGCCGAGCACGCTCGACAGCCCCAGCGCCACCGCGATCGGCACGCGCAACAGCATCAGCAGCACGAGGGATCCGAAAATTGCCGCGGTCGTCATCGGTCAGATCCTTGCGCCAAGGGTCAGTGGTCGTCGGCGAGGAGTTCGTCCGCCGGCGCGCGCCATTGAACGAGGAACAGCTCGACCGCGTAGACGAACAGGAAGGCCATCCCCACCGGCACCGCGGCGTAGACCCAGGCCATCGACACCTCCAGCGCCGGGGAGATCTGCGGGCGCGCCCGCATCGTGATGGTGATGCTGGAGGAGAAGATCACCGCGAAGAAGAAGGCGCTCGCCGCCGTCGCCAGGAGGAGCGCCACGCGCTTGGGCACCGCCGGCAGGCGGGCGACCACGACGCCGATCGCCGCGTGCAGGTTGCGGCGAAAGGCGATGGCCGAGCCGAGGAAGATCGCCCACACGAAGAGGTAGCGGATCAATTCGTCCGGAAAGGCGAGCGAGCTCTCGATCACGAAGCGGAAGAACACCGTCGCGACGCCCAGCACGAACATCGCGACGAAGGCCAGGATGCACACCGCCGCAAGGACGTACTCGGAGAAATCGAGAAGCTTGCGGACGGCGCGCATGGGGTTTTCCTGGCGGTCTCGGTTACTTGGTGTCGACGACGGCTTGGATGGTGTCGGCGCCGATCTTCTCGCGATACTCGTTCCACACCGGCTCCATCGCCTGCTGGAAGGCGGTGGCCTGCTCGGGGGTGAGGCGCGTCACGGTCATGCCGCCCGCTTCCATCTCTTCCAGATACTTGGCCTCGACGGCGTTGATCTCGGCCCGCTCCCAGTCCTGCGTCTCCTTGGCGGTCTCGGCGAACAGCGCCTTCACCTCGTCCGGCAGGTCCTGCCACATCTTGTCGTCGGCCAGGAACATGATGCCGGCCCACTGGTGGTTCGACAGGGTGATGTAGTCCTGAACCTTGTCGAAGCCGAACGCCTTCACGTTGCCGACCGGGTTGTCCTGCCCGTCCACCGTGCCCTGCTGCAGGCCGGTGAACACCTCCGACAGCGCCATGGGCGTCGCGTTGGCGCCGAGCGCCTTGAAGGTGGCCACGTTGAGCGGGTTGTTTATGACGCGGAACTTGATGCCCTTCATGTCGTCCGGCATCTCGACCTTGGTGTTGGCCGTGGTGATGGTGCGGAAGCCGCTCTCGTACATGGCGAGCGTGCGGATGCCGGTCTGCGCCAGCATGTCGGCGAAGAGCGCCTCGCCGATCTCGCCGTCCGACACCGCGTAGGCGTGCGCGCTGTCGCGGAACAGGAACGGCAGGTAGAAGAGATCGAGCGGCGGGTAGAAGCTCGCGACGTTGGTGGTCGGCACCAGCGCGAAATCGACCACGCCGATCTGGATGCTTTCCACCAGATCGCGCGAGGAGCCGATGGTGCTGTTGGGGAAGACCTCGACGGTGATCTTGCCGTCGCTCTTCTCGCTCACCTTGTCGGCGAACATCTGGGCGCCCTGCGCCAGCGGGTGGGTCTCGTTGTAGGGGTGGCCGAACTTCAGGCTCATCTCCGGCATGTCGGCCGAGGCGGGGCCGAAGGCGGCGGACCCGGCCAGCACCAGGGCGGCGAGGCCGGCACGGGCGAGGGCTCGGGGGCCGCGGGCGAGGCGCGGCATCGCAGGCACATTCATGGGCATGGTCGCTCTCCGTTGGTTGGGGTCTCCGCGCCCGCGGAGGGGGCCGGTCGGATAAAGGGGTCGTGGCATCACACCACCTCGGCGAGGGCCGGCTGCCCGTCGGCAGTGGTCGGCAAGAGTTCGATGACGCGGTCGCTCGGCGGCACGAAAATGCGCTGCCAGGTGATCGGCACGTCGCGATAGCTCATGCCGCACACGGTCCAGACCAGGCCGTACTGGCCGGGCGGGACGGCTAGCGGCCGCGTCACCCGCGGCGGCAGCGCCTGGCAGGCGATGGTCTGGCGCGTGCGCAGTGTCGGCGCGTTGAAGCGGGCGGCCAGCATGTCGCGCACCGAGATGCCGTCGAGCATCGCACCGCTCATGCGCGCCAGATCGCCGAACCGCTTGGCCGGCAGGTAGATCTCGCTGAACACCTCGAACTCGTCGTTGACCGAGACGAAGCGCCGTATGGTGACGTATTCGCTCTCATCGGCCCCGAAGAACTGGCTCCATGGGCCGCTTTCGGCCGTCAGCTCCACGCCGATGATGCGGAAATAGACCGGCAGCAGCTGCGTGCCGCCCTCCGCCTTGAAGCGGAAATGCTTGAGGTGGCCCTCCTGCGCCCGCGAGCCGGTGACGAAGGTGCCGCGCCCGTGGTGGCGCTCGACCACCCCCATCTCGACCAGGCTGCGCAGAGCGCGCTGCACGGTGCCGAGGCTCGCGCCCATCTCGGCGGCGAGCTGGTCCTCCGCCGGCAGCTGATCGCCCGGCCGCCAGCGCCCGGCTTCGATCGCCGACAGGATCCCTTCCGAGATCCGGCGGTGCTTCGCTCTCGTATCGTCGGCCTCGCCGGCTTGCACCGGTTTCAGCCTTCCACTGGCCGCCATGCCAATACCTATGAAGGACTTCTGACCGCAGGCTATTCCTCCAGCTCAACAGCGGTCAAGTCCTATAGAGGACTAAGCATCTTATGCCGATGCATTGAGCAGTGGGAACAAAAAAACGGCGGCCCGCGCCGGCAATTGCGCAACTCTTGAGCGCCCGGCGTGTCCGCTCTCGCCGCTTGTCTTGCCGAAACGGGCGAGGCTAGGGTCGGCGGCAACGAAGGGGGTCGCGAGTGGACAAGTGGCTGGTCATTTCCAACTGCAACACCGTCGGACTGGCCAACAGCCTCAGCCTGCTTTGCCCCCGGGCCGAGGTCACGGGCATCCACGTCCAGGCCATCGACCGTGAGGTGAAGGCGGGTAACGTCGCGCTGGAAACGTTCGACCGCGTCTTCGCGCACCCCGACACGCCCAAGGTCACCAAGGTGGCGCTGGATGAGCTGAAGGCCGTGCACCTGGTGCCCAGCCTCTTCTTCGCCGCCTACCACCCGGACGGCTGCTATGTGCGCAACCGGCAGGGCCAGATCGGCAGCCCCATCGGCGAGTACCACTCCTCGATCTGCCTTGCCGCCTATAAGGCCGGCCTGTCCGTCGACGACGCGCTCAGCCTCTATAACCGCGACACCTATGCGCGCGCCGGCTACCTCGATCTGTGGCTGGACGAGCGGGAGACCGAGACGCGCAAGTTCGCCGAGCACGGCATCGACATCGCCGACCTCTTCGTCAAATGGGCCGGGTCGGGGCCGTTCATGTACTCCTTCAATCACCCGGTGGTCGGCTGCATCTTCGACACCGCCAAGCGCGTCCTCGCCCAGCTCGACATCCCGGCCGCGCAAACGCCCTTCTCCCCGCACGACAACCTGCGCGAATCCGCCTGGCTGCCGATCCTGCCGGGGATCGCCGAGGCGTGCGGCGTGGAAGGTTCGACGATGTTCAAGCGGGGCGCCCGCTACCACCTCCTGGGGCTGCCGGCCTTCGTGCGCGACTGCTACCGCATCTACGAGCGGGCCGGCGGCGACGACCTTGTCAACCAATTCGCCAAGTGGGACCGTGTCCAGCGGTTGAGCGAGATCGTCGGCTGATGGCAAACCCGTACGCAGATGCCAAAAACCACCAGCTGTGGCGCCGCGGCGTCGCAAGCGTCGAGCCGCACCGGCTCGATCCGGTGGTCGCGCCCAAGTTCCGCATCGCCCGGACCACGCGCGTCGGCACCGCCGGCAGCTGTTTCGCCCAGCATATCGCGCGCGGGCTCACCGAGATGGGCTTCAACTATTTCGTGCCCGAGGACGGGGCCGACCTGCCGCCGGGCCGGCGCGCCCGGCGCGGCTTCGGCATGTTCTCGGCCCGCTACGGCAACATCTACACCGTCGAGCAGCTCATGCAGCTGTTCGAGGAGGTGTTCGACGGCCGCACCCCGCACGAAACCCACTGGCAGCGTCCCGACGACAAGTTCGTCGACCCCTACCGTCCGCGCATCGAACCCGGCGGCTGGCCGCACCCCAAGAAGGTGATCGCCCAGCGGCAGGAGCACCTCGCCCATGTCGAGCGCGTCTTCCGCGAGTCGGAGCTGTTCGTGTTCACCCTCGGGCTGACCGAGGCGTGGCGCTCGCGCGTCGACGGCTCGGTCTTCCCGCTCGCCCCCGGCGTCGTCGCCGGCAGCTACGACCCGGCGCTGCACGAGTTCCACAACTTCACCGTCGCCGAGGTGACGGACACTCTGGTCCGCTTCCTGGAGCGCCTTGTCGCGGTCAATCGGGGTGTGCGCGTGCTCCTCACCGTCTCGCCGGTGCCGCTGATCGCCACCCACGAGGACCGGCACGTGCTGGTGTCCACCGTCTACAGCAAGTCGGTGCTGCGCGTCGCGGCGCAGACGGCCGCCGACCGCTTTGGCTGGGTCGATTATTTTCCGTCTTACGAAATTATCACTGGCAGTCCGACGGGGGGTCTGTATTTCGAGGACGACCGGCGCGAAGTTCGTGGCCTGGGCGTCGCCCATGCCATGCGGTGCTTCGCGGCGCACTACCTCGAAGGCGGCATGGCGGTGCCGTCGAGCACGGAATCGGAGAAGCCCCGCCAACGGGCTCCGGAGTTGGGCCGGGACATCATCTGCGATGAGGAAGCGATCGACCCCGTCGATATTTGACGCCTCGCGCCGGGCCAGGCCCGAGCCGGTGCGTCGCATCCACGTGACCGGCGCATCCGGTGCCGGGGTCACCACGCTGGGGCTTGCGCTGGCGCAGGAGCTCGGCCAGCCGCACCACGACACCGACGACTATTATTGGATGCCCACCGACCCGCCCTACCAGGTGGTGCGCCCGGTCGCCGAGCGCCTGCGCCTGATGCACGACATGTTCGTGGGGCGCTCGGGGTGGGTGCTGAGCGGTTCGATCGGCGAGTGGGCGCCGGAACTGGGGCCGCTGGTGCAGCTCGTGGTGTTCGTGCGCACGGCGCCGCAGGAGCGTTCGCGCCGCCTCATCGCCCGCGAGGTGCGCCGCCAGGGGCGGCCGGCGGCCGAGATCGCGGCCGATGCCGATTTCATCGCGTTCCACGATTGGGCGATGCGCTACGAGGCCGAGGACCCGCCCAGCCGCAACCTGGCGCGCCACGAGCGCTGGCTCGCCACGCTGACCGTGCCGATCGTGCGGGTCGACGGCGCGCGCCCCCTCGCGGAACTGACGGCGCTGGTCCTGGCGGCCGTCGACGCCGCGCCGCAGCAGGCGTTGGCCCAGGAGGCGTGAGCACCCCCTTGCGCCATCCGCCGCGCCGGGCGCACATGGACTGACCCCAACGCCGGAGCCCGCGATGGAAGCCATGGTCCTTGACCGGCCCGGACAGCCGCTCGAGCGGCGGACCCGGCCCACGCCGAAGCCCACGGGCTTCGATATCCTCATCGAGGTCACCGCGTGCGGCGTCTGCCGCACCGATCTGCACGTGGTCGACGGCGACCTGCCGCCGCATCCGGGCCCCATCGTGCCGGGCCACGAGATCGTCGGGCGCGTCGCGGCGCTGGGCGAAGCGGTGGAGGGCCTCGCCATCGGCGCGCGGGTCGGCGTGCCCTGGCTCGGCGGAAGCTGCGGCCACTGCCCCTACTGCGCCATGCACCGCGAGAACCTGTGCGATACGCCCTCGTTCACCGGCTACACCCGCGACGGCGGCTTCGCGAGCCACACCCTCGCCGATTCCCGCTACGTCTTCGCCCTGCCCGACACGCTGGACGACCAGCACGCCGCGCCGCTCCTGTGCGCCGGCCTCATCGGCTTCCGCGCCTACCGCTTCGCCGGCGAGGCGGCGGCGCTCGGCCTCTACGGCTTCGGCGCCAGCGCGCACATCCTGGCCCAGCTCGCGGTCCAGGACGGCCGCGAGGTGTTCGCCTTCACCCGCCCCGGCGACACCCGATCGCAGGAATTCGCCCGCGGCCTCGGCGCCGCCTGGGCCGGCGGTTCGGACGAAACGCCGCCGCGACCGCTCGACGCGGCCATCCTGTTCGCCCCCGTCGGCGCCCTGGTGCCCCAATCGCTGCGGCAGGTACGCAAGGGCGGGCGCGTGGTGTGCGCGGGCATTCACATGAGCGACATCCCCTCGTTTCCCTACGCGGACCTATGGGGGGAGCGGGAAATCGTCTCCGTCGCCAACCTCACCCGGGCCGACGGCACCGAGTTTTTCGCCCGCCTCGCACAGCGCGGCGTCGAGACGCAAATCACCCCCTACCCCCTCGCCGAAGCCAACCGCGCGTTAGACGATCTGCGCCACGGCCGGTTCGACGGCGCCGCCGTTCTCGTTCCGCGGGCTTGATCCCCTAGGCTTTTCGACGGCGAACCTCTATGTCTGCCGCATTCGACGGATGACGGAACGATTGATGAATATCAGCCTTGCCGAGCGTGAGCGCCTCGAAGCCACCATTGACGCCGCTTTCGATGAGCGGGCCACCATCACGACGCGCACCACCGGACGTGTTCGCGAAGCGGTCGACAAGGCGCTGGGCCTGCTCGACCGCGGCGTGCTGCGCGTTGCCGAGCCGAAGGCGGACGGTTCGGGCTGGGTCGTCAACGAATGGCTGAAAAAGGCCGTGCTCCTGTCCTTCCGCCTGACGCCGATGGAGCCCATCGAGGGCGGCCCCGGCGGCGGCAAGTGGTGGGACAAGGTGCCCTCCAAGTTCGAGGGCTGGTCCGAGATCGATTTCGAGCAGGCCGGCTTCCGCGCCGTGCCGCACGCGGTCGTGCGCCGCTCCGCGTTCATCGCGCCGGGCGTCGTGCTGATGCCCTCCTTCGTCAACCTCGGCGCCTATGTCGACGAGGGCACGATGGTCGACACCTGGGCCACCGTCGGTTCCTGCGCCCAGATCGGCAAGGGCGTGCCCCTGTCGGGCGGCGTCGGCATCGGCGGCGTGCTGGAGCCGCTGCAGGCGAGCCCCGTCATCATCGAGGACGACTGCTTCATCGGCGCCCGCTCCGAGGTCGCCGAGGGCGTGCGCGTCGGGCGCGGCTCGGTGCTGTCCATGGGCGTCTTCCTCGGCGCCTCCACCCGCATCATCGACCGGGCCACCGGCGAAGTGTTCCGCGGCGAGGTGCCGCCCTTCTCGGTGGTGGTGCCCGGAACGGTCGCGACGGAAAGCGGCGGTACGGACAAGCTGGCCCTTTCGGCGGCCATCATCGTGAAGCGGGTCGACGAGCGCACCCGTTCCAAGACGTCGATCAACGAGCTATTGCGGGACTGAGCGTGGCGAACACCCGCCAGCCAACCGTGCTGTGGGCGTTGTTCGGCTTTGACGGCCGCATCAACCGCGAGGTCTATTGGCTCGGCAATTTCGGCGCCGCGTTCATCGCCTTCGTCCTGATGATGCCGAGCCTCGACGAGGCGACCGGCGCCATCCTCATGGCGCCCTGGTCGCCGCTCATCGCGCTGCCGGTCGCCTGGGTGGAAGTCGCGCTCGCGGTCAAGCGGCTGCACGATCGCGGCTTCTCGGGCATGTTCGCGGCGGCGATGTTCATCCCCTTCCTCAACATCCTGGCGGCGATCGTCATCGGCATCATCCCCGGAGACCGGGGCGCCAACCGCTTCGGCCCGGACACCAACACCCGGCCCCCGCAATGACCGGCCCGGTCGACCCGGTCGCGCTGACGCAGGCGCTGATCCGTGCCGAAAGCGTGACGCCCGCCGCCCCCGCCGTGTTCGACATCGTCGAGCGCGCGCTGGCCGAGGCGGGCTTTGTCGTCGAGCGCCTCGTGTTCGCCGAGGACGGCGCGGCGCCGGTGGAAAATCTCTTCGCCACTAAGGGCGAGGGGCGCCACCTCGCCCTCGCCGGCCATGTCGACGTGGTGCCGCCCGGCCCGCGCGAGGCGTGGACGCACGACCCCTTCGCCGCCACCATCGAGGGCGACACGCTGTACGGACGCGGCGCCCAGGACATGAAGGGCGGCATCGCCGCCATGATCGCCGCCGCTGCCGCGTGGAGCGCCAAGGACGGCCCCGGCCGCCTCTCCTTCCTCATCACCGGCGACGAGGAGGGCGTGGCCATCAACGGCACGCGCCCGCTGGTCGCCTGGTGCGCCGCCCGCCACCCGATCGACGCGGCGATCGTCGGCGAACCCACCTCGCGCGAGGTGCTGGGCGACACGATCAAGGTCGGCCGGCGCGGCTCGATATCAGGCGAGGTCCGCGTCAAGGGCGTGCAGGGCCACGTCGCCTACCCGGAAAAGGCGGACAACCCGATCCCGGCGCTGTTCGCCATCGGCGAGGCGCTGCTCGTCCCGCTCGACGAGGGCAACGCCCACTTCGCCCCGTCCAACCTCGAGATCGTCTCGGTGGATGTCGGCAACCCCGCCTACAACGTCATCCCCGCCGCCGCCACGCTGCGCTTCAACGTGCGCGCCAACGACGAGTGGACCACCGCCTCGCTGCAAGCCCTGCTGACGGAGCGCATCCACGCGGTCGCGCCGGAGGCGGAGATCGTATGGCAGCCGGGCGCCAGCGCCGCTTTCCGCACCAACGACCCAGCCTTGTTGCAGCGGATCGAGGCGGCGGTCGCCGCCGCCACCGGCCGCACCCCGGAGGCGACCACCGGCGGCGGCACGTCCGACGCCCGCTTCATCAAGGACCATTGCCCGGTGGTGGAGTTCGGCGCCGTCGGATCGACCATGCACCAGATCGACGAGCGCACCTCGGTGAGCGAGTTGCGCGCACTCGCGGACGCCTACGGCGCGATCATCGACGCCGTGCTGGCGCCGTGATCCGGCCGGCGGGCGGTTCATGCTCGGCCTGAGCGAGATCAGCCAGTCGCTGCGCGGGGCGGCGCAGCTCTTCCTGGGTCGCAAGCAGGGCCTCCTGGCCATGGACCGCTCGGTCGACGGGTTCTGGCGCTCCTTCGCCGTGATCCTGCTGCTGTTGCCGATCAACGCGGTGGTGGTGCTGGCGATCACCCGCACCGGCGGCGCGGAATCCTTTCGCGGGCTGTTCCTGGAACAGATGCCGCTCCTGGTGCTGGACTGGATCGGCTTCCCCATCGCCCTCGCGCTGGTGGCCCGCCCGCTCGGCGTCTCGGCCAACTATGTGTCCTACGTGGTGGCGCGCAACTGGGCCGCCCCCATCGCCGCCGCCATCCTGGCGATCCCCTACCTGCTCCAGGGCGCCGGCTGGATTCCGCTCAACGGCGCCGCGCTGCTGTCGCTGGTCGCCATCGTCGTGGTGCTGCGCTACGGCTACATGGTGCTGCGCCTGGCGCTCGGCACGCCGATGGCGCTCAGTGCCGGCCTCGTCGCCGCCGACCTCGCGCTGACGCTGGTCATCATCGCCCTGTTCGGCTGACCCTAGGCTCCAGACTAGAGCACGAAGGCCGTCACGCCCACCGAGGCGGCATAGACGACCAGGATCATCAGGCTCTCCAGGCCGATATTGGCCGGCCCCCGCTCCTCGCGGCGGATCAGGCCGAGCACCAGGATGGCCGTGACGACGATGCCGGCCACGGCCCAGAAGCGGGAGGCCGGGTCGATGGCGTCGTAGAGCGAGCCGTCGCGATAGGCGACGTCCGAGGCGGACAGGAAGAGCACGTCGAAGGTGTTGCCGCCGATGATCCCGCCCACGGCCATCTGCAGCGCACCCCGCCGCACCGCCGCGATGGTGGTGACGAGCTCGGGCAGCGAGGTGACGGTGGCCGTCATCAGCCCGCCGACGACGCTCTGCGCGATGCCGGTGCGCGCCGCGATCTCCAGCCCCGTCAGCGCGATCACCCAGCCCGCGACGCCGACGATGGCCACGTACACCGCGAACCGGGCGAACAGCCCGGCCGTCGACGGCCCCCACCCCGAAGCGGGATCGGGGACGTCGAGGCGCGTCTCGGCGGTCTCCTGCGGCATCCACATGGGCTTGTCGCGGTCGAGCTTCGCCAGGCGCACGCCCATCACGTAGAGCACGATCAGCACGATGCTGGCGGGGTGGACGCCCCACACCGTCACCTGCGGGAGCATGGAGGCGATCAGCGGCACCGTCAGCAGCAGGATCAGCATCACCCCCTGGGTGATGTTCTCCACCGAGGCGGCGGCGTGCTCGAGGTTCGCCCGCCGGTGGACGATATCGGCGATGGCGAGGAAGGCGGTCTGCACCGCGATACCGCCGAGCGAGTTGGAATAGGCGAGATCCACATTGCCGCCCGCCGCCGCGGTGATGGAGGTGATGGAGCCGGAAATGGAGGTGGTGGCGCCCAGGAGCACCGCGCCGGCCACCGCCTCGCCGAGCCCGGTCCGGTCCGCGAGCACGTCCGCCAGGTTGGCCATGCGCGTCCCGACGACCGCGATCGCCAGGCCGGCCAGAGCGAAAACGAGCACGACGGCGGGCAGTGTAAATTCGGAAAACATCACTGGGCCAACAGTTGGCCCGCGTCATGGTTCCAGCTCGCAGCCCAGGAAACCGGCCGCGTCAGGCGCTCTCGCGCAGGGCCTCGGCGGCTTCCAGGTTGACCGAGACGAGCTGGCTCACGCCCTTTTCCACCATCGTCACGCCGTAGAGGCGGTGCATCCGCGCCATGGTGATCGGGTTGTGGGTGATGATGAGGAAGCGCGTGTCGGTGGCGCGGCTCATCTCGTCGAGGAGGGCGCAGAAGCGGGCGACGTTGGCGTCGTCGAGCGGGGCGTCGATCTCGTCGAGCACGCAGATCGGCGCCGGATTGGTGAGGAAGACGGCGAAGATGAGGGCCGTCGCCGTCAGCGTCTGCTCGCCGCCCGACAGGAGCGACAGCACCTGCGACTTCTTGCCCGGCGGCCGCGCGATGATGTCGAGCCCGGCATCGAGCGGGTCTTCCGCCTCGGTGAGCTGCAGCGAAGCCTCGCCGCCGCCGAACAGGTGCTTGAAGAGCCGCTGGAACTCCTTGTTCACGTTGTCGAACGAGGCAAGGAGCCGGCCGCGCGCTTCCCGGTTCAATTCGCGGATGCCCAGGCGCAGCTTCTCGATGGCCTCCAGCAGGTCGTCGCGCTCGGCGATCATCGCCCCCTGGCGCTCGGTGATCTCGTTGAGCTCGTCCTCGGCGCATAAATTGACGCCGCCAAGCCGCTCGCGCTCGGCCTTGAGCCGCTCCAGGCGGCGCTCGCAATCGGCCCGGTCGGGCAGCGGCGCCGAGGGTTCCAGGCCCGCCAGCCGCATCGCCGCGGGCGGGGCGACGTCCAGCGTCTCGCGCAGGTCGGCCTCCACGGCGGCGAGGCGCTCGGCGGCGGCGGTCACGCGCTCTTCGGCGCGGCCGGCGGTCTCGCGGCAGGTGGCAAGGCCCGTGAGGCCCTTGCGGGCCGCGTCGGTCGCCTCGCGCTCGCGCATTTCGCCGGCGGCCCGGGCGGCCGTGGCCTCGCGCGCCTCGATCTCCGCCTTTTCCAGCGCGGCCTTGAGGCGGCGGCGCTCGACGGCCGTCTCCGAGGGCGCCTCGGCGAGGGCCTCGCGGTCGCGCGTGGCGGCCTCGAGCCGGGCGGCAAGGTCCTTGCGATGGCTGCCGGCGCCGGCAAGGCGGCTCTTCCAGTCGCGCAGCTCCGCGTCGAGCCGCTCCAGGCGGCGCATCCGGCCGATCACGGCGCGGCGCTCGGCCTCCATCTTGTTGCCGGCCTCGGCGGCGGCTTCGCGCGTCTCGGCGGCGCGTCGCTTGGCCGTGTCGCGGGCCGCGACCTCGGCCTTGCCGTCGGAGGTGGCGGCTTGCTCGTCCACGAGCCTGTCGAGCGCCTCCTCCGCTTCGGCCACGCGGGCCTCGGCGTTCTCCAGCGCGGCGGCGAGACGGGTTTCGGTGTTCTGCGCCTCGCGGGCGGCGGCTTCGGCGGTGCCGTGGGCCTTGCGGGCGGCCGCGACCTTGCT
>JAUIJH010000267.1 GCA_030431335.1 Alphaproteobacteria bacterium
AGGACGCCTCCGGGCCGCAGAGGAACGCGACCGCCGACGCGATGTCGGCCGGCTCGCCGACTCTCCCCATCGGGTACATCCGCAGCACCTTCTGCTCGCGCCGGGCGTACTTCTCGTCGCCCATCTGCTCGCGCAGCGCGGCCTCGCGGGCGCGGCGCAGCTCCGTGTTCGTCGCGCCGGGGGACACGACGTTCAGCGTGATGCCGTCACGCCCGACCTCCTGCGCGACCGACTTGGTCAGGCCGATCACGCCGGCCTTGGCCGCGCTGTAGGCGGGCGCATTGGGGTTGCCTTCCTTGCCGGCCACCGAGGCGATGTTGACGATGCGCCCGTACTTGCGCTCGCGCATGGACGGCACCACCACCTTGTTCACGTGGAAGGTGCCCAGGAGGTTGATCGCGCAGATCTTCGCGAACTCGGCCACCGGATAGTCGGCCACCGTCGCGTTCATGCCGGCGATCCCGGCGGAGTTGACCAGGATGTCGACCGGGCCCATCGCCGCCACCGTCGCCTCGTGGGCCTTGGACACCGAATCGAAATCGGCGACGTCCACGGCGAACGCCTGCGCCCCCTTCAGCGTGGCCGCCTTCTCCTGCGCGAGGCTCATATCCAGGTCCCAGATGGCGACACTGGCGCCGCCGGCGCTGAGGACATCGGCCACCGCGCCGCCGATCCCCTGTGCGCCGCCGGTGACGACGGCGATGCGGCCGGCAAAATCGTAGCTGTTCAACACACTCTCCAAGCGTTTCAGGTTTTCTCCCGGCGACGGTGCCGCGCTGCGAGCCTGTCGCGGCGCGCCGCAATCGCCCGCCACCATTTGACGCCACCCAGCGGCGAAGTCGAGCCGAACCGGGCGTCCCGCGCTTGTCAAACTGCGCCCGGCGCTTCAGACACGCCCATTCGGCCCGCGGCGGCGGGCGCCCCCAAAGGAAGGGACCCCGATGCACGCCCCCCGTCCGCACGCCCTTTTCGCGGCGCTCTGTTTCGCGGCGCTCGCGGCGTTGTGGGTGGCCGGCGCGCCGACGTCGGCCCGGGCACAGGCCCCCGCCCCCGCTGCTCCAGCCTCAGCCGAACCCGTAGCCGCGCCCTCGCCCGCATCCGACCCCGCCCCAGCCGCAACGGCGCCCGCGCCCGCCCCCTCAGCCGTGGCCGCGGAACAGCCGCGCCAGCCGGAGCCGCCTCTCCGGTTCCACCTGCGCGTCGGCGCGCCGGAGCGCCCGCCCTTCGCCACCCAGGCGAGCGACGGCAGCTGGCAGGGCATCGCCGTCGACCTGTGGCGCATGATCGCCGACGACCACGACTTCACCTACGAGATCGTGCGCGTGCCGCAGGGCCAGCTCGTCCCCGCCCTCGCCGCCGGCCGGCTCGACATCGCCCTCGCCCTCAACGCCACCGCCGGCAGCGAGGAGGTGATCGACCTCACCGCGCCCCTCTACACCTCGACGCTGGCCGTCGCGAGCCGGCGCGAGGTGGTCCTTTGGCACGTGGCGCGCAACCTCCTCAGCATGGAATTCCTGCAGGTGATGGTGTCGCTCAGCCTGCTCCTGCTGGCGGTGGGCGCGGTGGTGTGGCTCCTGGAGCGCAAGCAGAACAGCAAGGAATTTCACCGCCGCCCGCTGCTGGGGCTGGGCGACGGCTTCTGGTGGGCCGGCGTCACGCTCACCACCATCGGCTACGGCGACAAGGCGCCCAAAACCATGTGGGGCCGGGCCGTGGCCATGGTGTGGATGCTGATCGGCCTGGCGGTGTCGGCGGCGCTCACGGCGGCTCTGGTGTCGGCCACCAACATCGAGGGCAGCACGGGCCTGCGCGTTCCCACCGATCTCGTCGACAGGCGCGTCGGCGCGGTGGAGGGCTCGGCGGCGGCCAGCTACCTCTACGCGCAGGCCCTCGCGGTGGAGGAGTTCGCCAGCCTCACCCAGGCGTTCGACGCCCTTGCCGACGAACGCATCGATGCCGTCGCCGACGGCTATGCGGCGATCCGCGTCGCCTCCACCGGCCTCGGCGACCGGGTGGTGATCTCCACCAGCCCGCGCGATCCGCAATACATCACCATCGGCATGCGCCACGCGCAGACGCCCCTCGAGGCCGAGCGCGTGGAGCTGTTGCGGGCCGCCGTCCTGCGCCACATCGCCGGCGACGGGTGGTGGCGCCTGGTGGAGCGCTACCTGCCGCCCGAGCCGGCCGGCGGCAGCTCCTTGCTGCCGGGCTTCGAATAGCGCGCCTCCCGCCCGATCCGAGCGCCCGCACGCCCCACCGGGCGCGATGCGCGCCCCCGCCGCCATCCGCGCAACGGCTTCCGCCCCGAGCGGATCGCCCCCGGCGCCTCGCCGCCAGCCCTTCGCGTCCTGGCCCTCCGCGTCCTGGCCCCCTCGCGCCTTCGCGCCCCCGCCCGCCCGTGCTAGAGCGTTCTCGAGCTTGTCGGAATCGGCAGGCGACTCGAAAGAACGCGACCGGCCCAAAAGCTGGAGCGGTCTAGGCGAACGCGAGTGAGCCCAAACGAGGCCTGCCGTTCGCGCGCCCCGACGCGCCGGACGTGCCCCGCCTGCCGGGGACCGGCCCAGGTGGCGACGCGCAGCAAGGAGAGCGACCGATGGCGAGCCCACTGCCCACCACCCCCTCCTTCCGGCTCGACGGCAAGGCGGCGCTGGTCGCCGGCGCCACCTCCGGCATCGGGCTGGGGGGCGCCGTGGCGCTGGCCGAGGCGGGGGCGTCCGTCACCCTCGCGGCCCGCTCCGCCGACAAGCTCGAGGCGCTGGCCCAGACCTTCCACGACCAGGGCCTTGCCGCGCAGACGCTGGCGCTCGATGTCGCCGACGTGGAGGCCACGGCCGCCGCCGTCGCCTCGCGCGGCCCGTTCGACATCCTCCTCAACAGCGCCGGCACCGCGCGCCACAATTTCGCGCTCGACACCACGCCCGAAACGTTCGACGCCGTCGCCAACGTCAACCTGCGCGGCGCCTACTTTCTGACCCAGGCGGTCGCCAAGGGCCTCGTCGCGGCCGGCAAGCCCGGCTCGCTGATCAACATCTCGAGCCAGATGGGCCATGTCGGCGGGCCGGAGCGGTCGCTCTACTGCGCCACCAAGTTCGCGGTGGAGGGCTTCACCAAGGCGATGGCCATCGACCTCGGCCCGCACGGCATCCGCGTCAACACCATCTGCCCGACGTTCGTGCCCACGCCCCTCAACGCGGCCGTGTTCCAGGACCCGGACAAGACCCGCTGGATCCTCGACAAGATCAAGCTCGGCCGCGTCGGCAAGGTGGAGGACATCATGGGCGCGATCCTCTACCTCGCCTGCGATGCCAGCGCGCTCGTCACCGGCACCGGCCTCCTGGTCGACGGCGGCTGGACCGCCGAATAGCGCGCCCCCGCTACTCGAAAACGGCTACTCGAACACGACTACTCGAAAACGATGGCCGGGAACGGTTTCGCCTGCTCGCTGGCGAGCCCCTCCATCAGCTTCGCGGCGATGGCGCGGTAGGCCTCGCCCGCCGCCCCCTCGTCCAGCGCCACCGGGCGGCCCTCGTCGGAGGCCTCGCGCACCGCCATCGTCAGCGCGATGCGGCCCAGGAACGGCACGTTCTCGGCCGCCGCCTCCCGCTCGCCCCCGCCGTGGCCGAAAATGTCGGTCTCCTCGCCGCAATGCGGGCACACGAAGCCGGACATGTTCTCCACCATGCCCAAGATCGGCACCTCCACGGCGCGGAACATGCCGGCCGCCTTGCGCACGTCGATCAGCGACAGGTCCTGCGGCGTCGTCACCACCACGGCGCCCGACAGCGGCGTCTGCTGCGCCAGCGACAGCGCGATGTCGCCCGTGCCCGGCGGCATGTCGACGATCAGGCAGTCGAGCTCGCCCCACCGGGTGTCGCGCATCAGCTGGCTGAGCGCGCCCGTCACCATCGGCCCGCGCCAGATCATCGCCTGCTTGGGGTCGACCAGGAAGCCGATCGACATCGCCTTGATGCCGTACGCCTCGAACGGGCGGAACCCGCCCTCGGGCGCCGCCGGCTTGTGGTCGCCCGCGCCCACCAGGGTCGGCACCGAGGGGCCGTAGATGTCGGCGTCGAGCAGGCCGACGCGCCAGCCCATCGCCGCCATCGCCACCGCCAGGTTGTACGACACGGTG
>JAUIJH010000268.1 GCA_030431335.1 Alphaproteobacteria bacterium
TGGTCGGCGGCGCGGCCGGCGCCGCAGCGCGGCACGGGCGAGGCGGACGCGCGCCGGGCGGTGCTGGCGGCGGCGCTGCGGCCGGCGCCCGAGACCCATCGCTGGCTCGCCGACCGGGCCGCGAGCGACCTTGCGCTGGCGCTTTCGGCGCTGGCGCTGGTGGACGCGGAGGACGAGCGGGCCGAGGCGGGCGCGGTGGCGGTGGCCATGCGCCAATCGGTGGAGCGCGGCGAGCGCGTCGCGCTGGTGACGCCGCACCGGCCGCTCGCCCGCCGCGTCAGCCACGCGCTGCGGCGCTGGGAGATCGCGGTGGACGATTCGGCCGGCGACGCGCTGGCGGCGAGCGAGGCGGGCGTGATTGCGCGGCTCGTGGCGGCGGTGGCGAGCGGCGGCGGGGCGGCCGAATGGCTGGCGCTCGCCAAGCACCCCCTGTGCGCGCTGGAGGCCCCGCCCGGCGCGGTGCGGGCGATGGAGCGCGTGTTCCGGGGCCCGCGCATCGCGCCGGACGCCATCGCCACCATGCTCCGCAACGCCGGTGCGCCGGCGGCCCCCTTGGCCGAGGCCATCGCCGATGCCATCGCGCCGCTGGCCAACCTCGCGCGCGGCGAGGCCACGGTGGCCGAATTCGCGGCTGCGCACGCGGCGGCCGTCGCGGCGACCATCGGCACGAGCGAGGAGCGGGCGGACCTCACCGCGCTTTCCGCCGCGCTCGGCGAGCTTGCCCTGCCCGCCCCCACCACCATCGGCGGGCGCGACTGGCCGGCCACCTTCGAGACGCTGATCTCCGGCATCGTGGTGCGCGGCCCCCACGAGGACGCGGCCGTGCGCATCCTCGGCCCGCTGGAGGCGCGGCTCCTGCACTTCGACCACGCCATCCTCGGCGGGCTCAACGAGGGCACCTGGCCGGCGATGCCCGATGCCGGGCCCTGGATGTCGCGCGGCATGATGAGCGCCTTCGGCATCGACCTGCCGGAGCGCAAGATCGGCCTTTCCGCGCACGACGCCTTCATCGCCGCCCACGCCCCGCGCGTGACGCTGACGCGCGCGCGCAAGGCGAGCGGCGAGACCACCGTCGCCTCGCGCTGGTGGCAGCGGCTGATCGCCTTCGCCGGCGAGGACGCGAAGGAGCCGCTCAAGCGCGGGCGCGACCTCCTGACGCTCGCCGAGCGGCTCGACGCGCGGCCGACCGTCGCCCCGGCGCCCCGGCCCGAGCCACGGCCGCCGGTGGCGGCCCGGCCGACGCGCATCGCCGTCACCGACGTCGGCCGCCTGGTGCGCGACCCCTATGCGTTCTACGCCAAGCGCATCCTCCTATTGCGCCCGCTCGACCCGCTGGAGGCCGACCCCGACGCCGGCGACCGGGGCGAATTGATCCACGACGTGCTCGCCGCCTTCATCGGCGGCGGCCACGCGCTCGCCTTCGACGCGGCGGAGCGCTTCGCCGCCATCGCGCGCGACGCGCTCGCCAAGCTGGCGCACTTTCCCGACGCGCGGGCGCTGTGGGGGGCGCGGCTCGCCCATATCGCGCCCGCCATCATCCACGCCGAGCACGAGCGGGCGGCGCATTGGCGGCCCGTCTTCACCGAGGGCTCGGCGGAGGCGGAGGCGGACGGCAGCACGCTCCACGGCCGCATCGACCGGATCGACCGCAGCGTGGGCGGCGCCGTCGAGGTGATCGACTACAAGACCGGGCAGTCGCCCTCGGCCAAGCAGGTGGGCAACCTCCTGGAGCCGCAGCTGCCGCTGGAGGCGGTGCTGGTGCGCCTCGGAGCGCTCGACATCCCGGCCGACGCGCCGGTGGAGGCGCTGACCTACGTGCAGGTGGCGCGCGGGCGCGTGCCGGTGGAGTGGAAGCGCGTCGGCAGCGGCGCCGAGGCGGACGCGCTGGCACTGCGGGCGCTCGACAGCTTCACCGCCCTGATGGCGCGCTACCGCGACCCCGCCACGGGCTACATGTCGCGCGCGCGGGTGCCGTTCGAGCGCGAGCGCACCGGCGACTACGACCACCTCGCCCGCGTCGCCGAGTGGCAGGGGTGAGGCGATGAGCAAGGTCCGCGACGTGCCCCCCGAAGCGCTGGACGCGCAGCACCGCTCCAGCGACCCCGACGCCTCGGTGTGGGTTTCGGCCAACGCCGGGGCGGGCAAGACCTGGGTGCTGGCGCAGCGCGTGGTGCGGCTGCTGCTGGCCGGCGTGGAGCCGGGGGCGATCCTGTGCCTCACCTACACCAACGCCGCCGCCGCCGAGATGGCGGGCCGCGTGTTCGGCACGCTGGCGAAGCTGGCGACGCTGCCGCAGGCCGAGCTCGCCGCCGAGGTGGCGCGGCTTGCGCCGGATGCCTCCGCGCGGGAGGCGGCGCTGCGGGCGCGCACCCTGTTCGCGCGCACGCTGGAGACGCCCGGCGGCATCAAGGTGCAGACGGTGCACGCCTTCGCCGCCGCGCTGCTGCGCCGCTTTCCGCTGGAGGCCAACGTCTCCGGCGCGTTCTCGATCCTCGACGAGGCGACCCGCATCGAGCTGACCGACCGGGCCATCGCCGCGACGCTGGGCGAGGGCGCCGCCGACCCGGACGGCCCCGTCGCCAAGGCGGTGCGGGCCGTGGTGCCCTATATCGGCGATTCCAGCCTCGGCGGGGCGATCAAGGACCTCCTCGCCCAGCGCGCGATCCTGGCGGACTGGCTGGCGCTGGGCGGCGGCGAGGCGCGGCTGGAGGCGACGCTCGCCGAAGCGCTGGGCGCCAGCGGCGACGTCAGCCGCACGCCCCTGTTCGACGATGCCGACTGCCGCCTGCTCATCGCGCACCTGCGCCGGGAGAACGTCAGCGAAAGCACGGCGAGCGCGATGGAAGCCGCCCTCGCCACGCGCGATCCGGCCGAGCACGAGATCCTCTGGCGCGCCATCTTCTTCAACAAGAACGGGCAGCCCTCCAAGAACGTGGTGGCGCCCAAGATCTGCAAGGCCGACCCGGCGCTGGAGACGAAGATCGCGGCCGAGCAGGCGCGCCTGCAGCAGGTGATCGAGCAGGACAACATCCGCGCCGTGATCGCCGCCAGCATCCCGCTGGTGCAGCTCGGCCGGCGCGTGCACGAGCGCGTGGAGGCGGAGAAGCGCCGGCGCGGGCTGATCGACTACGACGATCAGATCGCCAAGGCGATGAACCTCGTGCAGGGCGCGAGCGCCGCCGCCTGGGTGCGCTACAAGCTGGACGAGGGCATCGACCACATCATGCTGGACGAGGCGCAGGACACCTCGCCCGCCCAGTGGGACCTCGTCGACGCGTTGACGGGCGAGTTCTTCGCCGGCGCCTCGGCGCGCACCGCCCACCGCACGCTGTTCGTGGTGGGCGACGAGAAGCAGTCGATCTACTCCTTCCAGGGCGCCGCGCCGGAGCTGTTCGCCGCCATGCGCGCGCGCTACGGCGACCGCGCGGCCGGCGTGGGCGCCCCCTTCTCGCCCATCGACCTCGCCCACTCGTTCCGCTCCGCGCCGCAGGTGCTGAGCGCGGTGGACCGCGTGTTCGCCGACCCCGCGCTCGCCGCGTCGGTGGGCGCGAGCGCGAGCGCCGTGCGCCATATCGCGGTGCCGGAGGAGGCCGGCGGCGTCGACGTGTGGCCGCTCCTGTGCGACGACGTGACGGAGATGCCGACCGCCTGGGACGAGCCGCTCGACGTGCGCGCCGAGACCAGCGGCCCGGTGAAGCTCGCCAAGGCCATCGCCGACCAGATCGAGGCCTGGGCCGAGACGGGGCCGGACGGCGGGCGGCCCGTGACGCCCGGCGGCGTCCTCATCCTCACGCGCAAGCGCGAGCCGTTCGCCTCGCTGATGAACCGCGAGTTGAAGAAGCGCGGCATCCCGGCCGCCGGGACCGACCGGCTGGACGTGACGCAGCACATCGCGGTGCAGGACATGCTGGCGCTGGCGCGGGCGGTGATCTCGCGGGACGATCTGTCGCTGGCGGCGGTGCTGAAGAGCCCGCTGTTCGGCTTCGACGAGGAGGCGCTGTTCGCCGTCGCCCACGGGCGCGAGGGCAGCCTGCTGGCCGCGCTCGGTGCCGGCGACGCGCGCGCCCGCGCCGCCCACGCCACGCTGGCGCGCTGGTCGCGCCTCG
>JAUIJH010000080.1 GCA_030431335.1 Alphaproteobacteria bacterium
CGATTCCTGCAGCATCCGCTTCTCGTTGCGGATGATGATGTCGGGCGCGCGAAGCTCGATCAGCCGCTTCAGGCGGTTGTTGCGGTTGATGACGCGGCGGTAGAGGTCGTTGAGGTCCGAGGTCGCGAAGCGGCCGCCGTCGAGCGGGACGAGCGGACGCAGGTCCGGCGGGATCACCGGGATGACCTGCATCACCATCCACTCCGGCTTGTTGCCGGACTCCAGGAAGCCGTCGACGATCTTCAGACGCTTGGCGAGCTTCTTCGGCTTCAGCTCGGACGTCGATTCCTCGATCTCCTTGCGCAGCTGCTCACGCTCGCGCGGCAGGTCGAGCTGCAGCAGCAGCTCGCGGATCGCCTCAGCGCCGATCAGCGCGGTGAAGCTCTCGCCGTGCGTGTCCTGCAGGTCGAGGTACTGGTCCTCCGACAGGAGCTCGCCGCGCTTGATCTCGGTGACCATGCCCGGATCGGTGACGATGTAGCTCTCGAAGTAGAGGACGCGTTCCAGGTCCTTCAGCGTCATGTCGAGCAGAAGGCCGATGCGCGAGGGCAGCGACTTCAGGAACCAGATGTGCGCCACCGGGGCGGCGAGCTCGATATGGCCCATCCGCTCGCGCCGCACGCGCGACAGCGTCACTTCCACGCCGCACTTTTCGCAGATGACGCCCTTGAACTTCATCCGCTTGTACTTGCCGCACAGGCACTCGTAGTCCTTGATCGGGCCGAAGATGCGGGCACAGAACAGCCCGTCCCGCTCCGGCTTGAACGTGCGGTAGTTAATCGTCTCCGGCTTCTTGATCTCGCCGAAGGACCAAGAACGGATCTTCTCCGGGCTCGCGATGGAGATCCGGATCCGATCGAATGTCTGCGTGGGCGCCTGCGTGTTAAACAGGTTCATCACTTCTTGGTTCACGGTCTCTCCTTTGCAGAAAGATCAGGACGGGGAAGGGCCAGAGGCCGGCCGCCCTGCGGCACCGGCTGCGACCGATCGGTCCGAAACTTCATTGTCACTCGTTCGTCTGCGACGGACCCTTGCCCGCCGCTCCCGCAATCTTCAGTCGCCTGCCGCCGGCGCGCCGAGCCCCCTCGGGGCGGGCAACGCGAGCAGTCAGGCGCGACAGGAGGCCCACCTTGCCGCCGATTTCGGGCACCTCGATCTCGCTGGAGTTGTCGAACGTCCAGCCGAAATGCGCGATCTCGTCAGCAAAAGTTTCCGCGACGGCCTCGCGCGCCCCATCGTCGTAGTAGGCCGTATAGTGCAGCTTATCGGGGCGGAATCCGCTGTGGATGCCGCCGATCTCCAAAGTCTCGATGCCGAGGTGGGACGCAATCGCATGCGCGTCCTCCTCCAGATGGTGGTAGCGGATGTAGCCGTCGACCACCGGACGCCCGGCGATCCAGTAGATCGCCTTGTCGCGCGTGCGGGTCTGCTGGCCATTGGCCACCCAACGGCGAAACCGCTTCACCACCTCGTCGGGATCCTCGTCCTTCACCTTCTTGTGGGCGAAGTGGAAGAACGACACCGCCTTGTCCCAAGGATTGCGGATGGCGCAGAACTTGAAGTAGTTGCGCCAAACCTCCCGCGGCACACGCCTGCGCACCTGGTCGGCCTGCATGTGGTCGATGTACGTCGCCCGTTCCTTCGGCTCGGGCGAGCGTGCGCCGACGATGCCAGCCTCCGACACCATCTCTTCGGTCGCGAAAGCCGGGTCGCCGTCCGGGGGGGTCCACCCCTCCGGACGGGCGTAGGGCTCGAACGCCAGTTCGATGGACGAGCCCGCCGTCTTGCGCGTCTTCAAGTAGATGAAGCGATAGCGATGAGAAACCAGCATCGAGTGTCAGCGCGTCCGTTCGTTATTCGGCCGCGTAGAGCTTGCGGGCGTCGATATCGTTGTTGACCACGAGGTCACGCTCCACGTCCGTCAGCTCCACGTTGAGACCCAGCGAACGGATTTCCTTGACGAGAACGTTGAAGCTCTCCGGAATACCCGCCTCGAAGGTGTCGTCGCCGCGTACGATGGACTCGTACACCTTGGTCCGGCCCGCGACGTCGTCCGACTTCACCGTCAGCATCTCCTGCAAGGTGTAGGCGGCACCGTAGGCTTCGAGCGCCCACACCTCCATCTCGCCGAAGCGCTGGCCGCCGAACTGCGCCTTGCCGCCCAACGGCTGCTGGGTGACCAGCGAGTACGGACCGATGGAGCGGGCGTGGATCTTGTCGTCCACCAGGTGGTGCAGCTTCAGCATGTAGATGTAGCCAACCGTCACCGGCCGGTCGAACTGCTCGCCCGTGCGGCCGTCGTAGAGGACGGACTGTCCGCTCGCGTCGAGCCCGGCCATCTTGAGAAGCTCCACGATGTCCGGCTCGTGCGCACCGTCGAACACCGGCGTCGCGATCGGCACGCCGCGCGAGAGCTGCTCGCCGAGGCGGAAGATCGAGTCGTCGTCGTACTCGTCGAACGGCTCGGTCGTGCCGTTCTCGTAGATCTCGTGCAGCGTGGTGCGAAGCGCCTGGGAATCGCCCGACCCCCTCGCGATCCGGAGCAGCTCGCCGATCTTGCGGCCGAGACCCGCGCAGGCCCACCCGAGGTGGGTTTCGAGGATCTGACCGACGTTCATGCGCGAAGGCACGCCCAGCGGGTTGAGCACGATGTCGACGTGCGTCCCGTCTTCCAGGAACGGCATGTCTTCCACCGGCACGATCTTCGACACCACGCCCTTGTTGCCGTGGCGGCCGGCCATCTTGTCGCCCGGCTGGATCTTGCGCTTCACCGCCACGAAGACCTTGACCATCTTCATGACGCCCGGCGGCAGCTCGTCGCCGCGCTGCAGCTTCTCCACCTTGTCCATGAAGCGCTCCTCGAAGCGCTTGCGGGACTGGTCGTACTGATCGCGCATCGCTTCGATGTCGCTCATCAGCTGCTCGTCTTCGGTGGCGAACATCCACCACTGGGACCGCGGGGTCTCATCGAGCACGGCGTTGGTGATCTCCGAATCCTTGCGGAAGCCCTTCGGCCCCGAGACGGCCTTCTGCCCGACGAGAAGCTCGCGCATGCGGGCGTAGGTGTTCCTGTCGAGGATCGCCTGCTCGTCGTCGCGGTCCTTGGCGAGACGCTCGATCTCCTCGCGCTCGATGGCCTGGGCGCGCTCGTCCTTCTCGATGCCGTGGCGGTTGAAGACGCGCACCTCCACGATGGTGCCCGTCACGCCCGGCGGAACGCGCATCGACGTGTCGCGCACGTCCGACGCCTTCTCGCCGAAGATGGCGCGCAGAAGCTTCTCTTCCGGCGTCATCGGGCTCTCGCCCTTCGGCGTGATCTTGCCGACGAGAATGTCGCCCGCCTGCACTTCGGCACCGATATAGGCGATGCCCGCCTCGTCGAGGTTGCGGAGCGCCTCTTCCGACACGTTCGGAATGTCGCGCGTGATCTCCTCCGGCCCCAGCTTGGTGTCGCGGGCGGCCACCTCGAATTCCTCGATGTGGATCGAGGTGAAGACGTCGTCGCGCACGATGCGCTCGGAGAGGAGGATCGAGTCCTCGAAGTTGTAGCCGTTCCACGGCATGAACGCGACGAGCACGTTGCGGCCGAGCGCCAGGTCGCCGAGTTCCGTCGACGGACCGTCGGCGATGATCTCGCCCTTCGCCACCAGGTCGCCCACCTTCACCAGCGGGCGCTGGTTGACGGTGGTGTTCTGGTTGGAGCGCTGGAACTTCATCAGCTGGTAGATGTCGACGCCCGACTTGGTGGGGTCCACCTCTTCCGTCGCGCGGATGACGATACGGGTGGCGTCCACCTGGTCGACCACGCCGGTGCGGCGAGCCGCGATGGCGGCACCCGAATCGCGGGCGACGATCGCTTCCATGCCGGTGCCGACGAACGGCGCCTCGGCGCGCACCAGCGGCACGGCCTGACGCTGCATGTTGGATCCCATGAGCGCTCGGTTGGCGTCGTCGTTCTCGAGGAACGGGATCAGCGCCGCGGCGACCGAAACGAGCTGCTTCGGCGACACGTCCATCAGGTCGACGCGCTCGGAGGGAACCATCGACACGTCGCCCTGGTGGCGCGCGATGGTCAGCTCTTCGGCGAAGTGGTTGTCGGCGGTGAGCTGCGCGTTCGCCTGCGCGACCGCGTGCTTGGATTCCTCCATCGCCGACAGGTAGACCACGTCGTCCGTCACGATGCCGTCCACCACCTTGCGGTAGGGCGCCTCGATGAAGCCGTACTTGTTGACGCGCGCGAACGTGGCCAGCGAGTTGATCAGGCCGATGTTCGGCCCTTCCGGCGTCTCGATGGGGCAGATGCGGCCGTAGTGCGTCGGGTGCACGTCGCGCACCTCGAAGCCGGCACGCTCACGCGTCAGACCGCCCGGGCCAAGCGCCGAAAGGCGACGCTTGTGGGTGACTTCCGACAGCGGGTTGGTCTGGTCCATGAACTGGGAGAGCTGCGAGGAGCCGAAGAACTCGCGCACCGCGGCCGCTGCCGGCTTGGCGTTGATGAGGTCCTGCGGCATCACCGTCTCGATCTCGACGGACGACATGCGCTCCTTGATGGCGCGCTCCATCCGAAGGAGGCCCAGGCGGTACTGGTTCTCCATCAGCTCGCCGACCGAGCGCACGCGCCGGTTGCCGAGGTTGTCGATGTCGTCGATCTCGCCCTTGCCGTCGCGCAGGTCGATGAGCGTCTTGATGACGGCCATGATGTCGTCCTTGCGCAGCGTACGCTGCGTGTCGGGCGCATCGAGGTCGAGACGCATGTTCATCTTCACGCGGCCGACGGCGCTGAGGTCGTAGCGCTCCGGATCGAAGAACAGGCTCGCGAACATGGATTCCGCGGTCTCGATCGTGGGCGGCTCGCCGGGGCGCATGACGCGGTAGATATCGAACAGCGCCTGCTCGCGGGTCTCGTTCTTGTCTGCGGACAGCGTGTTGCGGATGTACGCGCCCTTGGTCACATGGTCGATGTCGAGGACGGTGAGTTCCTCGATGCCGATGTTGAGGAGGCGCGTCAGCAGCTTGTCGTCGATCTCCTCGCCCGCTTCGGCGTGGATCTCGCCCGTCTCGAAATCGACGAGATCTTCGCCAAGGTAGCGGCCGTACAGCTCCTCGTCCGTCACCTTGAGCGCCTTGACGCCCTTTTCCTCGAGCTGGCGCACGGTGCGCACGGTGATCTTGCGGCCTTCCTCGATCACCAGCTCGCCCGTGTCGGCGTCGACGAGGTCGAAGCCGGCCTTGAGGCCCTTCAGGCGGTCGCCGTCGAAGGGCGTGCGCCAGCCGTCGCCGTCACGGGTGTACGTGATGCGCTCGTAGAAGATGTGCAGGATCTCTTCCGGCGAGAAGCCCAGCGCCATCATCAGGCTGGTCACGGGGATCTTGCGGCGGCGGTCGATGCGCGCGTGCACGATGTCCTTGGCGTCGAACTCGATGTCGAGCCAGGAGCCGCGGTAGGGGATGATGCGGCCGGCGAACAGGAGCTTGCCCGAGGAGTGGGTCTTGCCCTTGTCGTGGTCGAAGAAGACGCCCGGCGAGCGGTGCATCTGCGACACGATCACGCGCTCGGTGCCGTTGATGATGAACGTGCCGTTGTCGGTCATGAGCGGCATGTCGCCCATGTACACGTCTTGCTCTTTGAATTCCTTCGGGCTTTTGGCGCCCGTGTCCTCGTCCACGTCGAACACGACGAGACGCAGCTTGACCTTCAGCGGTGCCGCGAAGGTAATGTCGCGCTGACGGCACTCGTCGACGTCGAACTTCGGCGCCTCGAACTCGTAATCGACGAACTCCAGCATCGCGGTGCCGGCGAAGTCCGAGATCGGGAACACGGAGCGGAAAACGCCTTCCATGCCCTCGTCGCTCCGACCGCCTTCCGGCTTGTCGACCATCAGAAACTGATCGTAGGACGCCTTCTGCACCTCGATCAGGTTTGGCATCTCCGTGACCTCACGGATCGAACCGAACCACTTCCTGACCTGTTTACGACCGCTAAAGACTTGAGTCATATCGTGCTTTTGCCCCTTGCCGCGCGGTAGGCCGCGCTCTCGCCCGCATCGCTGCCCCTAACGACGCGAAAGGCCGGCGCACCCATTTGGGCGCGCCGGCAGTCCGTTGTTCGGGGCGCTGCCTGCGCCCCTGAGCCCGAAAGCTCGGCAAAGTCCGCTTACTTAAGCGAGACCTTCGCGCCAGCTTCCTCGAGCTTCTTCTTGATGGCTTCCGACTCGTCCTTCGAGGCGGCTTCCTTCACCGTCTTCGGCGCGCCTTCCACGAGGTCCTTGGCTTCCTTCAGGCCAAGCCCGGTGATGGCGCGGACTTCCTTGATCACGTTGATCTTCTTGTCGCCGGCGTCCTCGAGGACGACGTCGAACTCGGTCTTCTCCTCGGCGGGGGCCGCATCGGCACCACCAGCGGCCGGCATCGCCATCGCCATCGCAGGCGCGGCGGCCGCAGCGGACACGCCCCAGCCCTCTTCGAGCTTCTTGACGAGCTCGGAGACTTCCAGAACCGTCAGCTTGGACAGCTCTTCGTACAGGTTTTCGAGATTGCTCATGCTTCGTTATCCAATATAGGGTTGTCGGTTCAGGGTTTTGACCCCTGGCCTCACGCAGCCGCTTCCAGCTTCGCCTTTTGCGCCTGAAGAACACCGAGGAGGTTCTGGCCGGGCGCGTTGAGCTGGCGTGCCAGCTTCTCGCCGGGCTGGTTGAGCACGCGCGCCAGATTGGACGCAGGCTGCAGCATGCAGCCCAGAAGCTTGGAACGCATCTCTTCGATCGACGGCATCGTGGCCAAAGCCTCGACACCCTTCACGTCCATCGCCTGCGAGCCGATCAGGCCGCCGACGATGATGAGCTTGTCGTTCTTCTTCGCGTACGCAGTCAGCACCTTGGGCGCCGCGACGGGGTCAAGCCCGTACGCAATGCCCACCGGTCCCACGAACAGCGGCGAAACCGCGGTCCGTTCGGTGTTTTGGAGCGCAATCTTGGCGAGCCGGTTCTTGATGACCTTGTACTGCGCCCCAGCTTCTTTCATCTGGCGGCGGAGATCGGTCATCTCGGCCACGGTGAGACCCTCGTAGTGGGTCACGACCACGGAGCCGGAGCTGGCGAAGACTTCGTCGAGGAAGCTCACCATTTCCTTCTTTTCGGCTCTGTCCACCGTTTTCTCCAAGACATGGGCGAGGCTCGCGCCCCACCCGGCTCAATTTGCCCGCCCCGTTGCCGGCGCGGACGGCTCACACCTATCCCGGAGCGAACGGTTTCCCGTTCCGACCCCCGTCTGTGCAGGTTTTTTATAGGCGACCCGTCGGTTGCCCCCTGCAGTCTCGGACAGGCTGCCCCTCCCGAAAGAGAGGCCCCTTACGCCCGGCGAACCGGGCGAAGCTCTGCGCGGGATCGCTCCCGCGCCAATTCCATTTCAGCGCCGACCGGCCTCGCGGTCCTCACGCTCCATGCGGCGGTTGAACAGGTACCAAAGCACCCCCGTCACGACCACCAGCGGTATCGTACAGACCGCAACCACGGCGCCGAGCCCTCCGTAGCCGAACGACGTGGCCGCCACCGCCACCAGAAACAGCACCTGAACGAGACGGATGCCCAGTCGGTGGATCGGCATGGCCTTGGCCGCTCTACCGTCCGAACGCCGATTGGGCGCCGGGAGGGTCGGTCAACTCCGATGCGGTCCGCCTGGCCTTTCCCGCTGCCTCGTTCACATCGGTTCCCTCTGCAGCCGCCTCACTCGCGTTGCGGCGCCCCTCGCCGCGGCCCCGGCTCACCCATGCGTCGATCTCAGGAGCCGAAGCCGCCCGAGATCAGCCGGATCACCAGAAAGGTCGCCGCAGCGACCACGGCCGCCAGCGCCATGCGGCGCAGGCGGGAGGGCGTGTTCACAACTACGCCGCCGAGACGGTCGACAGGTCGATCTTCAGGCCCGGCCCCATGGTCGAGCTCATCGCGATCTTCTTCATGTAGGTGCCCTTGGCGCCCGCAGGCTTCGCCTTGTTCACCGCATCCCAGAAGGCGCGGATGTTTTCCAGCAGCGCATCCTCGCCGAAGGAGACCTTGCCGACCGGGCCGTGCACGATGCCGCCCTTCTCGACGCGGAACTCCACGGCGCCGCCCTTGGCGTCCTTGACGGCCTTGGCGACGTCCGGCGTCACGGTGCCGACCTTGGGGTTCGGCATCAGGCCGCGGGGGCCCAGCACCTTACCGAGGCGGCCCACCAGGGGCATCATGTCGGGCGTCGCGATACAGCGCTCGAAATTGATGTTGCCGGCCTGCACTTCGGCCACCAGCTCCTCGGCGCCGACGATGTCGGCTCCGGCGGCCTTCGCTTCGTCAGCCTTGTCGCCACGGGCGAACACGGCCACCTTCACGTCCTTGCCGGTGCCGTTGGGCAGCACGCACACGCCGCGGACCATCTGGTCGGCGTGGCGCGGGTCGACGCCCAGATTGACGGCGATCTCGACGGTCTCGTCGAACTTCACCTTGGAGCGCTCCTTGAGCAGCTTCACGGCGTCGGCGAGCGGATAGAGCGCCTTGTGGTCGATCCCTTCGCGGGCCGCCTGCATGCGTTTCGCGATCTTCGTCATCAGTCGACCACCTCGAGGCCCATGGAGCGCGCGGAGCCCTCCACCATCTTCATCGCCTGCTCAACCGTGTTGGCGTTGAGGTCCTTCATCTTGGCCTCGGCGATCTCACGCACCTTGTCGCGTCCCACCGTGCCGACAGACTCCTTGCCAGGCGCCTTGGAGCCGGACTTCAGCCCCGTCGCCTTCTTCAGGAAGAAGCTGACCGGGGGGGTCTTGATCTGGAAGGTGAACGACTTGTCCGTGTAGTACGTGATGACGGTCGGACAGGGCGCACCCTTTTCCATGTCCTGCGTCTTCGAGTTGAACTCTTTGGTGAACATCACGATGTTCAAACCGCGCTGACCCAGCGCCGGCCCGATCGGCGGCGACGGAGTCGCTGCGCCTGCGGGCACCTGCAGCTTGATGAAGCCTGCAACCTTCTTTGCCACGTCGTTCCTTTCCGGGGCATGGCCCCTTCGCCAGTCTCGGGCCCTATGCCCGTTTGCGGTTCGGGTTCAGGGGTTGGCCGCCCCCTCGCCTCCCGCAACGCTTCCGCCTGCCCGGGTTGCCCCGAACGAGCCGGATCAGTCCATCTTCTCGACCTGGGCGTATTCCAGCTCGACATTGGTGGGCCGGCCGAAGATCGACACCGCCACCTTCACCCGCGCCCGCTCGTCGTCCACCTCTTCGACGTAGCCGTTGAAGGAGGCGAACGGGCCGTCCGACACACGCACCTGCTCGCCCACCTCGAAGTGCACCGTGGGACGGGGACGCTCCACGCCCTCGGTCACCTGGTGCAGGATCCGTTCCGCCTCGCGGTCCGGGATCGGCTGCGGCCGCTGCGTGGCGCCAAGGAAGCCGGTCACCTTCGGCGTGTTCTTGATGAGGTGGAACACCTCGTCGGTCAGCGCGCACTTCACGAGCACGTAACCGGGGTAACAATTGCGCTCGGTGTCGACACGGCGGCCGCGCCGCACCTCCGTCACCTTCTCCTTCGGCACAAGCACCTCGTCGAACATGTCCGACAGGCCGCGCTGCTCCGCATCGGCGATGATCGCGTCACGCACCTTGTTCTCGAAGTTCGTATAGGCGTGTACGATGTACCAGCGCTTATTCATTCGTTTCGATACCTCCTTGATCGCTCAGCGGCTGCCGCAATAGGCGCTCAGCCGAGGATCAAGCCGACTCCCCAACCAAGGACCCGGTCGACGACGAAAAAGAACGTCGCGGCGAACGCGCACATGATGAATACCATCACCGTCGTGATCATCGTCTCACGCCGAGACGGCCAGACCACTTTGCTGGTCTCCTGCCGCACTTCCTGCATGAACCGGAACGGATTCGTCGCCACGAGCCACCCACTTTGACGCAGCGAGGCCCTGCGACCGGCATGTCACAGGGCATTTTGTTCGCTGAATGTCAGAACTTTCGGCGCACTGCCGCCTTTGCGCCCTTGCGAGCGTGGTAGCTAACAACCATGCGGTGATTGTGCAACCCCCAATTTGTCATCGTCATGACAAATGGCGGAACGCGCGGCAATTGGCGGGGGACAAACCCGCCTGCCCGACCGACGATAATAAATATGGTCTGGTCGCGGCTCAGAGAAGCACGTCACGCATTCTTGAACAAGATGCCTTTGGGGCGGCGAACTCGTCGAGGCGGAGACACCGCCATGCGCTCGCTGGAGACCAAAGCCAATGCAGAGAATGCGTGGGGACTTGGCAGGGGCGGAGGGACTCGAACCCCCGGCCTACGGTTTTGGAGACCGCCGCTCTACCAACTGAGCTACACCCCTAGTGCGGCAACCAGATAAAGGCTGCCCGCGCGCCCTGCAAGCCGGCAATGCTCTTTGTCGGACGGATTTTGCCCCCTTCCCGCCCGAACGCCGCCGGCAGACGCTCAGACCGGCGCGCCGCCGAAAAACTGTTGGTGCCCCTCGAAGATCGCCGCCAGCCGCTCGACCGTCCCGGACAGGTGCTGGCGCATGGCGTCCGACGCGGCGCCCGTATCCGCCGCCTCGATCCCCTTCAGAATGTCCACATGCGCGTCGAGCACCGCGCGCATCTTGCCATCGCTCGGCAGGTCCAGCGTGCGCACCCGCGCCAGATTGCCCGAACGCGAACGGATGTGGCGGTAGAGCCCCAGCTGGCCCACCCCCTCGAACAGGCACTCGTGGAAGGCGTCGTCGAGTTGGCGAAAGAGGTCGATCTGCTCCACGTCGCCCACCAGCGCCTCCTGCATGCGCAAGAGGCCGCGCGCCGTGGTCAGCGTCGGCGCGCCGCCCGCCCCGGCCAGCGTGCGCGCCACCTCGCATTCGGCCGCCACGCGCAGAAAATGCTCCTCGCGCACCCGCGTCAGGTCGATCCGCGTCACCACCGTACGCGACTGGGGGAACGCCTTGACGAGCCCGTCCTGCTCCAGCTGCTTCAGCGCCTCGCGCACCGGCTGCTGGCTGACCCCGTAGCGCGTCGCCATCTGGGCCCGATCGATGGTGGTATCGGGCGGCATCGTCAGCGCCACGATGTGCTGGCGCAGATCCTCGTACACCTTCGACGAAGCCGACCCGCCGTCTCGGTGCGCATGGGGGGGGCTGCCGGGAAAGGTCAATCGATCGCTCACATCAGCATTCGCGGCAGCACCAGGCTCAGCCACGGGACCGCCGCCAGCAAGGCGATGAACCCCAGCATTGCAAGGAAGAACGGCACCGAGGCCTTGGAAAACTCGCCCGTCCGACATCTCAGGATGCCGCACACCGTAAACATGATCACTCCGACAGGCGGTGTCAGCCCCCCGAAATTGATCAATGTCACGATCAGGATGCCCATGTGCACCGGATTGTAGCCGGCATCGACCAGGACCGGCAGCACGATGGGCGTGACCAGCAGGATGTTGGCCGCCCCCTCCAGGAACATGCCGCTGACGATCAGCAGCACCACCACCAGGAGGAGCACGATGCGCGGGTCGTCCGTCAGCGTCGTCACCCACTCGGTGATCTCCTGCGGCGCCCGCTCGATGGTGACCGCGTAGCCCAGCACCGCCGCCATCATAATGAGCAGCATGATCATGCCGAGGTCCGACACCGAGCTGGTGATCGCCTCGTAGAGCTTGGGCAGCGTCAGGTCGCGATAGACCACGGTGCCGATGAAGAGCGCATAGAAGACGAGGAAGACGCCCGCCTCCGTCGCCGTGAACAGGCCGAAGCGGAAGCCGACGATGAGGATCACCGGAAAGGCGAGCGCCCAGATGCTGTCCAGGAAGCTGGCGCCGAGTTCGCGCGCGCTCGGCACCTGCGGCAGGTCGGGCTTGTAGCCGCGCTGCTTGGCGACGATCCAGGTGGTCGCCATCAACACCAGCGTCAGCACCATCCCCGGGATGATGCCGGCGAGGAACAGGCGCCCGATGGACACCTCGTTGATGAAGCCGAACAGGATGAGGCCGATCGAGGGCGGGATCGTCGCCGTGATGATCGAGCCGAAGGCGAGGATCACCGCGGTGGAGCCCTTCGAGTAGCCTTGCGCCAGCATCGAGGGGCCGAGGATGCGCGCCTCCATCGAGGCATCGGCGACGGCCGAGCCGGAGATGCCCCCCATCATGAAGGACAGCACGATCGAGACCTGAGCCAGTCCGCCCGCGAGCCAGCCCGTCAGAAGCCGGGCGAAGCGCACCAGGCGCTCGGTGATGCCGGTGACGTTCATCAGGTTGCCGGCGAGGATGAAGAACGGCACGGCCAGCAGCGGGAAGCTCTGCGTCGCCGTCACCATTTTTTGCAGCGCCACGGTGGGCGGCATGGTGCCGGTGAGCACGAACACCGGGATCGCCGCCAGCGCGAGCGCGAAGGCCACCGGCAGGCCGATCACGAGGAAGAGGGCGAACAGCCCCGCAATAAGGAGGAGCATCAGGCGCCACTCCCCTGGCGGATGCGGCCGTAGAGCTGCACCGCCAACGTGCGCAGGAACAGGACGATGCCGAACAGCAGCGCGCCGTGGACCATCGAGGCGTGCATCTGGGTGGCGCCGATCAGGCGCGGGTGCATCAGCTGCACATTCTTGACGGCATAGCTCGAAAGGAAGGCGAGAAGCCCGATCAGGATCAGGATGTTGATGACGTCGACCACCAGCCGCGCCCGCGGCTTGAGCTGATCGAGCAACAGCGAAAGCCCGAAATGCCGCCCCTCCTGCAGCGCGATGTCGGCCGCCAGCATGACGAGCCAGACGAACAGGAGCTGCGCCACCTCGATCGACCAGATGATCGGCGAGCCCATCGAGCGGGCCACCGAGGCGATCCCCACCAGCACCACGATCGCGACGAGCAAGAGCGCCGCGACCGCCATTTCAATCCTGAGATACATTGAAGATTCCCGCCGTCCCCGCTGCGTCGATCAGCGGCCGAGCACGTTCTCGACGATGGCTTTTTCCTTCTCGAGGTCGAGCATTCCGTAGACCGGCGCCACCGCTTCCTTGAACGGGGCAAGGTCCACTTCGTGCACCTCGACGCCGCTGGCGGCGACATCCTCGAGCGCCTTCTCGCCCAGCTCGATGGTGAGGCCCGACGCGTAGCGCCCGTTCTCCACCGCCAGATCGCGGACGATCTTCTGGTTCTCCGGCGAGATCTGGTCCCACGTGTCGGCACCCACCACCAGCGCCGTCACGAGCTGGATGTGGCCGGTCTTGTTCACGTGCTTGATCACCTCGTAGAGCTTGGCGCCCCAGATGGCCGTAGGCTGCGCCTCGGCCGCATCCAGCGTGCCGAGCTGCAGGGCCGAATAGACCTCGCCCCAGGGCATCGGGGTGGGCTCGGCACCCATCGCGCGGATGGTCTCGATCCAGACCGGCGCGCCGATGGTGCGCATGCGCACGCCGGCGAGGTCGGCCGGCGTGATGGCCGGCTTCTGGGTCAGCGCATGGCGCGCGCCCTGGTACCAGTTGGAGGCCAGCATCGCGATGCCGGCCTTCTCCTTCAGCTCCTCGCCCCAGGCGAGATACTCGTCCGACAGCGCGAACTTGTCGGCGTCCTCGTAGGTTTCGAACAGGAAGGGGGCGGACATGATGGCGAGCGAGGGCACGAAGCTCGACAGGCGCGCGACGTCCGTCACCGTGCCGACATTGGCGCCCGCGCGCGCCTGATCCAGCATCTCGGTCGTGTCGCCGAGCTGCGAGTTGTGGAAGATCTCGACCTCCACTTCGCCGTTGGTGGCCTCGGCCACCTCCTTGGCGAACTTGTCGAGGCCCTGCCCCATCGGATCGTTGGGGGCGAGGACGGTGCCGATGCGCAAGGTCGTCTGCGCGGCGGCCGGCAACGCCAGCGTCAACGCCGCGAGAACGGCCAGCGCGCGGCCGAATGATTTCGCACTGTTTTGCATGTGAGCGATCTCCCTGCGGCTCCGATTGGGCCGTCTAATATTTTAGTTGCACTGTGATCTTAAGCAGCTCAGCGCGCCGCGGTAAAGACCCCCATCGCAGGCAGCCGGGAAATCGCTGTGGCTGTCGGCTCAGTGGCGTGCGGCGGGAGGGGCCGTGCTGCCGCCCAGCCGCAGCGACACGGGTAGCCGATCGCAGGGGCCGGCCGTCTCGTCGTCGCCGAGCAGCGCCACGAAGCGCTCCGCCGCCGCCCGCGCCATCGCCTCGGCCGGCTGCACCACGGTGGTGAGGGCCGGCGCGCAAAACGTGCCGAGCTCGATCCCGTCGAACCCCACCAGCGACACATCGGCCGGCACGGCCAGCCCGTGCGCCTGCAGCTTCAGCATGAAGCCGATCGCCATCATGTCGCTGGCACAGAAGACGGCCGTCGGCCGGTCCGACGCGTCGAGGAACTGAACGGCCGCCGCCGCCCCCGTGCTCACATGGAAGCTGCCGCGATAGCGGACGATCTCCGTCGCCGCGATCCCCGCCTCCGCCAGCGCCTCGCAAAATCCCGCGCAACGCTCGATCTCGTTGAAGTTGCCCGGCGGCCCCGACAGGTAGCCGAACCGGCGGTGGCCGAGCGCGAGGAGGTGATGGGCCACCGCCTCCCCCCCTTTGCGGTCCTCGACCAGCACCGCCGGGACCGACGGCGCCGCCGGCACGCACAGGCCGACGATCGGGATGCCCATCTCGTCGACGCGCCGCCCGCCGGCGGCCAGGATCTCGCCGTTGAGGAGGATCAGCCCGTCCACCTGCCCCGCCGCCACCAGGTTGACGAGCCGCGGTTCTTGCTCCGCGCGGTCGGCGAGGTCGCCGATCAGCATCGAGTAGCCGCGCGCAGCCAGCGCCCGGTCCAGAAACAGCAGCAAGTCGCTAAAGAACGGGGTGATCTGCCAAGGCACCACTACCAGGACGCTCATGGTCCGCTGGACGCGCAGGCTGCGGGCCGCGCGGTTGGGCGTGTAGCCGGTCTGCGCCACCGCCGACAGCACCCGCTCCCGCGTCGCCAGGCTCACCGTCTCCGGTGCCGTCAGTGCCCGGCTCACCGTGGCCGTCGACACCTTCGCCAGCCGCGCGACGTGCGAAATCGTCACCGCCCGCGCCTCCGAGCCGCGGCGGCGCCGGCCGGTCGGCTTCGGCGATTGCCCGCTTTTCTTCGTGTCCAAGTTGTGCTACCGCTCCATGTAATCGATTACAAAAACACTATGGGAGGTATGGTTTCATGAAAACATTGCGTCAAGCGCTTCTGGCGACCTGCGTCGTCATCGCCCTGCCGGCCGCGGCCGTCGCGCAGGATGCCGAGGTGCTGCATTGGTGGACCTCGGGCGGCGAATCGGCCGCGGTGAAGGTGTTCGCCGATGCCTATACCGGAGCCGGCGGCAACTGGATCGACACCGCCATCGCCGGTGGCCAGAACGCGCGCAACGCCGGCGTCAACCGCATCGTGGGCGGCAACCCGCCGACGGTCATGCAGTTCAACACCGGCGAGCAGTTCTCCGAGCTCGTCGCCAACGGCCTCCTGCGCGACGTCGACAGTGTCGCCAAGGCCAACAACTGGAGCGACGTGCTGCCAAAGGCCGTTGTCGATGCGGCGACGCGCGACGGCTCCTTCTATGCCGTCCCCGTCAACATCCACGGCCAGAACTGGCTCTTCACCAACAACGACGTGCTGCAAAAGTCCGGTGTCGAAGCGCCCCAGTCCTTCGCCGAGCTGATCGCCGCCGCGCCGAAGATCAAGGAAGCCGGCTTCACGCCCCTCGCGCATGGCGGCCAGAACTGGCAGGACCACGTGCTGTTCGACGCCGTGGTCCTGGAAACCGGCGGCCCGGACCTGTTCCTCAAGATCTATCGCGACAAGGACACGGACGCCGCCGAGAGCGACGAGTTCCGCCAGGCGGCCGAGACCTACGGCAAGCTGCGCGCGCTTACCGACGAGGGCAGCCCCGGCCGCAGCTGGAACGAGACCACCAACCTCGTCCTCACCGGCAAGGCCGCCGCCCAGCTGATGGGCGACTGGGCCAAGGGCGAGTTCATCGCCGCCGGCCTCACCCCCGGCAAGGAGTACGGCTGCACCATCATGCCGGGCGGCTATATGATGGGCGGCGACGTGTTCGTCTTCCCCAAGGTCGACGACGAGGCGGCCAAGGCCGCGCAGGACAAGATGGCCGAGCTGATGCTGTCGCCGGAAGTCCAGGTCGCCTTCAACATGAAGAAGGGTTCCGTGCCCGTGCGGCTCGACGTCGACGTTTCGGCGATGGACCAGTGCGCCCAGGCCGGCATGAAGGCGCTGCAGGACCCCGCCAAGCAGGTGGCGAGCCACAACTTCTACTCGCCCGACCTCGTCGGCACGACGCGTGACGTGATCACCCAGTACTGGAGCGCGCCGGAAATGGGCACGGACGAGTTCGTCGAGAACTTCGTGTCCGCCATGGAAGCGGCGTACTGAGCCTCGCCGCGGCGGGCCGAGCGCCCGCCGCACCCGTCTTCCCGCCCGGGACCGCGCCATGACAACCATCGCGACCACCGAGGAGCCGACTGCGCCCGCCCGCCGCCGGCGCCGGATGCCGCTGGCGGCGGCCATCGCCCTGGTGCCGGCCGCCATCATCGTCGCCGTCGTCTATGTCGGCTGCATGATCTGGACGGTGCGGCTGTCCTTCACCTCCTCGCGGCTTCTGCCGAACCTCGATTTCGTCGGCTTCAGCCAGTACGAGCGGCTGTTGTCCAACACGCGCTTCCTCACCTCGGTGGAGAACATCGTCCTGTTCGGCGTGCTCTTCATCGCGGCGTGCCTGGTGTTCGGCTTCCTGATGGCGGTGTTCATCGACCAGCGCATCCGCGGCGAGGCGCTGTTCCGCACCATCTTTCTCTACCCCTATTCGATGTCCTTCATCGTCACCGGCCTCGTCTGGCAGTGGGTCCTCAACCCGACGCTCGGGGTGGAGGACACGCTGCACAAGCTCGGCCTCACCTTCATCGACGTCGACTGGGCGGTGAACCGCGACACCGTCGTCTACGCGCTGGTCCTCGCGGCGGTGTGGCACGGCGCGGGGCTGGTGATGGCGATCCTGCTCGCGGGCCTGCGAGGCGTTGACGCCGATCTCTGGAAGGCCGCGCGGGTGGACGGCATCCCGACCTGGCGCGTCTACACCTCCATCGTGCTGCCGCTGCTCGGGCCGATGATCGTCACCGCCGTGGTGCTCCTCGCCATCAGCGTCGCCCGGCTCTACGACCTCGTCGTCGCGATGACCGGCGGCGGTCCGGGCATCGCCTCCGACGTGCCGGCGAAGTTCGTCATGGACCACCTGTTCGAGCGGTCCAACATCGGCCTCGCCACCTCCGCCGCGACAATGATGCTGATCACCGTCGCCATCGTCCTCGCGCCCTGGGTCTATGCCCGCTACGTGCGCCCGCAGGTGCCCCGATGAGCCTCCCGCCCCCCGACCCCGAAGGCCGCCGCCCGAAGACCGTCACGGCCGGCCGCGTCGGCGTCTACGCCTTCCTCGTCATCTCGGCGGCGTTCTTCCTGATCCCGCTGTGGGTCATGCTGATGACCAGCCTCAAGCCGATGGAAGAGATCCGCCTGGGCAACATCTTCTCGCTGCCCAAATTGTGGACCATCGACCCGTGGATCAGCGCCTGGTCGGGCGCCTGCACCGGCCTCGAATGCCACGGCATCTCGGTCGGCTTCATGAACTCGGTGCAGATCCTGATCCCCTCGGTGATCCTGTCCATCGCCATCGGTGCGGTCACCGGCTACGCGCTCTCCTTCTGGCGGGTGAAGGGCGCCAACGTCATGTTCGGCTGCCTGCTCCTGGGCGCCTTCATCCCCTACCAGGTCTTCATCTATCCGCTGGTGCGCCTGTTCGCGGCCACGGGGCTCTACAACTCGCTCCTGTGCGTCGTCGTCGTGCACGTCATCTTCGGCCTTCCGCTGATGACGCTGCTTTTCCGCAACTTCTACCAGGGCATCCCCATCGACCTCTTCAAGGCCGCCCGCGTCGACGGCGGCAGCTTCTGGTCGATCTTCCTCAATGTCATCCTGCCGATGTCGGCCCCGATCATCATCGTCGCGACGATCCTGCAGGTTACCGGGATCTGGAACGACTTCCTGTTCGGCGTCGCCTTCGCCGGCCGCGAGAATTTGCCCATGACCGTGCAGCTCAACAACATCGTCAACTCCATGCAGGGCGAGCGCCGCTACAATGTCGACATGGCGGCGACCTTGCTCACCGCGCTCGTCCCCCTCGCCGTTTATTTCCTGTCGGGCCGCTGGTTCGTGCGCGGCATCGCCGCCGGCGCGGTGAAAGGCTGAGCCATGAATGGGGTCAACGTAAAAGACGTCTCGGTCGCCTTCGGCGCTCTCAAGGTGATCGACGGCCTGTCGCTCGACATCGCCGAGGGCGAGTTCATCGTGCTCCTGGGCCCGTCCGGCTGCGGCAAGTCCACCCTTCTCAATGCCATCGCCGGCCTCCTCGACGTGGAGGAAGGCAAGATCCTGATCGGCGGGCGCAACGTCACCTGGGAGGAGCCGAAGGACCGCTCCATCGCCATGGTGTTCCAGTCCTACGCGCTCTACCCGCGCATGTCGGTGCGCCAGAACATGTCTTTCGGCCTCAAGATGGCCAAGACCCCCCGGGCCGACATCGAGACGCGCGTCACGCGGGCGGCGGAAATGCTGCAGATCACCCACCTCCTCGACCGCCGGCCCGACCAGCTGTCCGGCGGCCAGCGCCAACGTGTCGCCATCGGCCGCGCCCTGGTGCGCGACGCGGCTGTCTTCCTGTTCGACGAGCCGCTGTCCAATCTGGACGCGCAGCTGCGCAACGAATTGCGCCTGGAAATCAAGCGCCTGCACATGGAGCTCGGCTCCACCACCATGATCTACGTCACCCACGACCAGATCGAGGCGATGACGCTGGCGGACCGCATCGCCGTGATGAAGGATCGCGAGATCCAGCAGCTCGGCGCCCCGGACGAGCTCTATCACCGCCCCGCCAACCTGTTCGTCGCCGGCTTCGTCGGCAGCCCCAAGATGAACTTCCTGGAGGGCCGGATCGCCGCCGGCGCCAGCGGGCTGATGTTTGAGAACGACACCGTGTCCCTGTCGCTGCCCGACGACGTGTGCGCCGCCCCGCCCGCCCCCGGCCAGGCGGTGACGCTCGGCGTGCGCCCGGAGCACATCGCCCTCGACGGCGGCACCTGGGACGGCTTTCGCGTCGACATCGTCGAGCCGCTCGGCGCCGACGCGCTGGTGTGGGCGCGCCGCGACCGCACCTCGATCCAGCTGCGCGTCACCACCGACGAGCCGGTCAAGGTCGGCACGCCGGTCGCCCTCGCGCCCGATCCGCGGCGCGCCAACCTGTTCGACACCGAGACCGGCCGCCGCCTCTGACGCGCCGCCCAACGAAGGTCCCCCCGTGAGCCTAGCCGACGAACTTTCCATCCAACTCTATACCCTGCGCGAGTTCGCCGGAGGCGATATCGCCGCGCAGCTCGACGCCTTGGCCGAGCTCGGCTTCAAGCGCGTCGAGACCTACGGCCGCCACCTCGCCGACGCGCCGGCGATCCGCGCCGCGCTCGATGCGCGCGCCATGAGCGCGCCCACCGGCCACATCAACCTGGCGGACCTGCGCGAGCGCTTCGATTTCACGCTCGACCACGCGGGCGCGCTGGGCCTGGAAGAGATCTTCATGCCCGCCGTGCCGCCGGAGGACCGCGAGGGGCGCGACGTCGATTTCTGGCGCGCGCTCGGCGAGGAGCTCGGCACCATCGCCGCGCGCCTGGAGGAGCACGGCATCGCCTTCGGCTACCACAACCACCATTGGGAGCTGAACGCGTTCGCCGACGGCGGCACGCCGCTGGAGGCGCTGTTCGAGGGCGCCGCCGGCTCGCCCCTCACCTTCGAGGCCGACGTCGCCTGGCTCGCGCGCGGCGGCGCCGACCCCGTCGCCTGGATGAAGCGGGAGTCCGCGCGCCTGTCGGCGATCCACGTCAAGGACCTCGCGCCCGCCGGCGAGAACGCCGACGAGGACGGCTGGGCCGACATCGGCGAGGGCACGCTCGACTGGCCGCACCTTTACAAGGAGGCCCGCGCCCTCGGCGCCAGATGGATCGTGCTGGAGCACGACAAGCCGTCCGACGCCATCCGCTTCGCCCGCACCGGCCGCGCCTACGTGCTGCAACATCTCGCCTGAGGGATCGCCATGACTGTCAACCCGATCAAACTCGGCATCGTCGGCTGCGGCGTGATCTCCGACGCCTATCTCAAGGGAGCGGCCCGCTCCGAGATCGTGAAGGCCGTCGCCGTCAGCGACATGCTGCCCGAGGCCGCCCGCGCCAAGGCGCAGGAGTATGGCGTGCGCGCCGAGACCTTGGCCGATCTCCTCGCCGACGACGAGATCTCCATCGTCATCAACCTCACCGTGCCCGCGGCCCACGCCGAGGTGAACGCGGCCATCCTGGCGGCCGGCAAGCACGTCTATACCGAAAAGCCGTTCGCGGTGACCTACGCCGAGGCCAAGGCCACCATGGACCAGGCCGATGCGGCCGGGCTGCGGGTGGGCTGCGCGCCGGACACGTTCCTCGGCGCGGGCCACCAGAGCGTGCGCCGGCTGATCGACGCCGGCCGCATCGGCACCGTGACGGGCGGCGCGGCCACCTTCGCCACCGCCGGCGCCGAGGTGTGGCACCCCAACCCGTTCTTCTTCTATCAGCGTGGCGGCGGGCCGGTCCTCGACATCGGCTGCTACCCGATCACCCAGCTCGTCAACTGCCTCGGCCCGGTGGCGAGCGTCGTCGCGCAAGCCTCCCGCCCGCGCGCGGTGCGCACCGTCGGCAGCGGCCCGCGCGCGGGCGAGGACATCGCGGTGGAGGTGTTCACCACCTATAACGGCGTGCTCGTCTTCGAGAGCGGCGCCAACGTCGCCCTCACCGCCTCCTGGGACGTGTGGAAGCACGGCCGCCCGCCCATCGAGATCTACGGCACCGAGGGGACGATCCAGAACCCGGACCCCAACTTCTTTGGCGGTCCGGTGGCGCTGTCGCAGCGGGACGGCGCCTTTGCCGACGCTCTGATGGCCGAGCTGCCCTTCGGCGCCCCCAACCGCCCGCTGCGGGACGGACGGCAGGTGGCGGACTACCGCATGGTCGGCGTCTTCGACATGGCCGCCGCCATCGCCACGGGGCGCCCGCACCGGGCCAGCGGCGCCCTGGCGCTGCACGTGATGGAGGTGATGGAGAGCCTCGAACGCGCCGCCGCCGAGGGCCGCCGCATCGACCTCGCGACGCGCTGCGAGCGGCCGGCCCCCGTCCCCTTCGGCCCCGGCGAGAGCGTGTTCGCCGAGGAGCCCGCCGCAGCCTGACGGGCTGAGATCGGGCGACATCCGGCGGGCGATCCTTGCGGCAACGCGCCGCTGCCCGCCGGCACGCGATATGCCAGGACAAGCGCGGCGATCACGACTGCGTGTCGGCGAGCGCTTGTCTATGCGGCGGACGAAATGCCGTGCTATTGCGGCGCCGTCGCCGATCTGGAGTATCGCCACGCATGAACTGGGTGATTGCGGTCATCGCCATCGTTGCCCTCGCTGTCGGCGGCGTCTGGTACGTCGCACCCGAAAAGCTCGGCCTGGCAGAACCGCAGGTCGCCGCGCGCCAGGAAGGCCAGGGCGAAGCGCGGCGCGGACGGCGGATCGTCACCGACGTCGCCGTCACCACCGCCACGGTGGAGCTGTCGCCGCCGCGCACGCACGTTCGCTCCATCGGCACCGGCATGGCCGTGCGCGCCGTCAACGTGACGTCGGAAGTCGCCGGCACCGTCGAGGCGCTGCACTTCGCTCCTAACGCCACCGTCGACAAGGGCACCCCGCTGCTCTCGCTGGAGCGGGAGGCGCAGGAGATAGCCCTGCGCAGCGCCAAGGCCAACTACGAGCAGCAGCAAGCGACCTTCGACCGGCTCGACACCCTCGCCAAGCGCAACTCCAGCGCCATCTCCAGCGCCCAGATCGAAGAGGCCAAGGCCTCGCTCGCCGTCGCCGAGGCCAATCGCGCCGCGGCCCAGTTCGAAGTCGACCGGCGGATCATCGACGCCCCCTTCGCCGGCACCGTCGGCCTGACGGACCTCGAGGAGGGCGACTATCTCGCCCTCGGCTCCCCGGTGGTCGAGGTCTACGACACCTCCCAGCTCCTGGTGGAGTTCGAGGTATCCGAGACGGCTGCCTCGGCCGTCAGGGTCGGCCTGCCGCTGGAGCTCGTCACCCCCTCGCTGATCGGCCGCGTCTTCACCGGCCAGGTCACCGCCTACGACGCGGCCATCAACGCCGCCACCCGCACCCTGCGCGTGCGCGCCACCGTGGAAAACTCCGACCGGGCGCTGCTGCCGGGCATGACCTTCAGCGTCAACTTCTCCTCCATCTCCAGCCCGCTGCCGGTGGTGCCGGCCGTCGCCATCTCCTGGAGCGGCGAAGGGGCCGCCGTCTGGCGCGTCGGCGAGGACAACTTGCCCGAGCGCGTGCCGCTGGTGATCCGCCGCCGCGACGGCGACCAGGTCTGGATCGAAGCCGACCTCAAGGAGGGCGACCGCATCGTCCTCGACGGCATCCTCAAGGTGCGCCCCGGCGTGCCCGTGGTGGACATCAACGCACCGCGTGCGAAACCCGGCGCATGACATGAGCGAACGCGACGAGAATGCGGGCAGCGCCGCCCTGTTCGTGGCGCGGCCCATTCTCAGCCTTGTCCTCAACCTCATCGTCGTCATCGCCGGGCTCGCCGCGCTGGTGGGCGTGGAGGTGCGCGAGCTGCCGGACGTCGACCAGCCGGTCATCTCCGTGCGCGCCGAATATCCGGGCGCCGCGCC
>JAUIJH010000081.1 GCA_030431335.1 Alphaproteobacteria bacterium
TGGCATCGAGAGCGGCAAGGCAATACGTCTTCGTCAGCTCGCCACGGCCGTCGCCGATGGCGATGTTTGCGCGTCCGCTTGCGCATTGGCGTGGCTCGGAGGGGCTCCTCGCATCCTTCAACCCAAGTCCAATGTCGGATTTCACGCAGCCTACAGTGATGAAAACGGCGTTGTCAGAGAGACCGGAAGCGGCAATGCGAGGACAGGAGCGTATCTCAATACATTAGGACTTCCTGAGAACGCTGCGATGACACTCATGAGCAAGCCTCCGGACGATATGCTTTGGCTGACACCGCAGCTCGCATCCGTTCTCAAGATCAAAATTCTCTATATCGATGGCCAGGATTCCAGCCCTGGCTCGGAGCGCCCTGTGTCGACAACCAGGCAACACGGCGCATCTAACGACGAACTGGCGCTCAACCTCGTATTGGCGAACCTCGAAGCGGCAGGGCGAATGTCTCCGGATGGCTACGCGCGCTACATTGAAGACAACTACGCTCCGACGGTCAGCTATTTTGGTCGGTTGACCGCGCGCGCGGAAGTTGTCGCTGGTTCAAGGCGCTATAAAGCCCGCTGGCCAATCGTCTCGTATTCAATCTCGACGCGCCCAAACGTGAGCTGCGGCGGCTCGAGCTGCGAAGTTTGGGGTGATGGAGAATTCAGCGCAAAAAGCCCGCAACGAAACGCCCATTCCTGGGGCACTTTCAGCTTCTACTATCGCATTGAGGTCTCTACGCGACCACTCATCGTGGCTGAAACCAGCGAAGTTCGGCAGCACGAAGCAGCCCCCCTGAAACGGGACAGGAGCTTGGCCGAACGAATGCAGCGGGGCTTGACAATATTGGGATGCGAACCGGGGCCTGTCGACGGAATATGGGGACCAAGTTCGCAAGCAGCGATGGTACGCTTCAACAAGGCCAACAAATCCTTGCTGCCCTCAAGCTCTCCGACGCAGCCCGCCTTGGACGCGATAACCAGCCCGACCGTTGGCCATTGCTCACAAAAATCGGCAAACGCTCACTTCGAACTCCCTTGGTGAAAAACACCCGCCGGGGCGACGGGCGGCCGGGCCGTCAGGCGTCGGCCGCTTCGCGGGCGAGGGCGTCGGCGATCATCTTGCGCGTTTCGGGGACGCCGTAGAGCGCGACGAACGAGCCAAAGCGCGGCCCCTGCTCCTGGCCGAGGAGCACCTGGTAGAGGGCGCCGAACCACTCGCGCAGCACCTCGAAATGCGCCTTGCCGACGGCATAGACCTCGTTCTGAATGGTCTCGCCGTCGGCCCCCTCCAACGGGGCGAGCCGTTCCGACAGCTCCGCCAGCGCCAGGCGCTCGTTCGCCGTGGGATTGCGGAAGCGCTTCGCCGGCGCCACGAAATCGCGATAGTAGCGCAGCGCATAGCCCACCATGCTGTCGAGCTCCGGCTCGCTCTGCGGCGTCGCCCCCGGCACGTAGCGCGAGATGAAACCCCACAGCACCTGCCGCTCGCTGGCGTTGGACGCCGACACGAGGTTGAGGAGCATCGCGAACGGGATCGGGCTCGTCGGCACCGTCTCCGCGCCGGATTTGATGTGCCACACCGGATTGTCGAGCCGCTCGGTCGGCGCCGCCGCGTTATATTTCTGCGCGAAGGTGTAGTATTCGTCGACGGCCTTCGGAATCACGTCGAAGAACAGCCGCTTGGCGGCCTTCGGCTTCTGGAACATGAACAGCGCCAGGCTCTCCGGCGTGGCGTAGGTCAGCCACTCCTCCACCGACAGGCCGTTGCCCCTGCTCTTGGAGATCTTCTCGCCGTTCTCGTCGAGGAAGAGCTCGTAGTTGAAGCCCTCGGGCGGGGTGCCGCCGATCGCCTTGCAGATGCGGCTCGACACCCGCACCGATTCGATGAGGTCCTTGCCCGCCATCTCGTAGTCGACGCCGAGCGCGGCCCAGCGCATGGCCCAGTCGGGCTTCCACTGCAGCTTGGCCGCCCCGCCGGTCACCGGCGTCTCGTACAAGGCGCCGTCGGCCGGGTCGCGCCAGGCGATCGTGCCCGAATCGGCATCGTGCGCCTCGATCGGCACCTGCATCACCACACGCGTCTTGGGGTGGATCGGCAGGAAGGGCGAATAGGTCGCCTGCCGCTCCGCGCCCAATGTCGGCAGCATGATCGCCATCACCTCGTCGTAGGCGGCGAGCGTCGCCATCAGCGCCGCGTCGAAGCGGCCGGACCGGTAGGTCTCGGTCGCACTCATGAACTCGTACTCGAAGCCGAAGCCGTCCAGGAAGCCGCGCAGGCGCGCGTTGTTGTGGTGCGCGAAGCTCTCGTACTCGCCGAACGGGTCCGGCACCTCGGTCAGCGATCTGCCGAGAAACGGCTGCATCTTTTCGATGTTGGGCAGGTTGCTGGGGATCTTGCGCATTCCGTCCATGTCGTCGGAAAACGCGATCAGCCGGGTGGGCACCTTGCCGCCGGTCAACAGCTCGAAGGCCTTGCGCACCATCGTGGTGCGCGCCACTTCGCCGAAGGTCCCGATATGCGGCAAGCCGGACGGGCCGTACCCGGTCTCGAAGATGACCGGGCGCGTGTCGCCTTTGAGGCGCGCGATCACCTTGCGCGCTTCCTCGAAGGGCCAGGCCTTGGCGGCCCGCAACACGTCCTCGCCCAAAGGCTCAGTCATTATCGTCCTCTCCATTCGCCGCGGCGGCCACCAGGGCCGGCCAGTGGGCGACTTCTTCCAGGGTGGCCAGGCGCACCGCAGTCAGCACATCGGGCGACAGCTTGACCGCATCGTACGCGGCGCCCCGCTCGCCCCTCGGCCTGTTGACCATCTGGTTGTTGGTCCACATCCGCGTCAGCTTCTCAACCTCGCCGTCGGCCAACTGCAGCAGCGGCTTGAGCTGCCCGGCGACTTCGTGCGGTTTGGCCAGCATGTCGGGCTGGTAGACCTCTACATAGCGATCGCGGCCCAGCGCAAGCCGCGCCTCGCGCCAGCTCTCCTGGCACGCGCGCCACCGCTCCGCGGTCTCCTCCTCCCGCCCGTCGAGGCGCTGGCGCCAGACGGCGAGGCTGGAGCGCACCGCCGCCTCGGGCGGCCGGTAGAGGTAGATGTAGCGCGCCGTCGGCCACAGTTTGTTGATCGCCGGCACCGCGCGCACCTGCGCCAGGTCGGGCGTCTTGTCGATCCACAGCGTGTTGTCCGAATTGCGGTCGGCGGCGAACAGGCGATTGACGCTGCGGGCGAAGCCCTCGAGGAACCGGTCTCCCGCTCCTTCGGCACGCAGAATCGCGTTTTCGTTGAAATCCCCGCTCACGACACGCTGGATCGCATCAGAAAACAGGTAGATGAAGTGCCCTTCGTGCTTGTACGTGCCGAAGCGGCCCAGTTCGGACAGCGCTTGCGCCATTGCCGTCGTTCCCGAACGGGGGAAACCCAAGATGAAGATCGGACCCAAGAACTAACCTTTCCTAGACTTTGCCACCATCCGCGGCGCGGCAGGCGTAGCACCGTTGCTCTCACGGTGATAAGGGCAGACCGACGTGCTGAACAGTGAAGGCAACCGGACGTAATATGGACCAGCCAATTTCGCATCACGAAGCCCTCGTGTTCGCCATGGTGACGATGTCGGCCGCCGACCAGACGATGACCGACGCGGAACTGCGCAAGATCGGCGAGATTGTCGAAACGGTGCCGATCTTCCGCGACTTCGATTCGGAGCGGCTCGTCACGCTGGCGGAGACCTGCGGCGAGATCCTGCAGGAGGAAGACGGGCTCGAGACGATCCTCGACCTGATCAAGGCCTGCACTCCCGATTACCTTTACGAAACCGCCTACGCGCTGGCCGTCGAGGTTGCCGCGGCCGACCTCAGGATCCAGCAGGAGGAGCTGCGCTTCCTGTCGATGCTGCGCGACGCGTTGGGGCTGGAAAAGCTGATCGTCGCGGCCATCGAGCGCGGTGCGCGAGCCCGCCACCGGCGCCTCTAGGGCGCCGATTCGGCGCCGGCCGCCCCGCCCATGCGCTCAGTGCACGGTGCGAAAGCTGTCCGGCAGGTCCAGCGAAAAGGGCGGCACGTCGACCAGGAAGCGTTCGCCCGTCGAGCGCTCCATCTCGTACTGGCCCGTCATGATGCCCGACGTCGTCGACAGCGGGCAGCCCGACGTGTAGCGGTACACCTCCCCCGGATCGAGCGTCGGCTGCTCGCCCACCACGCCGGGGCCGTGCACTTCTTCCACGTTGCCGTTGGCGTCGGTGATGATCCAATGGCGGGCGCACAGGCGCACGGGCTCGGTGCCGTGGTTGATGATCTCCACGGCATAAGCCCAAACATAGCGGCGGGTATCGGGGCTCGAATGCTCGGGCAAGAAGCTCGGAGCAACCGTTACCTCGATATCCTGCGTAATAGCTTTGTACATCGCACGCCCCGTCTACCGGCTCAGATATGGCCTGCATCGCCCGCCAACGGAAGCCTCGGCCCGCGACGGCGAACCGGAGCGACTTCGGTACACGCTCGGTCCGATGTTCGATAGCCGGCTCCGCAGGCTGATCGACCCCCCGCTCAACCGCGCCGCCGTGGTGCTGGCCCGCGCGGGCGTCTCGGCCGACGGGCTCACGCTGGCGGGCCTCGCCCTCGGGTTCGCGGCGGCCGGCGCCATCGTCGCCGGCGCCTTCGCGCTGGCGGCCGCGTTCGTCGTCCTCAACCGGCTCGCCGACGGGTTGGACGGGCCGATCGCCCGTGTGCACGGCGGCGGCACGAACCTCGGCGGCTACTACGACATCGTGTTCGACTTCCTCTTCTACGGTGCCGTGCCGCTCGCCTTCGCCCTGCACGATCCGGCAGCAAACGCGCTCGCCGCGACGGTCTTGCTGGCAAGTTTCTATGCCAACGGGGCCACGTTCCTCGCCTTCGCCGCGCTGGCCGCCCGCAGCGGACGCACGACCAGCGTCCAGGGCAGAAAGGCGATCTACTATTTCGCCGGCCTCGCCGAGGGCGCCGAGACCATCGCCGCCTTTCTCGCCATGTGCGTGCTGCCGCATTATTTTGCCGTCATCGCGCTCGCCTTCGCCGGGCTTTGCTTCATTTCGGCCGCCACGCGGATATTCATGGTGCGGGCGATCCTGCGCGCGGAGTGAACGGGATGGACGGTTTCGACAGCCTGCCGGTGGATCTGGCCGACGTCCGGCTCAATGTCTTTCGCGGCGGCGAGGGCGCGCCGGTGCTGCTCCTCCACGGCTACCCGCAGACGGCGATGATGTGGCACCGCGTCGCCCCCGCGCTGGCCGAACGCTTCAGCGTGGTGGTGCCGGACCTGCCCGGCCACGGCCGCTCAGGCGTGCCGGCAGGCGGGCCGGCGCGCTATGCCAAGCGGCGCCTCGCGGCCGACATGGTGGAACTGATGGCCGCGCTCGGGCACACCCGCTTCGCGGTGGTCGGGCACGACAGGGGCGGGCGGGTCGCCTATCGCATGGCGCTCGACAGCCCCGGCCCGGTGCGCGCCCTCGCGCTCCTCGACATCGTGCCCACCGGCGAGGTCTGGGCCGATTTCGACGCCGCGCGCGCTCTCGCCTACTACCACTGGGCCTTCCTGGCCCAGCCGGCGCCGCTGCCCGAACGGCTGATCGGCAGCGACCCCGCCTTCTACCTCGACGCGACGCTGAAGAGCTGGACCAAGACGAAGACGCTCGCCGCCTTCGCCCCCGCCGCGCTCGCCGACTATCATGTCTCCTTCGCCGATCCGGCGCACATCGCCGCCGCATGCGACGACTATCGCGCCGGCGCCACCCTCGACCGGGACGACGACGACGCGGACCGCGCCGCCGGCACGACCATCGACTGCCCGACCCTCGTCCTGTGGGGCGCCTCGTTCGGGGCAAGCGGCGCCCGGTCGCAGCTCGAAACCTGGCGCCGCTGGGCGCCTCACGCCGGCGGGGCGGCCATCGACAGCGGCCATTTTCTCGCCGAGGAGGCGCCCGACGCGACGCTTTCCCACCTCCTGCCTTTCCTGGAGAGCACCGCAACGGGCTGAAAAACTTGCATCCGGGCGTTCATGCGTGTTTGTCGCGCCCAGCCCCGCGCAGCCGCCGCGCGGCATGGAGGACCAATGACAGACAGCCGCTTCGACGTTCTGGGGATCGGCAACGCGATCTTCGACATCCTGGGTCACGTCCACGAGGAGACGCTGACCGCGCACAACCTGGCGAAGGGCTCGATGCGTCTCGTCACGGCCGAGGAGGCGCTGGCGGTCGACGCGCTGCTGACGGACGCTGTGCGCATCTCGGGCGGCTCGGCCGGCAACACGGTCGCCGGCGTCGCATCGCTGGGCGGACGCGCGGCATTCTTCGGCAAGGTCGCGCCCGACGCCTACGGCGAGGCCTATCGCCACGACATGCACCGCATCGGCATCGACTTTTCGACCGCGCCGCTGACCGAGGGCCCGCCCACCGCAACCTCGGTGATCCTGGTGACGCCGGACGGCGAGCGCACCATGAATACCTTTCTCGGCGCCAGCCAGCTCCTGAAGGTGTCCGACATCGACGTCGACATCGTCGACGCCTCGGCGATCACCTTCCTCGAGGGCTACCTGTTCGACCCGGACGAGGCGAAGTCCGCTTTCCGCGCCGCCGCCGAGCGCGCCAACGCGGTAGGCCGCATCGCCGCGCTCACCCTGTCGGACGCCTTCTGCATCGAGCGCCACCGCGCCGATTTCCGCCAGTGGATGGAAAGCGGCCAGATCGGGCTGGTGTTCGCAAACATCGCCGAGATGCACGCCCTGTTCGAGACTGACGATCTCGACGCGGCCGGCCGCGCCCTCGCCGAGCGGGTGCCCACGGTGGTGATCACCATGGGCGCCCAGGGCGCGCGGGTGATCACCAACGGCGAGGCGGTGGACGTGCCGGCGCAGCCGACCAAGGTGGTCGACCTCACCGGTGCGGGCGACCTGTTCGCCGGCGGCTTCATGATGGGCCATGCCCGCGGCCTGCCGCCGGCCGAGTGCGCGCGGCTCGGCGCCATCGCGGCGGCCGAGGTGATCTCCCACTTCGGCGCCCGCCCCCAGGCCGACCTCGCCGACCTCGCCAAGGCCGCCGGCATCAGCTTCGCCTAGGGCGCCGGTGGGTTCGCGTGAACGGACGACCGCTTTCTCGCCCGTCTCGATTGCCGGGCCCTGCCGGCCCCGAGAAACCGATGCACGGCTCGGAGCAGATTAAGGCTTGAGTAAACTTACCCGCTCGCGTCCCTTGGGGTGCGAGCGGGCCGAATGCCCCCGGGCCAGCAAAAAACGCTATGGTACCGAGGCGTTGCGCCGCTTTGATTTTGCGGCGGGCAGATTGTAGGACGTCTAAGTCGGAACACTGGGATCGGTCATGGCAAGCGCAGACACTGCGGCTCAGCGGCGAGAGCGTCCGCTCTCCCCTCACCTTTCAATCTATCGGCCCATCGTCACGATGGTCATGTCCATCCTGCACCGCGTCACCGGCATTATGAACGTCGCCGGCCTGGTGCTGGTGGTCGGCTACCTCGTCGCGCTTGCCGCGGGGCCTGACGCGTATGTGTGGGCCAACGCCATCTACAGCTCCTGGCTCGGTCGCATCGTCCTCGTCGCCTTCACCTGGTCGCTGGTCCACCACATGCTCGGCGGCTTCCGCCACTTCGTGTGGGACACGGGCCACGGCACCGGCGAGGTGCGCTATCAGCTGAGCTGGCTCAACCTGGTCGGCTCGATCCTGGTGACGACGGCGCTGTGGGCGCTGATCGTCGTGGTGGAGGCAGTCTGATGCGGCGTCCCGTAGATCTCGACGGTACCGGCCATCGCGGCCAGCGCACCGCGCTAAAGACCATCCGCGGCCTCGGCTCGGCCAAGTCCGGCACAGACCATTTCATCAAGCAGCGCCTCACCGGCCTCGCCAATGCGGTGCTCGTGGTCGTGCTCGCCGTTGTCGCCATCTGCCTCACCGAAAAGCCCTATGCGGAGGCGGTCGCGTTCGTCGGCAGTCCGTGGGTGGCCGTGCCCCTGGCCCTCGCCTTCGTCTCGGTGGCGATCCACATGAAGCTCGGCATCCAGGTGGTGATCGAGGACTATATCCACGACGATCTGGCGCGCATCGTCCTCGTGCTCGCCAACACGTTCTTCGCCGTGGCCATCGCCGCCGTGGCGCTGTTCGCAATCGTCAAGATCATGCTCGCCGCGCTCGGCACGGCGACCGGCGTGGGAGTGCAATGATGGCTGAGAGCGGCAACGGCGCGGCACGCGCCTACGAGGTGATCGATCACGAATACGACGTGGTGGTGGTCGGCGCCGGCGGCTCGGGCCTGCGCGCCGTGGTCGGCTGCGCCGAGGCCGGGCTGCGCACCGCCTGCATCACCAAGGTGTTCCCCACCCGCTCGCACACGGTGGCGGCGCAAGGCGGCATCTCCGCGGCGCTGGGCAACATGGGCGAGGACGACTGGCGCTGGCACATGTACGACACCGTGAAGGGGTCGGACTGGCTGGGCGATCAGGACGCCATCGAGTACCTGGTGCGCAACGCCCCCGCCGCCGTCTACGAGCTGGAACACTGGGGCGTGCCGTTCTCGCGCACCGAAGAGGGCAAGATCTACCAGCGCCCATTCGGCGGCATGACGACCAATTTCGGCAAGGGCACCGCCCAGCGCACCTGCGCCGCGGCGGACCGTACCGGCCACGCCATCCTGCACACGCTCTACGGCCAGTCGCTGCGCCACTCGGCCGAGTTCTACATCGAATATTTCGCGCTCGACCTGATCATGGACGAGGGCACCTGCGTCGGCGTGGTCGCCATGTGCCTGGAAGACGGCACCATCCACCGCTTCCGCTCGCACAAGACCATCCTCGCCACCGGCGGCTACGGCCGCGCCTACTTCTCCTGCACCTCCGCGCACACCTGCACCGGCGACGGCAACGCCATGGTTTTGCGCGCGGGTCTGCCCCTGCAGGACATGGAGTTCGTGCAGTTCCACCCGACCGGGATCTACGGCTCGGGCTGCCTCATCACCGAGGGTTCGCGCGGCGAGGGCGGCTACCTCACCAACTCGGACGGCGAGCGCTTCATGGAGCGTTACGCCCCCTCGGCCAAGGACCTCGCCTCGCGCGACGTCGTCTCCCGCTCGATGACCATCGAGATCCGCGAGGGCCGCGGCGTCGGCAAAGGCTCCGACCACATCCACCTGCACCTCGAACACCTCGACCCGGCGGTGCTGCACGAGCGGCTGCCCGGCATCTCCGAATCGGCCCGCATCTTCGCCGGTGTCGACGTGACGCGCGAGCCGATCCCGGTGCTGCCCACGGTGCACTACAACATGGGCGGCATCCCGACCAACTTCCACGGCGAGGTGCTGACCAAGGTCAATGGCGACCCCGACACCGTCGTCCCCGGCCTGATGGCGATCGGCGAGGCGGCGTGCGTCTCGGTCCACGGCGCCAACCGGCTCGGCTCCAACTCGCTGATCGACCTCGTGGTGTTCGGCCGGGCCACGGCGCACCGCTGTGCCGAGACCATCACCCCCGGCTCGGCCACCCCGCCGATGCCCAAGGGCGCCGACGAGCCGGCGCTCGCCCGGCTCGACCGTTTCCGCCATGCCAACGGCAGCACCCCCACCGCCGAGCTGCGCGACAGGATGCAGCGCACGATGCAGAACAACTGCGCCGTCTTCCGCACCGGCGAGGTGCTGGAAGAGGGTCACCAGCTGATCCACCAGGTGGCCGGCGGCGTCGGCGATCTCAAGGTCATCGACAAGACGATGATCTGGAACACCGACCTGATCGAGACGCTGGAGTTCGACAACCTCATCGGCCAGGCCGTCGTGACCATGGATTCGGCGCTGAAGCGCACCGAATCGCGCGGCGCCCACGCCCGCGAGGACTTCCCCGAGCGCGACGACGCCAACTGGATGAAGCACACGCTTTCCTACCTGTCGGACGACTACAAGGTCACGCTGGAGGAGCGGCCGGTGCACACCTACACGCTCTCCAACGAGATCGAGTACATCAAACCCGCCAAGCGCGTGTACTGACCACACCCATGCCGACGGTCCTGGTGCGCGCGTTCATGCAAATGGGCCCCGCGCGGGGCGGCCGGCGGCTTGACCGGCAACGTGCCGCCCCGCCTCCGGGCCGGGGCGGGCTCCGCCGCGCCGAGCCGCGATGATCCCGGGGAGGCGCTTCCTCATCATGACGCTCGCTATCGTCCTCGTCGCCGCCGCCGTGGCCTATCTGGGGCTCATGGTGGTGTTCTACGTCATCCAGCGCGACCTGCTGTTCCACCCGCCCAAGCGCTATACCCCGCCTGAGGTGCTCGGCCTCGTCGGCGTGCGCGAGGCGCCGCTCACCACGCCCGACGGCGACACGGTGATGATCTGGCGGCAGGACGCCGCGCCCGGCCAGCCGACGCTTCTCTATTTCCACGGCAACGGCGGCTCCGTGTCCAATCTGGACCACCTGTTCGAGCTGTGGAGCGATTTTGGCTGGGGCGTGGCCGCTGTTTCCTATCGCGGCTATCCCGGCAGCACCGGCTCGCCGTCGGAGGCGGCCTTCGTTGCCGACGGCATCGCCGCGTTCGACGCGCTGGTGGCCGACGGCGTGGCGCCGCACGACATCGTGCCGACCGGCTATTCGCTCGGCACCGCGGTCGCCATCGCCGTGGCCGCCGCCCGCCCCCAAGCGCGCGCGCTGTTCCTCACCGGCGCCTTTTCGGCCATCGCCGACATCGCCAAGCGCCGCTACCCGTACCTGCCGGTGCACACGTTCATGCGCGACCCCTTCCGCAGCATCGACCGTATCGGCGACGTCGCGATGCCCATCTTCATGATGCAGGGCAAGCGCGACAGGGTCACGCCGCTGGGCCTGGCCGAACGCCTTTTCGCTGCCGCCGGCGAGCCCAAGGAACTCCTCGTGCTGCCCGACGTCGGCCACAACCTGCCGCAGGATGTCGGCTTCGAAGCGTTCCGCGCGTTTCTCGCCGAGACGGAAGCCGCCGCCTCCCGCTGACCGCCGCTCGTCCGCGAGAGATTTTCTAGGGCTGGTACGGCCAGCGGCCCTCCCGCAGGCGAAGCCGAGTTGGCAAGGACGAGGCAAGGCCGCCCCCTCGACCTTGCCGGAGATATCCCCCGCTTGCGGCAGGGGCTCATCCATTTGCGCAGGGATAGACGTTTCAAGCTTGTCGGAACCGGCAAGCGGCTCGGAAGAACGCGACCAGCAAAAAAGGCTGGAGCGGTTGGGCGAACACGAGTGTGCCAGAGTAGCTCTAGGTAGGCCGGACGCCTGCCGGCCGGCGTGGCGGAAGAGAACATCCCTCGCCCCGACACACGATACCGGCGCGGTGTGGCGACTTCCTTGCGCCTCAGCCGCCGCCCATCAGTGCGGCGAGGTGGGCGACCAGCCGTTCGGCCACCTCCCGCTTGGTGAGGCGCGGCCAATCCTCCACGCCGTCGGCCGTCACCACGTGCACCGTGTTGTGGGCCGCGCCGAACACGCCGGCGGACACGTCGTTGGCGAGGATGATGTCGCAGCCCTTGCGGATCCGCTTCTCCTTGGCGCGGGCCACCACGTCCTCGGTCTCGGCCGCGAAGCCGACCACGATGGGCGGGCGGGCCGCGCCTTTGGCGACGGTCGCGAGAATGTCCGGGTTTTCGCTCAACACCAGTTGCGGCGGTGCGCCCCCGGTCTTCTTGAGCTTGTGTGGGGCCGCCTCGACATGCCAGTCGGCCACCGCTGCGGTCATGATCGCGGCGTCGGCGGGCAGCGCCGCCTCCACTGCGGCCAGCATCTGCCGCGCGCTCTCCACTTTGACCAGCGTAACGCCGGGGGGGGCGGGGATCGTCACCGGTCCGCTCACCAGCGTGACGCGCGCTCCCGCCGCCGCCGCGGCTTCGGCAATGGCATGGCCCTGGCGGCCGGAGGAGCGGTTGGCGATGTAGCGCACCGGATCGATCGCCTCGTGCGTCGGCCCCGAGGTGACGAGGATGTGCTTGCCCGCGAGCGCGCCGCCGCCCGCGAGCCGGCGCGAAATCGCCTCCACGATGGCCGCCGGCTCGGCCATGCGGCCCACGCCGGTCTCGCCGCGTTCGGCCATCTCGCCGGCCTCCGGACCGATGAAATGGACGCCGTCCTCCGCGAGCCGGTCGACGTTGCGCCGCGTCGCCGGGTGGTTCCACATGTGGGGGTTCATGGCCGGCGCGGCGAGGATGGGCGCGCCGGTGGCGAGCAGCGTGGCGGTGGCGAGGTCGTCCGCCCGCCCCGCCGCCATGCGCGCCAGAATGTCGGCCGTGGCCGGCGCCACCACCACCAGATCGGCGCTGCGGGCGAGGCGGATGTGGCCGATCTCGCGCTCCCGGTCGAGGTCGAACAGGTCCTGCAGCACCGGGGCGTTGCTGAGCGCGCCCACCGACAGCGGCGTCACGAAGCGCGCGCCCGCCTCGGTCAGCACCACGGGCGTCTCGTGGCCGCGCTCGCGCAGCCGGCGGATCACCTCCAGCACCTTGTAGGCGGCAATGCCGCCCGCGATCACGAGGAGGACGCGGGCCATCGGGGCCTCAGAAGGAACGGTCGAAGGTGGTGGGCGCCGGCGAGACCACGCGGGCCGTGCCGTCACCCGTGATCTCGTAGACCGCGAGCCCACGCTGCGACAGCCCGTCGGAGGTCAGGCGGAAGATCCCGTCGACGCCGATGAAGCCGTCGCGCACCTCCAGCGCCGCCGGCCGGAAAGCGCCCGGCCCGCGCGCGCCGACAAGGCCGTTGGCCAGCAGCGTCGCATCGTAGACCAGCGAGGCGGTGCGCGGCGGCTCCTGGTTGAAGCGCGACTGATACCGCCCGGCGAACGCCCCGAAACCGCCCTTCTGCGGACCGGGGAACCAGGCGCCGACCAGGCTGGGCGCACCGAGCACGGCCGCATTGTCCCACTGGCCGCTGCCCAGGAGGCGCGCATTGTTGCCGAGCCCGCGCAGCGCGGCGGCCGCGACCGCAGGGTCGTCGCCGCCATTGGGCACGAACAACGCCTCGAACGCGCCACCAGCGGCGAGTGCCGACACGCCGGCCGCGATGGCGCCGGGCTGGTAGCGCTCCACCGCGCTGACCCGCCCACCGGCGCTGGCCACCGCCTCGCGGAAGGCCGCCTCCATCACGAGGCCGTAGCCGTTGTCGGGCACCAGCCCGGCGAAGGAGGCGATGCCCTGGTCGCCGGCATAGCGCACGATGCGGCTCGCATCCTGGCGCGGCAGAAAGCTGAGGAGATAGACGCCGCGCCCGGTGACGCTGGCGTCGGTGGAAAAGGCGATCACCGGCACGCTCGCCGCGCGCGCCGCCTGGCCCGCCCCGGCAACGGCCGGCGCGAACACCGGCCCCAGAATGAGCTGCGCGCCGTTGGCGACCGCCGCCTCCGCCGCGCCGCGCGCACGGTCCGTCTCGCCCGCGGTATCGAGCACGAGGATGCGGATATTGTCCTGGTTGGCGTCTTCCAGCGCCAGCTCGGCGGCGTTCTGGAACGATTGGGCGAGGCCGCTGGCGCTGCCGCCGGCCGACAGGGGCAACAGCATGGCGATGGTCACCGTACCGTCGCCGATGACGCGCTCCTCCGTCGGCAGCACGCCGCCGGGCGCGGTGACGAGGGCCGGCGCACCGGGCGTGTCCACGTCGCCCACGCACGACATCACCGCGAGCGCCGCCACGGCCGACGCGAGAAACCCAATTATTTGTCGAAGCTTGCCCACGCGGTGATCCTCTACCATTCATCACCTTTGTTTCAAGCGGGAGTTCGGCCGTGCCGGATCGTTCATACCTCGTGGAGGGCGCGCGCCTGGCCGCGCCGGCCGCCGCGCCGGGGCTCCACATCGTGGCGACGCCCATCGGCAACCTGGGCGATATCACGCTGCGCGCGCTGCGGGTTCTGGCCGGCGCCGACCATGTGGCGGCCGAGGATACGCGCCACACCGGCCGCCTGCTCGCCCATTTCGGCATCGAGGTGCCGCTGATGCGCTACGACGAGCACCGCGCCGCGGCGCAGCGGCCGAAGATCCTCGCCGCCCTGGAGGAAGGCCGGTCGGTGGCGCTGGTCAGCGACGCCGGCACGCCCTTGATCTCCGATCCCGGCTTTCGCCTGGTCGCGGAGGTGCGCGCGGCCGGTCACACGGTGCACGCCGTGCCGGGGCCGTCGGCGGTCGTCGCGGCGCTCTCGGTGGCAGGGCTGCCGACGGATGCTTTCTTCTTCGCCGGCTTCCTGCCGCCCAAGAGCGCGGCACGGCGCGGGCGGATCGCGGCGCTCGCGGCCGTGCCCGGCACGCTCGCCTTCTACGAGGCGCCGCACCGGCTCGCGGCGACGCTCGCCGATCTCAGCGACGTCCTCGGCGATCGGCCCGCCGCCGTCGCCCGCGAATTGACCAAGCGCTACGAGACGGTGGAGACCGGCACGCTCCCCGAACTTGCCGCGCGCTACGCCGACGACGACACCAAAGGCGAGATCGTCGTCCTCGTCGGCCCGCCGGGCGACACCGTCGCGGACGAGGACGCCGCGCGCGATCTCCTGGTGGAGGCGCTGCGGACGATGCCCACGGGCGCCGCCGCCGCCGAGGTGGCCAAACGCACCGGTCTCAACCGGCGCGACCTTTACACACTTGCAATAGCACTGAAGAACGACCGGAGCTAAGAAGCGGCTGGCCCTCGGCCCAGAAGGAGAGACACATGGCGACCGTCGCAATTCAGATGGACCCCATCGGCGCGATCAACATCAAGGGCGATTCCTCGTTCGCGCTGCTCTTGGAAGCGGCGCGGCGCGGCCACACCCTGTTCCACACCACGCCGGCGCGGCTCACCTATCGCGGCGGCGTGGTCTCCTCGCGCCTGGAGCCGCTCACGGTACGCGACGAGCACGGCAACCATGCGACCCTCGGCGAGCCGGAAATGATGCCCCTGTCGCAGATCGACGTGGTGCTGTTGCGCCAGGATCCGCCCTTCGACATGGCCTACGTGACCTCCACGCACCTTCTGGAACTCGCCGACACACTGGTGGTCAACGACCCCGCCGGCGTGCGCAACGCGCCGGAAAAGCTGTTCGTGCTGGAATTCGCCGACCTGATGCCGGACACGCTGATCACCCACGACCGCGACGAGATCAAAGCCTTCCGCGCCGAGTTCGGCGACATCGTGGTGAAGCCGCTCTATGGTAACGGCGGCGCGGCCGTCTTCAAGCTGTCGGCCGACGACCCCAATCTCGGCTCGCTGCTCGAATTGTTCGGCACGGTGTTCCGCGAGCCGGCCGTGGTGCAGCGCTTCCTGCCCAAGGTAACCGAGGGCGACAAGCGCATCATTTTGATCGACGGCGAGTTCGCCGGCGCCGTCAACCGCGTGCCGCCCGTGGGCGAGATCCGCTCCAACATGGTGCGCGGCGGGGCCGCCAGCGCCACCGAGCTAACCGAGCGCGAGCGCGAGATCTGCGCCCGCGTCGGCCCGCGCATGCGCGACTTGGGGCTCGTCTTCGTCGGGCTCGACGTGATCGACGGGCTCCTGACGGAGATCAACGTCACCTCGCCGACGGGGATCCGCGCGGTCGAGAAGCTGGGCGGGCCGAACGTGGCGGCGATGTTCTGGGATGCCGTGGAGGCCAAGCTCGGCTGACGGCCCTACCCCAGATAGGGGCGGCGCAGCTCGTAGAGCGCGAGCGCGGTGGCGACGGCGAGGTTGAGGCTGTCGGCCTTGCCGGCCATCGGGATCTTCACGAGGTGGGTGCAGTGCGCCGCCAGCGCGTCGGTGAGGCCGGACTGCTCGGTGCCCATCAACAGCATCTGCGGCTCTTCCTGCGGCATGGTGCGGAAATCGATGGCGCCCGACAGGTGCGTGCCGACCACCGACCCCCGCCAGCGGCCGAGGAATTTGACGAACTCCTCCTCGCTCACCTTGGCGAGCGGCACATGGAACAGCGAGCCCATGGTGGCCCGCACCGCCTCGACGCCGAACGGATCGGCGCTGTTTCCCACCAGGATCACCCCGCGCGCGCCGGCAGCGTCGGCCGTGCGGATGATGGTGCCGAGATTGCCCGGATCGCGCGGGGCCTCCAGCGCCACCACCGTCCCCCCATTGAAGTGGGTCAGCGGCGCGAGGCGCTGCTCGAACACGCCGATCACCGTCTGCGGATTGTCGCGCCGCGCCAGCTTTTCCATCACAGCGCCGCTGGCGAAGATGACGTCGCTGCCGGCCGCCCGCACCCGCGCGGCGAGCTGGGACACGGGATCCGCGTCCGATTGGGGCTCCACCGCCACGATCATCTGCGGCACCCAGCCGACGCTGAGGGCATCCACCACCAGCTTGTGCCCCTCGGCCAGGAAGAGGCCCGATTCGGCGCGCGCCTTGCGCTGGTGCAGCGCCCGCGCCGCCTTGATGATCGGGTTCGCGGTGGACGAGATGTGCTTCACCGCGCCGGGTCGTGCGCTGCTCATGGTCGCCACTCCGCATACATCGAGGTCGGCAGGAGGCCGCCCGTCTCCTCACGCACCGCAAGCTCGCCGGTTTCGATGGTGCCGCCCCGCCCGGCGAGCGAGGCGCCGAGCGAGCGGCCCACCGACAGCGCCGAGGCACGAATCGCATAAGCGGTGAGAATGAGGAAGCGCGCGTCGTCCGCCAGCAGCGCCGCCACGTCCGCCAGCAGCGGCGGCAGGTCGTCGAACAGGTTCCAGACCTCGTTCTTCGGGCCACGGCCGAACTTGGGCGGATCGAGCAGGATGCCCTGGTAGCGCCGTCCCCGGCGCACCTCGCGGGCCACGAATTTCGGCGCGTCCTCGCAGATCCAGCGGATCGGCGCGTCGTCCATTCCCGAGCTCGCCTGGTTTTCGCGCGCCCAGGCGATGGCCTTCTTGGAGGCGTCGATGTGCGTCACCCTGGCACCGTGCCGGGCGAGGTAGAGCGAAGCGGCACCGGTGTAGCCGAAGAGGTTGAGCACCTCGGGCGCTTCGGCGCCGGCCAGCGCGTCGGCGGCGGACTGCCAGTGCGGCCGCTGCTCGGGAAAGAGGCCGACATGGCGGTTGGCGGTCAGCCGGCAAACCATCGAGACGCCGTCGATCGGCACCGGGAAATCGGGCAGACCGGCGCTCCAGCGGCCGGGACCGTCGTCGTCCTCGGTGCCCTCGAAGCGGGCGTCGGCGGCCTGCCAGGCGGCCTCGTCGCGGCGCGGCCACATCGCCTGCGGCTCGGGGCGGATGAGCCGAACATCGCCGAAACGCTCCAGTTTCTGGCCGCCGCCCGAATCGATCAGCGCGTAGCCGTCCCACGGCTCGCACACGCGTACCGTTAAGGCTTCGTGCGGCTTCATTGGCGCGCGCTGTTGTGGCGCGCACCCGAACACGGCACATTCGCGCCGCAGCGCGTCCCCGGACGGACCGGCGGCCGGCGCGTCAGATCAGACGGAACTCGTTTCATGGAACTCACTGGCCAGCACAGGATCCCCGCCCCGCGAGAAGCGGTGTGGGATGCTCTCAACGATCCGGAGCTTCTAAAGGATTGCATCACCGGCTGCCAACGCCTCGAAAAGGTGGACGATAGCCACATGACCGCGACCGTCCAGGCCAAGGTCGGCCCGGTCAAGGCCACCTTCAACGCCAGCGTCGAGATCGTCGACCCCGAACCGCCGGTGCGCTACACGCTGGTGGGCGAGGGCAAGGGCGGCGTTGCCGGCTTCGCCAAGGGCTCGGCCGACGTCGCGCTGACCGAGGACGGCGCCGAAACGGTGCTCGACTACACCGCCCGCGCCACCGTGGGCGGCAAGCTGGCCCAGCTCGGCTCGCGCCTCGTCGACACCACCGCCAAAAAGTACGCCGCCGACTTCTTCACCGTCTTCTGCGAGAAAATGGCCGAGCGCCATGGCGCCGCCACCGCGCCGGCCGCCGCGGTGGACCCCGCCGCCGCTCCGGCCCCTGCCGCCGAGCCCGCCCCCGCCACGACGGGCGACACGCCGGACGAGACCCTCCTGGAGGAGGGGCTCGACGAGGCGGAGATCGCGCTGGAGAGCACGCCCATCGATTCGCCTCACATGGAGGACACGATCGAGAGCGAATTGGAGGAGGCCGCCGCCGGCTGGCAATGGGGCGGTGCGATGATGTGGGGCATGTTGGCGTTTGCCGTCGTCGTCCTCGTTCTGATAGCGTTGCGCTGAATTGAAATTGACCAATTGCAATTGGCATCTGGGAGAAGCAGCAAAATGAGTGAGGTCACGCTCACCGTGAATGGTCGCGAGGTCAAACGCGACGTCGAGGATCGCACGCTACTGGTCACCTTCCTGCGTGAGCACCTGGGGCTCACCGGCACCCACGTCGGCTGCGACACCTCGCAATGCGGCGCCTGCACCGTCCACATCGACGGCAACGCGGTTAAGTCCTGCACGGTCCTGGCCGCGCAGGTGGACGGCAGCAGCGTCACCACCATCGAGGGCCTTGCCGATGGCGACACCCTGCACCCGATGCAGGCCGCCTTCCGCGAGCATCACGGCCTGCAGTGCGGTTTCTGCACGCCGGGCATGATCATGATGGCGGTGGAGATCGTGAAGCGTCACCCGCAAGGGCTCGACGAGAAGACGATCCGCAAGGAACTGGAAGGCAACATCTGCCGCTGCACGGGCTACCACAACATCGTCAAGGCGATCGACACTGCGGCGAAGACCATGCAGGGCCAACCTGCCATGGCAGCCGAATAGGGCAGGGAAACCATGGGAAACGAGGGCATCGGCGCAAGAGTTCTTCGCAAAGAAGACAAGCGCTTCATCACCGGTAAGGGTCGGTATACCGACGACATTACCGAACGCGGCATCACCCACGGCGTGTTCGTGCGCTCGCCGCACGCCCACGCCAGGATCACCAGCATCGACACGGCCAAGGCCGCGTCCATGCCGGGCGTGATCGGTATCGTCGGCGGCCAGGAGCTGATCGACGGCGGGGTGGGCAACCTCATCTGCGGCTGGATGATCCACGGCAAGGACGGCTCGCCCATGAAGATGGCGGCTTACCCGGCGATGGATCCGGCCGTGGTGCGCCACGTCGGCCAGCCCGTCGTGCTGGTGGTGGCCGAGACGAAGGCGCAGGCCACCGACGCGGCCGGCGAGATCGAGATCGTCTACGAGGAGCTGCCCTCCATCACCCAGCTCTCCAAGGTGCTGGAGCCGGGCGCCGTCGAGGTGCATCCGGAGACCGCCCCCGGCAACCTCATTTGCGACTGGCAGCTCGGCGACGAAGCGGCCACCGAGGCCGCCTTCGCCAGCGCCGCCCACGTGGTGGAGCTGGAGCTGGAGCAGAACCGGCTCGTGCCCAACGCCATCGAGCCGCGCGCGGCCGTCGCCTCCTACGACACGGGCGAGGACCACTACACGCTCAACACCACGAGCCAGAACCCGCATGTGGCGCGGCTCGTCCTGTCCGCGTTCTACAACATCGCCCCCGAGCACAAGCTGCGCGTGATCGCGCCGGACGTCGGCGGTGGCTTCGGCTCCAAGATCTACATCTACCCCGAAGAGATCGTGTGCCTGTTCGCTTCCAAGAAGCTGGGCGTGCCGATCAAGTGGGTGGCCGAGCGCACCGAGAGCTTCATGTCGGACGCGCACGGGCGCGACCACATCTCCAAGGCCCGCCTCGCGCTCGACAGCGACCTCAAGTTCACCGGCCTCAAGGTCGACACCATCGCCAATCTCGGCGCCTACATGTCGCTGTTCTCGTCGTGCGTGCCCACGTACCTCTACGCCACGCTGCTGTCGGGTCAGTACGCGCTGCCCAACATCTACGCCAACGTGAAGCTGGTCTACTCGCACACCGTGCCGGTGGACGCCTATCGCGGCGCCGGGCGGCCCGAGGCGGCGTTCCTGATCGAGCGCATCGTCGAGGTGGCGGCACGCAAGCTCGGCGTCTCCCCGGTGGAGCTGCGCAAGAAGAATTACGTGCGCGACTTCCCCTACCAGACCCCCGTCCTGATGAATTACGACCCGTCGGACTTCATCACGCTGATGGACAAGGCGCTGGCGCACATCGACATCGACGGCTACGCGGCACGCAAGGCCGACTCGGAGCGGCGCGGCAAGCTGCGCGGCATCGGCTACTCGTCCTACATCGAGGCGTGCGGCATCGCGCCGTCGCAGGCCGTCGGCTCGCTCGGCGCGGGCGTCGGGCTGTGGGAATCGGCCGAGGTCCGGGTCAACCCCGTCGGCACCATCGAGGTGCTGACCGGCTCGCACAGCCACGGCCAGAGCCACGAGACCACCTTCGCCCAGGTCGTCGCCCAGCGCTTCGGCCTGCCGATCGAAAACGTCAACATCATCCATGGCGACACCGACAAGGTGCAGTTCGGCATGGGCACCTACGGTTCGCGCTCCGGCCCCGTCGGCCTCAGCGCCATCTCCAAGGCGCTGGACAAGGTGGAGGCCAAGGCCAAGAAGCTCGCCGGCCACCTGATGGAAGCGGACGAGAAGGACATCGTCATCGAGAACGGCGAGCTGAAGGTCGCCGGCACCGACAAGAAGATCGCCTGGCACGAGATGACGCTCGGCGCCTACACGGCGCACAACATGCCCGAGGGGGTCGAGCCCGGCCTGGTCGAGAAGGCGTTCTTCGACCCGATCAACTTCTCGTTCCCCGCCGGCACCTTCATCTGCGAGTTGGAGGTGGATCCCGGCACCGGCGTCACCGAGATCGTCAACTTCGTCGCGGTGGACGATTTCGGCACCATCATCAACCCGATGGTGGTGGAAGGCCAGGTGCACGGCGGCATCGCCCAGGGCATCGGCCAGGCGCTGCTGGAAGGCTGCTATTACGACGAGAACGGCCAGCTCGTCACCGCCTCCTTCATGGACTATTGCGTCCCGCGGGCGGACGATCTGCCGAGCTTCGCCGTCGACCACATCGAGGTGCCGACGCCCAACAACCCGCTGGGGATGAAGGGCTGCGGCGAGGCGGGCGCGATCGGCGCGCCGGCCGCCGTCATCAACGCGCTCACCGACGCGCTGGGGACGGAAGACATCTCGATGCCCGCCACCCCCGAGAAGGTGTGGCGCGCAATCCAGGCAACCCGCCCCGCGATGGCGGCGGAATAAGGAACCGACCATGTACGCAACCAACTATCAGCGTGCCACGAGCCTCGACGACGCCGTCGCGAAACTGAATGCGGCCGAGGACGGCAAATTCCTCGGCGGCGGGCAGACGCTGCTCGCCACCATGAAGCAACGCCTCGCCGCCCCGTCCGCTGTCGTCGACCTCACCAAGATCCCCGAGCTGAAGGGCATCGGCGTCGACGGCGGCACGATCACCATCGGCGCGGCGACCACCCACGCCGCGGTGGCCGGCTCCAAGGAAATCGCGGCCGTGCTGCCGGCGCTGACCGGGCTTGCCGGCTCGATCGGCGACCCGGCGGTGCGCAACATGGGCACCATCGGCGGCAGCCTCGCCAACAACGACCCGGCCGCCGACTATCCGGCCGCCGTGATGGCGCTCAACGCCACCATCCACACCTCCAAGGGCTCCTATTCGCCGGAAGAGTTCTTCACGGGGCTCTTCGAGACCGCGCTCGACGAGGACGAGATCATCACCAAGGTGGTGTTCCCCGTCCCGCAGAAGGCCGGTTACGAGAAGTTCCGCAACCCCGCCTCGCGCTATGCGCTGTGCGCGGTGTTCGCGGCGCTGACGTCGGACGGCCCGCGCATCGCGGTGACCGGCTCGGGCAACGAGGGCGTCTTCCGGGTTTCGGAGATGGAGAGCGCGCTGGGGTCGAACTGGTCCGCCGATGCGGTGACGGGCGTGACGGTGAGCCCCGATCAGATGCTGTCGGACATGCACGGGTCGGCGGAGTACCGGGCTAGCCTGGTCTCGGTGCTCGCGGGGCGCGCGGTGAAGAAGGCCGGCTGATTAAGGCGGGCCGGTCCCTCCGGTTGAGGTGCTCCGGTGATCTGCGCCGTAAGACAGGGGGCTCGCCGTTGGCGGGCCCCTTGTTATTTGGGCTGCCGCCGAAAAGGATGCAGGATCCGGCGGGTTGTTCACGCATACCCTTTGAACGGAAGTCCAGAGTGGCGGACATCGCGGCAGCAGCAGGCGGCCCTTCAGACCATTTGCAGTGTCATTCCTCCTCACGAACGTCGAACCGACCGACTTTCTCGCCCGTGAAGTGGAAGATGTGGCCAATCGTCTTGTCCCTGAGGCCCCCTTCCTGGACCGGGTTGCCCTCGAGATCCTTGATCGTCTGCTTGACCTCGACGACGATTGAGCCGTCGGCACGTTGGTCGAAGTGCACCGGTTCGACATGCGGATCCACGATCGACCACTGGCGCTCCCAATAGGCGCGAATGCCGTCATGGCCCTGGACATAGCCGCCGTCCATGGCGTTCGCCCATTCGACGTCGTCAGAGAGACTCGCAAGAACACCGTCGATGTCCTTGGCATTGAAACGCTCATACAAGAGCTTGAGTGTGTCGACTCTCTGGGTCACGGCACTTTCCTCTGCTTGCGCGACACTGGCGATCGATATGGCGGCAAGGATGCCGGCCGACACGATT
>JAUIJH010000269.1 GCA_030431335.1 Alphaproteobacteria bacterium
ATTTGCGCAGCGAGCAGACCTTTCCGCGCCTCAACGACGAGATGGTCGCCCGCGCGGCCGCCTATGGCGAGACGGTGACGCTGCCCGCCGGCACGCTCTTGTACGAGCGCGGCCAGCGGGCGGTCGACTTCTTCCTGGTTCTGGACGGGACGGTCGATGTGTTCGTCACCGACGCCGAAGGCGCCGACCACACCGTCACGACCCACCACGGCGGCCAGTTCACCGGCGAGCTCGACCTCCTCAACAGCCGGCACACGCTGGTGTCGGCCCGCACCGTCGCCGAGAGCCGCGTGGCGCGGATCGCGCGGCCGGCCTTCCGCCGCCTGGTGGCGAACGAGGCCGATATCGGCGAGATCATCATGCGTGCCTACATCCTGCGGCGGGTCGGCCTCGTCCTCCACGCCACCGGCGGGGCGACGGTGATCGGCCCGATGCACGACCGCGACACCTCGCGCATCCAGAGCTTCCTGATGCGCAACGGCTACCCTTTCCGTCTCATCGATACCGAGACGCAGCCCGAGGCGGAGGGGCTCGTCGCCACCTTCGCGCTCGAGCCGGAGCGGCTGCCTGTGGTGGTGGCGCCGGGCGAGCGGATCCTGTGCAATCCCACCAACGCCGGCCTCGCCGACGCGCTGGGGCTGATCGAGGACGTTCCGGCCGATCTCGTGTTCGATGTCGCCGTGGTGGGGGCGGGGCCGGCGGGGCTCGCCGCGGCGGTCTATGCCGCCTCCGAGGGGCTCGACACGGTGGTGGTGGAGGCGCTCGCGCCGGGCGGGCAGGCGGGCACGTCCTCGCGCATCGAGAACTATCTCGGCTTCCCGACCGGCATTTCGGGACAGGCGCTCGCCGGCCGCGCCCAGGTCCAGGCGCAGAAATTCGGCGCCCGGCTCGTGCTGTCGCGCGATGCCGTCGCGCTCGATTGCGCGCACTCGCCCTTCGTCCTGTCCCTCGAGGGCGGCGCCACCATGCAGGCGCGTGCGGTGGTGGTGGCCACGGGCGCGCGCTACCGCAAGCTCGACGTACCCCGCTACGACGAGTTCGAGGGCAAGGGCATCCACTATGCCGCGACGGCGATGGAGGGCCGGCTGTGCGCCTCGCAGGAGGTCGCGGTGGTGGGCGGGGGCAACTCGGCCGGCCAGGCGGCGGTGTTCCTGTCGCGCACGAGCGCGCATGTGCACGTGCTGGTGCGGGGCGAGGGGCTGGCGGCGACGATGTCGGACTATCTGGTGCGCCGGATCGTCGATTCGCCGCGCATCACGCTGCACACCCGCACCGAGGTGACGGCGCTCGAGGGCGAGCACTGGCTGAGCGGCGTCGCCTGGACCACGCGGCGCGAGGGGGAGGGGTCTCCCACCAGCGAACGGCGCCCGGTGACGGGCCTCTTCGTGATGATCGGGGCCGTCCCCAACACGGACTGGCTGAACGGTTGCCTGCCGCTGGACCGCGGCGGCTTCGTGGTGACGGGGCAGGACGGGCGCGCGATGGCGCTGTCCTCGCCGTTCGCCACCGAGCGGCCGGGGGTGTTCGCCGTCGGCGACGTGCGCGCCGGCTCTGTCAAGCGCGTCGCCTCGGCCGTGGGCGAGGGCTCGGTCTGCGTCCAGGCCGTGCACCGCTTCCTCAACCCCGGCGTCGCGTGAGCGTGGCGCCGGGGCGCGCCTTCACGCCGCCTGGCGCCAGGTGCGCCGCCAGCTGAGCGGCGTCTGGCCGACGAAGCGGCGGAACAGGCGTGTCAGGTGGGCCTGGTCGGTCAGCCCGCACACGGCCGCGATCTGGCTGAGCGGGTCGGTGGTCGTCAGCATCAACAGCTGGGCCTGCTCGACGCGCCGGCGCACGACATAGGTGTGCGGCGTCTCGCCGAGGGTGGCCTTGAAGGCGCGGCAGAAGTGGCCGTTGCTGAGGCGCGCCTCGGCGGCGAGGTCGCCGACGGAGATGGTTTGCCCCAGGTTCGCCTCCACATAGGCCGACACGCGCCGCACCTGCCAGGGCGCGAGCCCGCCGCGGGTCACGGTCACCCCGGTTTCCGCCGGCACCTCCCCCGCACCGGCCTCGTCGGCCAGCAGGCACGCCAGCTGCCGCAGGCAGGAGCGCACATGAACGACATCGTCATCGAGCGAGGCTTCGGCATTGGCCACCAGGCGGATGGCGAGGGCCTTGCCATCGTTGGGCACGCGCACGTCTTTCACTGATCCATCTCCGCGTCATACGATACGCAAAGGCTAATCCGCGAATTTCGGATGTATATCGAATGCCTGAACGATGGCGGTAGTGACTAGATAGAGGTCCGACAAACCTTGGTATAGTCGCCGTCGCCGCCAACACTTGCTAAGGGACGCCCCCGACAGGTCGCGCACGGCGTGCTTGTCTCAGAGGCCGATTGCGGCCCGCTTGGCGGTCTCGTCGATCGCCGCGCAGCTGTCGCCCAGGATGAGCTCGGGCGAATAGACGACGCGGCGGGCCTCGATGGGCTCCTTGGCGTCGATCCGCTCCATCAGGAAGCGCAGCGCCTGGTCGATCATCTCACCGAGCGGATGCTCGGTGCGGGTGAGGCGCGGGCGCAGGCCAGCCACCCCCGGCAGGCTGTCGGTGGAGACCACCGACACGTCGCGCGGGCAGTGGAGGGCGAGATCGTCGAGCGCGCGCATCACGCCGAGCGCCATCAACCCGTTGGCGGCGTAGATGGCGGTGGGCCGGTCGGGCTGGCGCAGCATCTCGAAGGCGGCCGAGTAGGCGACCTCTTCGCGGAACTCGCCGCTTCTCACGTGCTGGGCGGCGGGGGCGAGGCCGCGCTCGGCCATCGCCTCGACCATGCCTTTGAGGCGACCCGCGCCGGTCGACAGGTAGGTCGGCCCCGTGATCGAGCCGATGCGGGTGTGGCCGAGGTCGATCAGGTAGTTGGTGACGCGCCGGGCGGCCGCCACGTTGTCGAGGGTGACGAGGTCGAACGGCTGGCCCGCGATGGCGCGGCCGAACAGTACCACCGGCACCTCGCCCACGTCGCGCGCCAGGTGGCCGTAGCGCTCCGGCTGGCCGATGGGCGACAGGATCACCCCGTCGCAGGAGAGCGAGCGAATGCGGGCCAGGACGCGGCGCTCGTTGTCGGGCTTCTCGTCGGAGTTGAACACCACGAGGCTGTAGCCCCAGGCGGCCACGGCCGCCTCGGCCGCGCACACGACACGGGCGAAGAACGGGTTCTGCAAATCCGCCGCGACGAGGGCGACAAGCTGGCTCTTGCCGCGCTTCAGGTTCCGCGCCGCCGTGGAGGGGGCGTAGTTGAGCGCGTCCACGGCCGCGAGCACGCGCGCCCGCAGCGCCGGGCTGACATAGGCGGTGTCGTTGAGCACCGCGGAGACGGTCGCCGCAGACACGCCTGCTGCTTTCGCGACGTCCTTGATGCTCGCCAATCCGCCCCTCCAGTGAAACGTTTCGCCAGCCGATCGGCGGACTTTCCTGTTTCCGATTGGCTATTTGTGCGTCGATTGGACGACATTTGGCAACAGGGATCTTGCTTCGAGCGGCGGAATGGGCATTCTTGGCGAAACGGTTTGCTGGCGTTCGCCGGCCGCTCGACAACTGAGGGAGGGAAGAATCCCATGAAAAAATATGTTGCGCTCGCGGCCCTCGCCGCCGCGACCCTGACGGCATCCGCCGCCCAGGCGCAGGACGGCGACAAGCTGCTCGGCATCGTCTCCATCGCCGCGACCGAAGCCAACAACATGCGCTACATCTCCGGCGCCGAGGCCGCAGCCAAGGAAGCCGGCTGGCAGGTGTCGGTGATCGATGCCGCCGGCAGCGCCGACCAGGCCAACGCCGCCATCCAGAACTTCGTCGGCCGCGGCGCCGCCGCCGTCATCGACATGGTGTTCCCCTATTCGTCCATCGGCGCGGGGCTGCGCTCGGCCAAGGACGCGGGTATCCCCGTCGTCACCTGGGGCGGCGGGCTCGGCAGCTCGGTCGCCTCCACCAACGGTTCGGGCGCCCCCATCGCCAAGCCGGCGAACGAGAAGATGATCG
>JAUIJH010000270.1 GCA_030431335.1 Alphaproteobacteria bacterium
GCCGATGAGCACAGCTTCCCAGTTATCGCCATCCACCGCAACCGGCTCCAGCAAATAAGACGGCACCACCTTGACGCCGTTGTCGTAGGTCTCGGTGTCGTTGATCTCCGGCTCGCCGCCCTTGAGCAGCGAATCGACCATGCCGACGGTGACGCGTGCCAGCTCGCGCGTGTCCTTGAACACGCTCGAATATTGCTCGCCGGCGAGGATCGACTTGACCGACGGCACCTCGGCGTCCTGCCCGGTGACGATCGGCATCTTCAGGTCGCCCGAGCCGTAGCCCACGCCCTTGAGCGAGGACAGGATGCCGATGGACAGCCCGTCATAGGGGCTGAGCACGCCGTGCACCTGGTCGTCGGTGTAGTTGGCGCTGAGGAGGTTATCCATGCGCGCCTGCGCCACCGCGCCGTCCCAGCGCAGCGTGCCCACCGTGTCCATGCCCATCTGGCCGGACTTGATGTTGACGGAGCCGTCGTCGATCAGCGGCTGCAGCACCGACATGGCGCCGTCGTAGAAGAAGTAGGCGTTGTTGTCGTCCGGGCTGCCGCCGAACAGCTCCACGTTCCAGGGCTTCTGGTCGGGGAAGCGCTTCTTCAGGCCGTCCACCAGGCTGCTGGCCTGCTGTACGCCCACCTTGAAGTTGTCGAACGTGGCGTAATAGTCGACGTCGCCCGAATCGCGGATCAGCCGGTCGTAGGCGATCACCGGGATGCCGAGCGCGGCCGCGTTGGCGAGGGCGTTGGACAGCGTGGTGCCGTCGATCGCCGCGATCACCAGCGCGTCCACTTCCTTGGTGATCATGTTCTCGATCTGCGCGAGCTGGTTCGGGATGTCGTCCTCGGCATACTGCAGGTCGGTCTCGTAGCCGGCCGCCTCGAACTGCTCGACCATCGAGTTGCCGTCGGAAATCCAGCGCGCCGACGACTTGGTGGGCATCGCGATGCCGATCACCTGCTGCGCTTGCGCAACCCCGGCGCCGAACACCGCGAATGCAGCGGCCGCAATGATGGCGGTTTGCAATCTCAGTTTCATGTTCCCCTCCCTCGGTCCCTTGGTGGGACCTTCAAGCCATGTCCGCAGAGCTTGGCTGCCCTACTGCCGCTGCACCGTGGCGTAGGCTCATTTGGCCGTCAATTATGTTTTCTGCTAACATAAATACCAAAATCGGTATGTATATGGCTCCCCCAATCCGCGTCGCCCGCCAATTCCGCCTGCCCCATGTGCGGCTGCTGTCCGAGCTCGCCGGCAATGCCAAGCTGGCTTCGGCGGCAAAGGCGCTCAATCTTTCGCAACCGGCCGCCTCGCGGCTCCTGCGCGAGATCGAGGAGATCGTCGGCTTTCCTGTGCATCAGAAGGAGGGGCGCGGCATCGTCCTCAGCCCGGAGGGGCGGCAGGTGGCGAGCCGTGCCGCCGAGCTGATCGTCCGCTTCGACGATTTCGCGCAGGAGATCGGCGCCATCCACCAGGGCCAGATCGGCCGCGTCGCGGTGGGCGCGGTCACCGCGCCGGCGGTGGAGCACCTGTTGCCGGCGCTGCGGCGGTTGCGGCGGACCGCGCCGGGCATCCTCGTCGACGTCGACGTGGGCTCCAGCGACAACCTGGTGCCGAAGCTCCTGGCCGGGCAGCTCGATTTCGCGCTCGCCCGCCGGCCGCAGAGCGTCTCGCGCGAGCTGCTCGACGAGGTGCCGCTGACGGAGGAGCCGATCGACTTCTTCGTGCGCGAGGGACACCCGCTCGCGGGCGTGCCGGCGCTCTCCATCGAGGAGACGCTGCGCTTCGACTGGGTGCTGCCGTCGGCGGGCAACCTGATGCGCAACGCGGTGGAGGCCTTCCTCGCCCGGCGCGGGCTGGCGCTGCCGCCGATCATCACGTCCACCTCGAGCTTCCTGATGACGCTCGGCCTGATCTCCCACACCGACGCCGTCGCCCCGCTCGCCTCGGGCGTGCGCGAGGCGTTCGAGAAGCAGGGCATCCGCTCGCTCCCGCTGCGCGAATCGCCCCAGGTGGAGGCCTACGCCTACCTCACCCGGCGCGACCGGGCGCCCTCGTTCGCCACCGCCGCCATCGTCGAGATCCTCGCCGAGACCTTCCCCCAGCTCGCCGTCCGGCTGTGAGCGGGCCGAAGCGGGGTTGCCCGATCCGGCAGGTTATTTCAGGCTCTCGGCAGAAGAGTGCTGGAGGGGGCGGGGAGCGGCCATGGGGCGCAGAAGCATATATGTCGTCGCCATCGTGCTGTTCGCCGGCTACGCGCTGTGGATGCTGGGGCCCTACCTGCGCTCGGTGGTGGTGCGCGACGCGGCCGTCACCACCTGGTCGCGCAGGGCCGTGGCGCCGATCGCCGGCCGCATCGTCGGCGACCTGCCGCCCGTGGGCACCACCGTCGGCGCCGACGGGGTGGTCGCCACCATCGAGAACACGCTCCTCCTCGCCGAGGAGCGCAACGTCGAAGTCTATCGCGACGCGGTGATCCGCGCCGAAGGCACCATCGCCGAGGCCAACGAGTACATCGCCGGGCTGGAGGCGATGGACGCGCAGCGCATCAAGACGCGCGACCGCCAGGAGGCGTTGTTTCACAGCCAGATCGAGACGCGCATCGCCAGCCTCACGCGCGAGATCGCGGTCACGCAGGAGCGCATCGCGGTGCTGCAGCGCGTGACGGAGCGGCAGAAGGCACTGGTGGGCCGCGGGGCCGGCGCGCAGGCCTCGCTGGACGAGGCGCTGCTGCGCCTGGCGGAGGCCAGGAGCCGCCACGCCGAGCTGTCGGCGGAGCTGGCCTTCGCCAACCTGCGCGACCGGGCCACCGAGGACGGCGTCTTCCTGACCGCCGACGGCGAGACGCCCTCCTGGGTCCACTACAGCGCCCTGGAGCTCGACCTGGAGCTGCGCCGCGCGCGTCACGCGCTGCATTCGGCCGAGCGCGACCGGGCCGAGGCGCAGCGCGACCTCGCCGGCGCCAGCCGCGTCCTCAGCGCGCTCGAGCGCGCTGAGGTCACCGCCCCGCCCGGCACCGTGGTGGAGAGCGTGGTGGCCGCGCCGGGCCAGACGGTGACGGCCGGCGACATCATCCTGCAATGGATCGATTGCAGCGCGCCGATGATCGACGTGCCCGTCTCCGATGCCGAGCTGCCCCTGATCCGCCCCGGCATGGCGGCCGAGGTGATCCTGGAGGGCGAGCCCACCGTGCGCGCCGGCACCGTGGCGATGACCCGGGGCGCCAGCGCCACCCTCGGCCGGGCCGACCTCGCCTCCGTCGCCAAGGGTCGCACGGCGGGCCTCGCGCAGGTGCTCGTCCGCCTCGACACGCCGCCCGCGCCGGAGGAGGGCTGCCTCGTCGGCCGCGCGGCCTATGTGGAATTCCCCGGCGTCGGCCTGATCGACGTGGTGCGCGCGCGGCTGCGGCTGTGACCGCGCGGCGCGCGCCGACGGCGGACGAGCGCGCCCGCGAGCGCGCCTTCGCCGGCACGGCGTCCGCCGATTGCGCGCTCCTGTCGGTGTTCGTCGTCACCGCCATCGCCAGCGGCTCGCTGACCACGCTGGCGGTAACCCTGCAGGGCTTGCCCATCGTGGCGATCGAGCTGTGGTCGCTCGCGGTGATGCGGGCCGACCATCGCGGCCGCCTCGCGCATTACGACTACGGCATCGGCAAGCTGGAGCAGTTCGTGTGGCTGGTGGTGGCGGGCGGGCGGCTGCTCGGCGCCATCTTCATCCTCGACCGCGTGGTCGAGACGGCGTTCGCCGAGGTGGCGGCGGCAAGCCCGCTCGGCCTCGCGCTGGCGGGGGTGGTCAACGCCGTCAACCTCCTCCTCAACGCGCTCGCCTACATCGCCCTCACGCGGGCCGCCAAGGGCGACCTGGACGGCGCGTTCGGCGCGCAGATCGCGCTGCGCAAGGGAATGCTGATCGCCGCGGCCGTGCTGCAGGTGTGCCTCACGGTCGCGGCGCTGGCGCGCGACCCCGGCGTCGCCCTGGCGGCGGACGCCACCGGCGGCCTCATCG
>JAUIJH010000082.1 GCA_030431335.1 Alphaproteobacteria bacterium
ACGGTGACGCTGCCGCCCTCGCCGCCGAGCGACTGCGCCAGGATGCCGATGGCGAGGTTGCCGCCGCCGTTTCCGTCGCCCGTCACGATGGTGCCCGCGTGCGTCACCGTCACCGTGCCGCCGTTGGCGCCGGTGCCCTGGAGCCCGCCGACATAGACGCCCGAGGCCGGCGTCGTGGCGTCCTCCCATTGCGCGTCCTGGGCAATGTTGATGATGCCGCCTGCGCCGTCGCTCGCGGCGAAAATGCCGAACGCGGAACCGCCGTTGGTGGTGATGGTGCCGGTGTTGGTCACGGTGACCGCGTTCTTGGTCCGTACGAGCGGGGCCGGGGCATAGTTGCCGAAATCGTTGAAGCCCTCGCCGCTGCTGGTCATCACGGTCGAGCCGCCGGTCGACAGCGCGAGCAGGCCGATGGCGAGCGAGCCGGAGGTGTTGATGGTGCCGGCGTTGGTGATCGTCGCCGCGCCGCTGTAGCCGCTGCCGGCGGGGCTGACGGTGGTGGAGGAGAACGGGCGCAGGATGTCCGGGCTGCCGGTGCTGATCGCCGCGACGCCGATGCCGAAGGCGCCGTTGCTGTCGACGCTGACCGTGGCGCCCTCCTCGACGGTGACGGTGACCGGGCCGCCGGTGATCGCGTTGTCGACGTTGGACTGGGCCGACGAGCCGACCGAGCTTGCCGCGAGCACGCCGATGCCGCTCGCCCCGTCGAGCGCGATGGACGAGCCGCTGTGCAGCGTGACGGAGACCGAGCCGCCCGATCCCGAGATGCCCGGCGCCGAGCCGACGCCGTGGCCGGTGTCGAGCCCCCCGTCGCCGCCGATGGAGAGCGCGGCGATGCCGATGGTGTTGATCGCCGACCCGGTGATGGTGCCGTAGTTGTCGGCGGTGACGGTCCCGCCGGTGCCGGAGGTCCCGTAGAGGTTGGCGTGGTCGCCGGAGGTGAGCGCGCCCGGCGCGCCGCCGATCGACACCGCGAGCATGCCGATGTTGGGCAGGAGGGTGCTGCCGGTGTTGGAGATCGAGATGGCGCCGTTGTTGGTCAGCCCGACGGTGCCGCCGTTGCCGCCATTGCCGGCGAAGTCGGTGTCGTGGGTCTTGTTGGCGGCGCCGTCGCCGCCGAGCGAGTAGCCGGCGATGCCGGCCAGGTAGACGAAGCCCGTCCCGTTGCCGGAAACCGACAGCGTGCCGTTGTGGCTTATCTCGACGGTGCCGCCGGCGCCGGCATTGAAGTTCGCCGCGTTCGGCTCGTTGTCGACGATGCCGTTGGCGCCCTGCGAGAGCCCCACGATGGCGCCGCCTCCCGAGCCGCCGAACACGAACTGGAGACCGTTGTCGGCCGGCTCGAAGAAGTCGATCACGGGCGGGTTGCCGACGGCGTCGGTCCAGGTGAGGTCGGAGCCGTTGGTCACGGTGACCGGCGAGCCATCCACCCAGGCGGGATCGAATTGATAGGTGTCATTCGGCGGCTGGCCGTAGGAGCCGTAGAACAGCACGTAGTTGCCGCCCGAAATCGCGCCTTGCCCCGAAATATTGCCCGTCAGCGGATAGATCGTCGGAGGCGCGAAGATGTTCTGCCCGTTGGAGTACGACGCGGTGAACGGCAGCCCCCCGCCCTGGGAGACATCGTTGTTACAGGTCTGGACCAGCGCGATATATTGCGAATTGTCCTGCGTGGTCTGCGTACAATCGGACGACGCGCTCGCCGGGAACAGGATGGGATCCTGGATCTGTGCATGCCCTGCATCGGGCAGTGCGGCGACCCCGAGGGCGATCAACCCGGCCGCGGCGAGCCCGACCCCGCGCAAGGACAAGGCAACTCTGTCGTCGGCCATCGCGGTCTCCTCCCGACGGCCAATCTGCCGGCGAAGCATTCTTGTATTTTCAGTTTGTTGCAAGAAGACCAGAAATGCCGGAAAGAATAAATTCCAGCGCCGTCAATTTTCTCCCATGTGCCTTTTTTGCCATCCGGGAGGCCCAGCTGGACGCGGCTGTCAACTGCCGCCCGGCGCCTCGTTCTCGGGCGTGAGGAGCCGGTATCCGACGCCCGGCTCGGTGCGGATGAACCGTGCCGCCGCCGGGTCGTCGCCGAGCTTGGCGCGGAGCTGACCGATGTACACGCGCAGATATTGCGTGTCGGCCAGGTGCGCCGCGCCCCAGATCTCGGACAGGATCTGGCGTTGCGTCACGACCTTGCCGGCGTTGCGGGCGAGCAGCGCGAGGAGGTCGAACTCCTTGCGGGTGAACGCCACCGACGGCCTGCCGTCGACCGCGACGGTCCGCGCCGCGAGGTCGATCCTGAGCGCGCCGAGATCGAGGACGGGCGAGGCGGACACGCTCGGGCGCGACCGCAGGAGCACGCGCAGCCGCGCGAGAAGCTCCTGGATGCCGAACGGCTTGACCACGTAGTCGTCCGCCCCGGCGTCGAGCGCGGCGACCTTCTCGATCTCGTCGGCGCGCACCGACAGGATCAGGACCGGCCCGGTGAACCAGTCGCGCAGGCGCACCACCACCTCGCGGCCGTCGAGGTCCGGCAGGCCGAGGTCGAGGACGACGAGCGCCGGGCTCTCGGTCGCCGCCTTGGCGAGCGCCTGCTCGCCGGTGCGCGCCTCGATCACCGCGTAGCCGGACGCCGTGAGGCTGATCCGCAGGAACTTGCGGATCGCGTCGTCGTCGTCGACGACAAGGATCTTGGCGCCGTCAGGCATGCGCGGGCTCGTGCGAAAGGTCCGGCGCGCGCGGCTGCGGCAGGCTGATCTCGAAGCGCGCGCCGCCGCCGGCGCGTTCGCCGACCGACACGCGCCCGCCCATCGCCTCCACGAAGCCGCGCACGATCGCGAGGCCGAGGCCCGTGCCGGCGCCCTGCCGGTCGCCGCTCTCCGCCCGCCAGAAGAGATCGAACACCCGCTCGCGCTTTTCCGGCGGGATGCCGGGGCCGGGGTCGGAGACGGCGATCACGACCCGCCCGTCGACCAGCGTCGCCTCCACCTCCACCGCCTCGCCGCCGGGGCAATAGCGGGCGGCGTTGTCGAGGAGGTTGACGAGCACCTGCTCGAGCAGCGTCGGGTCCGCCTCGATCACGGCCGCCTCGGGCGCGATCCGGACCGCGAGCTCGGTCCGGTCGAGGCGCCCCTTCAGGCGCTCGCGGGCCGCGGCGACCACATCCGCCAAGTCGAGCCAGTCGCGGCGCACGGCGAGCGCGCCGTAGCCGAGCCGCGTCATGTCGAGGAGGTTCTGGATGAACCGGTTGAGGCGCACCGCCTCGGTGGAGACCGTGTGCAGCAGCTCGCGGCGGTCTGTCTCGCCGATATAGGGCCCCAGCGCCTCGAGCGTCGACGCGGCGCCGATGATCGACACCAGCGGCGTGCGCAGGTCGTGGCTGACGGAGGACAGCAGCGCGGTGCGCAGCTTCTCGGTCTGGCTGTAGCGCTGCGCCTCGGCCGTCTCCGCGATCATTCGCGCGCGCTCCAGGATCAGCGCCGCCTGGTCGACGAGCGTGTCGAGCAGGCGCCGGTCGGCCGCGCTGACCGATTCGCCGCCCTCCTCGCGCCGCACGCCGAGCACCCCCTGCGAGTGCTCGCGGGCGACCAGCGGCAGGAACATCCACTGGCTCGAGGGCAGCGTGTTGGTGGACCAGCCGGCCCGCTGGCCCTGCCGCCAGGCCCACTCGGCGGCCGCCTCCGAGGCGGGGTCGATCTCGTCGATGGGGGGCGAGCCGGCCAGGACCGCGAGCCGGCCGGATGCGTCCGGGGTGAGGAGGACGGTCTCGACCGCCACCGAGGAGCGCACCTGGCTCACCACGGTCCAGGCCATGTCGTAGTCGCTCGTCGCCGACAGCGCCTTGCGGGTGAACTCGTAGAGCGCGCGGGTGTGACGCTCGGACTGGCGCATCGCGGCCACCTGCGCGTTCAGCCGCGCCCCGAGGATGCCGACCACGAGGCTGAAGACGAGGAAGAAGGCGAGCGTCAGCACGTCGTAGTGGCGAATGACGCTCAGGGTGAGACGCGGCTCGGTGAAGAAGTAGTTGTAGGCGAAGAAGGCCAGCACGCTGGTGACCGTCGCGGCCGGGACATGCCCTTGCGCCGCGCTCGCGAGCACCGGCGCCATGAACACGAGCGACAGGTTGGCGAGAGGCAGCGCCGTGTCGACGAAGAAGCCGAACGGCATGGCCAGCGCGACGTAGAGCACCCCCAGCAGGTAGGGCTTCGGCGAAAATTCCTCCCGCGGGCGCTGGCCGGGCGTCGCCGCGGTGCGCTCGTCGCCGCCCAGCACCGTGATCTCGAACGCGTCGCCCCCCGCGATCAGCCGCTCGTGCAGCGGCCGGCGGAACAGGCGGCTGAGGCGATGTGCGGTGCCGACCACGATGCGCGACACGTTGCGCCGCCGCGCATAGTCGAGGATCGCCGAGACGGACGAACCGGCGACGCCGACGGCCTCCGTCTCGGCGCCGAGCTGCTCGGCCAGCATCAGCGCCTTCTCCATCGCCGGGTCCGCGCGGCCCGCGGCGCCGAGCGCCAGAACGATCCACGGCGCATGGCTGCGGTCCGCCATCCGCTTGCCGGTGCGCACCAGGCGCTCCGCGTCGACGCCCGACCACAGGCACACCAGGAGCCGCTCGCGCGCCGGCCAGGCGCTCGCCACGGCGTGGCCGCGCATGAAGTCGAGCATGTCGCGGTCGACGCGCTCGGCGGCGACGCGCAGCGCCATCTCGCGCAGCGCCGTCAGGTTCCCGCGCGAGAAGAAGCGCGTCATCGCGTGCGCGGCCTGCTCCGGCACGTACACCTTGCCCTCGCGCAGCCGCTTCTGCAGCACCTCGGGCGTCACGTCGACCACCTCGATCTCGTCCGCCCGCTCCAGGATCGCGTCCGGCAGCGTCTCGCGCACCTTGATGCCGGAGATCCGCTCCACGACGTCGTTCAGGCTCTCGATGTGCTGGACGTTGAGCGTCGTGTAGACGTCGATGCCCGCGGCGAGGATCTCCATCACGTCCTGCCAGCGCTTGGCGTGGCGCACGCCTTCCACGTTGCTGTGGGCGAGCTCGTCGACGAGGACGAGCTTCGGCGCGCGGGCGAGGATGGCGTCGAGGTCCATCTCGGCGAACTTGCGGTCGCGGTAGCTCACCAGGGTGCGCGGCACCGCCTCGATGCCGACGAGCAGCGCCTCCGTGTCGCGCCGGCCGTGCGTCTCGCAGATGCCGATGACGACGTCCACGCCGTCCGCCTTCGCCTCGTGCGCGGCGCGCAGCATCTCGTAGGTCTTGCCCACGCCGGGCGCCGCGCCGAGGAACACCTTGAGCCGGCCGCGGTCCGCCCGGCCGACCTCGGCGAGGAGGGCGTCCGGGTCGGGGCGGGTGTCGTCGTCAACCATGCGAGGCCGGGACCGCCGGCGGCAGCGGCAGCGGGAAGGCTTCGTCGAGCGCGAGGTTGGCGAGGAGGACGTTGACGACCGGCTCGCCGATGAAGCCCAGGACGCGCCCCTCCACCCGCTCGCGCAGGAACTTGCGGATCTGGCCGGCCGAAACGCCGCGCGCGCGGGCGATGCTGGCCGCCTGCGCGAACGCCGCCTCCGGCGAAATGTCCGGGTCGAGCCCGGAGGCCGAGGCCGTCACCAGGTCGATCGGCGGGCGCACGCCGAAGCGCGCCTCCAGCGCCGCCGAGCGCGCGGCCACGGCCTCGACCAGCGCGGCGCTGGTCGGCCCGAGGTTCGAGGCGCCGGAGTTGGCCGCATCGTAGCCGGCCGCGGAGGGCCGGCCGACGAGATAGTGCGGCGCGTCGAAGGCCTGGCCGATCAGCGCCGAGCCGATGACGGTGCCGTCCCGCTCGATGAGCGAGCCGTTGGCCCGGTTGGGGAAGAGTGCCTGGGCGATCGCGGTCATGCCGAGAGGATAGGCGAGACCGAGGAGGGCCGTCATCAAAACGATCATCGAAAGCGCGGGGCGCACGAGGGACATCGAGATTCTCCGTTAGGCGAGGCCGAGGGCGACGACCGCGAGGTCGATCAGCTTGATGCCGACGAACGGCACCACGAGCCCGCCGAGGCCGTAGACGAGGAGGTTGCGGCGCAGCATCGCGGCGGCCGAGGCCGGCCGGTAGGCGACGCCCTTGAGGGCGAGCGGGAGCAGGAACACGATCACCACCGCGTTGAAGATCACCGCCGACAGGATCGCCGAGCCCGGCGAGGCGAGGCCCATCACGTTGAGCGCCTGGAGCTGCGGGTAGGCACCGAGGAACAACGCCGGCAGGATGGCGAAATACTTCGCGACATCGTTGGCGAGCGAGAAGGTGGTGAGCGCGCCGCGGCTGATGAGGAGGCCCTTGCCGACCTCCACCACGCGCATGAGCTTGGTGGGATCCGAATCGAGGTCGATCAGGTTCGCCGCCTCCTTCGCCGCCATCGTGCCGTCGTTCATCGCGACGCCGATGTCGGCCTGGGCGAGGGCGGGGGCGTCGTTGGAGCCGTCGCCGCACATGGCCACCATGTGGCCCCCGGCCTGGGCGGCGCGGATGAACTCCAGCTTCTTTTCCGGGGTGGCCTCGGCGACGTAGTCGTCGACGCCGGCCTCCGCGGCGATGGCGGCGGCGGTCAGCGGGTTGTCGCCGGTGATCATGACGGTGCGCACGCCCGCTGCCCTCAGCTGTGCGAAGCGCTCCTTGATGCCGGGCTTCACCACGTCCTTCAGGTGGACGACGCCGAGCGCGCTCGCGCCGTCCGCCACCACCAGCGGCGTGCCGCCGGCGCGGGCGATGCGGTCGGCCTCCCGCCGCACCGCGTCGGGCAGGCTGGAGCCTTGCACCGCGAGCCACCGTGCCACCGCGTCGACCGCGCCCTTGCGCACGATGCGGTCCGGGAAGTCGATGCCGGAGAGCCGCGTTTCGGCCGTGAAGGGCACGATGGTGCCGCCGGCGGTGGATTCGCCGCGCACGCCCAAGCGCTCCGCCAGCGCCACGATGGACTTCCCCTCCGGCGTCGGATCGCCGAGCGAGGCGAGGTGCGCGGCGCGCGCGAGGCGGTCGTGCTCGTCCGCCTCCGCGGGCAGGAACTCCTCCGCCTGCCGGGCGCCGAAGGTGATGGTGCCGGTCTTGTCGATCAGCAGCGTGTCGACGTCGCCCGCCGCCTCGACCGCCCGGCCCGACTTGGCGATCACGTTCTCCTTCACCAGGCGGTCCATGCCGGCGATGCCGATGGCCGACAGGAGCCCGCCGATGGTGGTGGGGATCAGCGTCACGAACAGCGCCAGGAGGTAGCCGACCGGGATCGCGGCGCCGGCGTAGATCGCGAACGGCTCGAGGCTGGCGACGACGAGGAGGAAGATGATGGTGAGCCCGGTGAGGAGGATCGACAGCGCCACCTCGTTGGGCGTCTTGCGCCGCTCCGCGCCCTCGACCAGCGCGATCATGCGGTCGAGGAAACCCTCGCCGGGCGCCTGGGTGATGCGCACCACGAGCCGGTCGGAGACGACGCGGGTGCCGCCGGTGACGGCGGAGCGGTCGCCGCCCTGCTCGCGGATCACGGGGGCCGATTCGCCGGTGATCGCGCTTTCGTCGACCGAGGCGACGCCCTCCACCACCTCGCCGTCGGCCGGGATCACGTCGCCGGCCTCGACCAGCACCAGGTCGCCCATCTGGAGCTGCCGGCTGGAAACCGGCACGGCCGCCGCGCCGGGCGCCGCGACGCGCTTGGCGGTGGTCTCGCCCTGGGTGGCGCGCAGCGAATCGGCGCGCGCCTTGCCGCGTCCTTCGGCGACGGCTTCCGCGAAGTTGGCGAAGAGGACCGTCGCCCACAGCCAGCCGGCGATCTGCACCAGCAGGCCGCGCGGCGCCGCCCCGATCCCGCCCACCGCGTAGACCGTGGCGAGCAGCGCCACGACCGCGGTCACGAAGATCACCGGGTTGCGCGACAGCCGCCGCGGGTCGAGCTTGCGGGCGGCCTCGGCGGCCGAGCGGGCGAGAAGGCCCGCGTCGAGGAGGCCGGGGCTCGCGAGGGAACCGTGCTTGCTCATGTGAGGGTCCGTCAGTTGGCGCCGAACGTCGTGCCGGCCGTCATCGCGAACTGTTCCGCGAGCGGCCCGAGCGCGAGCGCCGGGAAGAAGGTGAGGCCGCCCAGGATGACGACCACGGCGATGACGAGGGCGACGAACAGCGGCCCGTGCGTCGGGAAGGTGCCGGAGGAGGCGGCGGCGGTGCGTTTTTGTGCGAGCGAGCCGGCGACCGCGAGCATCGGGACGATGGCGGCGAAGCGGCCTAGCATCATCGCGAGGCCCTGCGCCGTGGTGTGCCAGGGCGAGCCCGCGCCGTAGCCGGCGAAGGCCGAGCCGTTGTTGCCGGTGGCCGAGGCGTAGGCGTAGAGGATCTCCGACAGGCCATGCGGCCCCGGGTCCTGCACCGCCCCGAGCGCGGCCGGCACCACCGCCGCCAGCGCGGCGCCGCCCAGGATGCCGACGGGCATGGCGAAGAAGGCGAGGAGGGCGAGCTTGATTTCGCGCGCCTCGATCTTCTTGCCGAGATATTCCGGCGTGCGCCCGACCATCAGCCCGGCCACGAATACCGCCAGGATCACGTAGGACAGCATCCCGTAGAAGCCTGCCCCGACGCCGCCGAAGATCACCTCGCCGGTCATGATGTTGAACATCGGCACAAGGCCGCCGATCGGGGTGAGGCTGTCGTGCATCGCGTTGACGGAGCCGTTCGACGCCGCGCTGGTCGAGACCGCCCACAGCACCGAGTTGGCGATGCCGAAGCGGACCTCCTTGCCCTCCATGCCGGTCGCCTCGCCGGCGACGGCTTCCGCCAGGAGCGGGTTTCCCACCGTCTCGGCGGCGTAGGTGATGCCGACCCCGGCGGCCCACACGATGGCCATCGCGGCGAAGATCGCGCGGCCCTGCCGGGCGTCCCGCACCATGCGGCCGTAGAGGAAGCAGAAGCCGGCCGGGATCGCGAGGATCGCCACCATCTCGACGAGGTTCGACACCGCGCCGGGGTTCTCGAACGGGTGCGCCGAGTTGGCGTTCCAGAACCCGCCGCCGTTGGTGCCGATCTGCTTGATCGCGATCTGCGCCGCCGCCGGGCCCTGGGCGATGACCTGGTCCGCCCCGCCGAGCGTTGCGGCCGGCGTATAGGCGAGAAGGTTCTGCGGCACGCCGAGCGCGACAAGGGCGAGGCCGACGAGGATGGCGAGCGGCAGCAGCAGCCAGAATGTGGAGCGCACGAGGTCGACCCAGAAGTTGCCGAGCTGGTTCGTCTCGCGCCCCGCGAAGCCGCGGATCACGGCGACGCCGACCGCGATGCCGGTGCCCGCCGACACGAAGTTCTGCACCGTGAGGCCCACCATCTGGCTGAAATAGGACAGCGAGGTCTCCCCGCCGTACGCCTGCCAGTTGGTGTTGGTCATGAAGCTGATCGCGGTGTTGAAGGCGAGCCACGGCGACAGGCCCGGCAATCCCTGCGGGTTCCACGGATGCCATTGCTGCGTCAGCAGGATCGCATAAAGGACGAGCGTGCCGGCGAGGTTGAAGGCGAGGACGGCGAGGGCGTACTCCACCCACGTCTGCCTTGCGCGCGGGTCGACCCCGGCGGCACGGCAGACCACGGCGTCGATGCGCGCGAGCGGGCCGGGCGCGGGGTTGTCGAGCACCAGGGCCATCCATTTGCCCAGGACGATCGCCGCGCCGGTGACGAGGAGCGCGTAAAGCGCGAATTGCGCGAGGTCGATGAACATCGCAGCCTCAGTATTTCTCCGGATCCGCGAAGGCGAAGCCGAGGTAGACGAGAAGTCCGAGCGCCACGGCGCCCGCCAGAACGAGTTCGAGGATCATGGCGCGGTCTCAGATTCGCTCTGAGAGGCGGACGAGGCCAAACATCGCCGCGAAGAGGGCGAGGATCAGCACGAGGTAGAGGGCCGAGATCATGGCGGGCTGCTCCGCTGGTTGAGACCAGGGATGAGATCGCGCCGCGCCGTCCCTCGCGCCATTGCGAAACGCCGGCCGCCCCATAAAGATTTCGCAGAATTTTTATGCCCGCTTTACATGGCCGCCGCGCAGGTCGAGGCCGGCGGCGTTCCCTCCCTTCTTGCCGGCGACGTCGCCGCCGCCGGACGCGGCGGTCGACGGCGGCGGTCGCATGCCCTAAGCGCCCAGCGGGGCGCGGGAGCGCGCGAACGCGGCAGGGAGAACGGGATGGCGAGCGAAACTGGCGAACGGCGGCTCACGGGCGAGGGCGTGCCGGTCGCCCAACGGACCCACCGCGTCGGCGAGATCGAGGTGATCGCGCTCAGCGACGGCATCCTCCAGGCGCCGATGGAGGATGTGCTGGGGGTTGAGCAGGCGGAGGTCGCCCGGCTCGGCGGCCAGGAGCCGGGCGAGGCGACGGACCTCAGCGTCAACGCCTTCCTGGTGCGCCATCCCGGCGGGCTCGTCCTGATCGACGCGGGGGCGGGCGACAGCATGGGTCCCGGCCTCGGCGAGCTGGTGCCGGATCTTGCCGCCATCGGCGTCGCGCCGCAGGAGATCGACACCGTCCTCCTTACCCACCTCCACCGCGACCATGCGGCCGGCCTCGTCGATGCGCAGGGCCGCGCGCACTTTCCCGCCGCCGAGCTGGTGGTGCCGGAATTGGAGGTGAACTTCTGGCTCCAGCGGGACGAGGCGGGGGCCAGCGAGCGCATCAAGCGCCACATGCGCATCGCCAAGCGGGCGACGGCGCCCTACCGGGAGCGCCTGCGCACGGCGGGGGACGGCGAACGCATCGCCGCCTTCACGTGCGTGCTGGCGGCCGGCCACACGCCGGGCCACAGCGGCTGGATGATCGAGGCGGGCGGCGACAGCCTGTTGGTGTGGGGCGACATCGTCCACCTGCCGCGGGTGCAGCTCCCCCGCCCCGACGCCGCCCTCGCCTACGACGTCGACCCGGACGCGGCCGTCGCGACCCGCCGGCGCGTGCTCGACTGGGTGGCGCAGGACCGCCAGAAGGTCGCCGGCGCCCACCTCGACTTCCCGGGCTACGGGCGCATCGTCCGGCACGGCACCGGCTACCGCGGCGAAGTCGCCTAGCCCCGGCGCCGCCCGGCCGCGCATCGGTCGGCCGCCATCGGCTCGCCCCACCCTCGGTGCGATCCCGCGCGCGACGACGTCGAATTGTCTCCGATGCGGGGCCGAACGAGTAGTCCTTCGTCATCCCCGAGGTCTAAGGTCGTTCCGACCCCGGCCGGTCTCGATCAAGGTCGGGCTGTCTTCGAGGGAGAGCGAACGTGCCGACTTTTTTGGGTACTCCGAAACCAGATTTTCTGAAGGGGACAGAGCAGGCGGATCGGATTCTTGGCAAGGGCCGTCACGATACCATCCTGGGCTTTGGCGGCGATGACGAGCTCTTTGGCAGCAGCGGCTCGGATCGAATCATCGGCCACGATGGAAACGATTCCATCTACGGCGGGGGTGGCAACGACATCCTCAAAGCCTGGTCCGGTGACGACGAGATCTTCGGCTGGAAGGGGAACGACCGCATCCGCGCCGGCCTCGGCGACGACTTCGTGTCTGCCGGTGCCGGAGACGATACCGCGCGCGGTGGAGACGGTGAGGACCGCGTCCGAGGCGGCGCTGGAAATGACGTGCTGTTCGGTGGCTGGGGTGACGACAGGGTTGTCGGCGGCGCAGGCGACGACACGATTTCCGGCGGTCTCGGCGATGACACCCTGGTCGGCCAGGATGGCAGAAACGTCCTCTCAGGTGACGACGGCGACGATCGGCTGATCGGCGGCGACGGGCCCGATATCTTGGACGGAGGACCGGGCGACGACTACCTTGAAGGTGGGCCGGGCCCGCGGTCAGGTGGAGATCGCTATGTCATCTCGCCTCACGATGGAGCCGATGTCGATACCATCGTTGGCTTCAACGATAATATGGACGATCCCAATGAAGCGCAGGACGCCTACCCGTGGTTTAACCTCGACGTGTGGCTGATGGATGTAGCGAACGAAGATTTCCTCGATCTACGCGGCTATGGATTGAGTGATTTTTCCGAAGTCGAAATGTATTATGACAGGTTCGACGTCAGCCATGGAATACTTTACATTTACCTTCCCGGTGGGGACGTCGTTCAGATGATCGATACTTACGAGCTGACGGAATTCGATGTCATCCTATGACCGGCGACGGTGTGGCGCGCAACGCGGCGCGAGGATGAATCCGCCGGCGCCCTGCCGTTCGCCTTGCTGGGGAAGTCCTGCGCCGGATTTCGAAGGAACATGACCCGCGCCATCAAACTTCGCCATGTGGACGGGCGCTATGGCGTCGCCCGGCTTGCGGCCGGTGCCGCGATGCCGCCCTGGCTCGATGGCCCCGGCCTGTCGGCTGCAATCCGTGCCGAGGACGAATTGACCATCGTCTGCCGCCTCGAGCGGATCCCGGAAGGGATTGAGGTCGACGCGCCCTGGGCCTGCTTCAGGAGCGTGGGGCCCTTTGACTTCCAGGCGGCGGGGATCGTCCAAAGCCTCGTGGACCCGCTCAGCCGTGACGGGCTCGGCGTGTTCGTCCTGTGCACGTTCGACGGCGAGCACCTTCTCGTCGCCGAACGGGACAAGGACCGGGCCGTCCGCTTGCTGTCGGCCGCGGGGCACCGCTTCGTTGCGTGAACGCCCGCCGCCTCGCGCGGCGCGCGCAACGCTAGCCCTTCTTGGCCTCGCGGTCGGGCTTGTCGAAGCCGACGCCCGTCAAGGCGCCGAACAAGGTGTCGAGCGATGCGAGCACGGCGGGGGGCAGCGGGCCGGCGTTGATGGCGGCGATGTTGGCGTGCAGGTGGTCGTGGTCGCCGGTGCCGAACAGGACCACGTCCGCGCCCGGCTCGTGGCGGGCGAAGCGGTAGGCGAACTCGGTCAGCGTCGCGGCGCCGCTTTCCTCCACCATCGCGGCGAGGGGATCGTCCTGCCGGGCGATGTCGGCGGGCACCTTGCCCTCGGCCGCGAGCGTGCGCATCGCCTCGCGCAGCCGCTCCGGACGCGAGAAGATGTTGCGCACCGCGAACATGATCAGCGTGCCCACGCCGCGCGCCTGCGCCGCCGGGAACACGGTGCGCCGCGGCACGTGGTTCATCAGATGGAAGGCGAGCATGATCGCCTCCCACGCGTCGTCGTGGACGGCGCGCGCCGACATCACCTGGTGCGGATCGTTGGGCGGGCTCTCGGTGATGCCGATGTGGCGGATGGTGCCGCGCGCCTTCTGCGCCATCAGCGCCGGCACGATCTCGTCCATCACGTAGCCATAGTCCTGCGGCAGCACGGTGTGGACCTGGAAGAGGTCCACCGTGTCGAGGCGCAGCCGGCGCAGCGAGGCTTCCAGGTTGGCGACGACGCGGTCGGCGCGCATCAGCTCGCCGCCTTCCTTGTAGCGGCTCTTGGTGCAGATGGTGAGCGCGTCGCGGTCGACGCCCTGGAGGGCGAGGCCGACGATCTCCTCGGTCCCGTAGGCCTCGGCCGTGTCGATGAGGCTCACGCCCGCGTCGATGGCGGCCCGCACGATGCGGACGCACTCGTCCTGGGGGAGGCCGCGCCCCAGTCCGACGCGGCTGTTGCCGCCGCAGCCGAGGCCGGCCACGGAAACGGTGCGGCCGGTGCGGCCGAAGGAAGTCGTGCGCATGGCGTCAGAGGTGCCTTGAGTTGGTGCTTCTAATGCCCCGACGGGGAGGACGCGGCGCGCCGGCCGCCCTTGGCCAGCCGGCTGATGCCGCGACGCACCCCGGGGATCGTCATCAGGATCAGTAGCACGGCGATGATGGCAAGGCCGAGCGCGATCGGCCGCTCCACGATCGGCATCAGGCTGCCGCCGGAGATGATCAGCGCGTTGCGCAGGAACTCGTCGAAGATCCCGCCCAGCACGATGCCCAGGATCAGCGGCGCCAGCGGGAAGTCCAGTCTTCGCAACACCACCGCGAGGGCGCCGAAGCCGAGCATCATCCACACGTCGCCGTACTGCAGCAGGCTGGCGTAGGCGCCGATCACCGACAGGGCCACCACCACCGCCATGATGTTCTCGCGCGGGATGGTGAGGATGTGGATGATCCCGTGCGCGAGCGTCAGCCCGACCACCAGCATCATCACGGTGCCCACCATCAGCGCGGCGACCATGTAGTCGAACAACTGCACGTTATCGATCAGGAAGGTCGGGCCGGGCTTCAGCCCGTGCACGAACAGCGCGGCCATGATGATGGCGGCACCCGCCGAGCCCGGCAGGCCGAGCGCGATCATCGGGATCAGCGAGCCGGGGATGACGGCGTTGTTGCCGGTCTCGGCGGCGATCACGCCCTCCATGGAGCCCTTGCCGTAGCCCTCGGGGTTCTTGCTGGTGCGCTTGGCGGCCGAGTAGGCGGCCCAGCCGCCGACGTCGGCGCCCAGGCCCGGCAGCACGCCCACGAACGTGCCGATGATGCCCGATTGCAGCATCACGCGGAAGCGGTTGGAGATGTCGCTCCAGCGCGGCAGCACCCGGCCGATGCTGGCGGCGGTCTGGCGCACGGCCGCCTTGCGGGGCGCCATGATCACCACCACCTGGCTGATGCCGAAGAGGCCGACGATGGCCGCGATCAGCCCGAACCCCGCCTCCAGATAGTGCGAGCCGAAGGTGAAGCGCGGATGGGTGTGGAGGTCGTCGAGGCCGACCTGCGCGAACATCAGGCCGAGCGCGCCGGAGATCAGCCCCTTCAACGGGTCGTTGCCCGACAGGCCGCCGGCCATGATGATGCCGATGATCACCAGCAGCAGCAGCTCCCACGAGGTGAACATCAGCGAGACTTCCACCAGCCACGGCGTCAGCGTCGCCATGAACGCCACCGCGATGATGGAGCCGACGCACGAGCCCACCGTCGCCATCGCGATCGCCCGCCCGCCCATGCCCTGCTGGGCCAGCGGATAGCCGTCGAGCGCCGTCGCGGCGGAGGCCGGCGCGCCGGGCACGTTGAGCAGGATCGCCGACATCGAGCCGCCGTAGGCGCCGGCCATGTAGATCAGCATCATCGCCGTCACCGACGTCTCGGTGGAGAACGAGTAGGTGACGCCGATGAGGAGGGCCATCGCCATCGGCCCGGTGAGGCCGGGCAGGGCGCCGAGCAGGATGCCCGCCGTCACCGCTGCGAGCGCGGTCAGCAGGGCGCCGGGGTCGGTGAGGATCGACAGCAGTTGTTCAAACACCGAATACGCCCCTCGGCAGCGGAATATAGAAGAGCTCGGCGAAGAGGTAGTAAAGCACCGCCGTCAGCACCGCCGACAGTCCAAAACCCCAGATCAGGACGAACTTGAGATCGCGCCGCGTCGCGAACGCGATCTGGAAGATGCACAGCATGACGAAGGTCGCGATCGGATAGCCGATCGCCGGGATCGCGCCGACATAGGCGACGATCAGGCCGAACACCAACAGCCCGCGCGCCCGCTCGATGCCGAAGGTGATGCCGAAGCCGGACAGCGAAATGCGCCGGCTGCGGAACATCAGGAGCCCCGACAACAGGAGGAGCACGACCGAGATCAGCCCCGGCGTGAGCCCGGGCGATCCCCACACGCCCGCATCGCCGTAGAACGGCATGCGGATCGAGGAGACGAGCGTGTAGAGCGCCATGGCAAAGAGCGCCACGCCGGCCAGGAAGTCGCTGTTGGATGATCGGATAGGGGGCACGCCGGACGGCGTGATCCCTTCCTCGCCTGCATCATGCTGGGACATCGAGAGTGTCGCTCAGCCTTCGATCTTTTCGATGCCGAGCTCGTCGCGGGTCTTTACCGCGCTCTTCAGGATGACCTCGACGATGTAGGCCTGGAGCGCGGTGCGCTTGGCCATCAGCTCGTTCGCCTCCTTGCGGTTCGCGCGGAAGGGGAAGAAGCCGTTCTCGTCGTAGACCTTCGCCATCTCCGGCGATTCCATCGCGGCCGCGAAGGCGGCATCGATGTCGGTGAGGATGTCCTCGGGCGTGCCCTTCTTCAGCGCGATGCCGTTGATGTTGGTCCACGGCAGCGTCTTCACGAAGATCGGATCGTCGATCCAGTGGGTCATGGAGGGGATGGTGGTGCCGGCGGTCTTCCAGTCCTCGGGGACCGTGGCGGCGAGGCAGCGCAGGTCGCCCGACTGGATGAAGTTCACCTGCGGCGTCACGCCCATGCAGCCGAAATCGGTCTCGCCGGCCATCACCGCGCGCACCGACGGGCCGCCGCCCTTGTAGTTGGCGATGGTGAAGTCGAGCTTGAGCGCGTCGCGCAGGAACACGGCGACGTTGGACCACAGCGAGCCCGACGGCGTGGAGGAGACCGAATACTTGCCCGGATTATCGCGGATCAACTGGATCCACTGTCCGAAATCCTTGATGTCGCTGTCGGCTTTCACGCACACGCCGCACGCCGTGCCGGCCGACATCCAGAAGTCGAAGGCGCGGTAGTCGTAGTCGACCTTGCCGAGGCTGGGGAAGGATTCGATGACGTCGTTGGCACCGAGCCAGGTGTAGCCGTCGGCGGGCTGGCCGAGCACGTAGTCGAGCGCCTGGATGCCGCCCGCGCCGGACATGTTCTGCAGCGTGACGCGGCGGGCGCCGAGCTCGGCCTTCATCAGTTCCACGACGGGACGGATGCCGCGGTCGGTGGCGCCGCCCGGAGGCGCCGTCATCGCCACGGAAATCGGCCGCTCGGGATAGTCCGCGAAGGCGGGTCCGGACAGCATGGTCGTGCCGGCGAGCGCGGCGCTGCCCGCCAGCACGGTGCGGCGTGTAAGTTTCGTCATGGGGTGTTTCCTCCTTTGACGGCATTTTTACTGCTGCCGTTCGTCGTTTTTCCTCAGGGTCGAGCCAAATTTTGATTTAGTCTGTCGCCGGCCAGTAGCGAGCGTCCAAGTCGATCCCATCCAATGCGCTAGCGTGACGGCTTTCACGCTCGCTTGCAAGTGCTGGTTGGACCAGGGACGCTCAGGCCATGCCGACAGGCTGGAGCGGTTCGGCGCGAACGTCGTCCGGCCGGCGGGCGATCATGTCCATCAATTCGGCCTGGACGTTGGCGAGCGCGGGGTCGCCGAAGCGGTTGGTGGTCTCGTGCGGATCGTCCACCAGATCGTAGAGTTCGCCGGCGCCGGAGATCTCTTCCACGGTCAGCTTATGGGTCTTCGTGCGGGCCGTGCGCAGGCGCAGTTCCACCCCGCAGCGCGAGGCGTTGAGGTCCCATTCGCAGTAGGCGAACTCGCGCGTGGCGTCGCCCTCCAGGAGCGGGCGCAGGCTGCGCGAATGCATCGGATGCAGCGGCTCGGCGCCGGCATAATCGAGCAGCGTCGCCGGCACGTCGAGCGTGGAGACGGGCTCCTCCACGCGCTTGCCCGCCGGCACGCCCGGCCCCCACACCAGGCACGCGACGCGGATGAGGCCCTCGTACGGGATCGGCCCCTTCAAGAGCAAACCGTGGTCGCCGAGCCAGTCGCCATGGTCGCTGGCATAGATGACGAGCGTATTGTCGGCGATGCCGAGCCGGTGCAATTCGGCGAAGATGCGCCCGACATTGTGGTCGATCAGCGAAATCATGCCGTAGGTGTTGGCGATGATTTCGCGCAACTGGTCGTCGGTGAGCTGGCCGATGCGCGAATAGTCCTTGCGGATCTGGGCGAGGTCGCCGCGGATGGCCGGCTCGCCCTCCAGGCTCGCGCGGTGCCACCAGGGGCGCCGGTCGAGGTCGAGCGTGCGGTGCTCCGGCAGGTCCACCTCGGCCGGATCGTGCAGCAGGCTCCACGGCAGCGGCGCGTCGAAGGGGTGGTGCGGGTCGGGGAACGAGGCCCACACGCAAAAGGGCTGGTCGGGCGCGTTCTTCACCCGGTCGGCCATGTGGGCGACGGTCCGGTCCCCCACCCAGCTCGAATTGTGCCAGGCGGGCGGCAGCGCGCTGTGCCAGGTCTGCGGCGCGCCCTTGGTGTCGGGACCGCCGTTGGTGCGGTAGAGCGCGTTTTTCCGCGCGCCGTGGCCGTCGCCATAGTACCAGGCTTCGTAGTGCTGGCCGGCGGGGGGCTCCATCGGGTCCCACTGGTTATGCCCCTCCACCACCATCTCCACATGGTCGAAGCCCATGTAGGGGCCCGTCCAGTCCGGCCCGTAGCGGTCCATGGACTGGCGGCATTCGGGCGTTCCGGTCGCCTCGAAGGTGTGCGAGGTGGCAAAATGCGCCTTGCCGATCAACGCGGTATGATAGCCCGCGGCCGACAGCGAGCCCGCGAAACCCTTCGCGCCCACCTCCGGCGGCAGGTCGAGCCCGTTGTCGCAGACCCCGTGCGTGCGCGGCAGCTGCCCGGTGAGGATCGAGGCCCGCGCCGGCTGGCACACCGGGTTCGGGGTAATGCAGGCGCGGAACACGGTGCCTTCTTCGGCCATGATGTCGAGATGAGGTGTCTTGATCTTGCGTCCCTCGAAGCCGAAGCAGTCCGCGCGCTGCTGATCGGCGGTGATGAACACGATATTAGGCCGTCCGGGCATCGTTCCTCCTGGCGCCAAGGCGCTGTTTTTCCTACAAGATGACTTTCGAAGATCGTCTGTGCAAGGCTGAACGGGCCACGATCGGGGCCGGGAGACCGTCGCAATCACCTATTCGTCTACTTCGCGGTGGCAATCGCTACACGCTCCAGCTGTCATCGGTGCTCTTTGCGTCGCGTCCGCGGCGCTGTGCTACGCGGTCAACACGGCGCTGATTCGCCTCGTCTCGGCCGAGCTCAACCCGTTCATGATCGGCGCCCTGCGCAACACGTTCGGGCTCGCCTTCTTCGCGCCGCTGCTCCTGCGCTCGGGCCTGTCGGCCTTCCGTACCACGCGTTGGTCGGTCCACCTGCTGCGCACCGGTTGTGCGGTGTCGTCGGCCATCTTGATGTTCTGGGCGCTGGCGCGCGTGCCCATGTCGGATGCGATCGCGCTCAACTTCGCGGCGCCGATCTTCGTCGCCATCGCGGCGGTGGTGCTGTTCGGCGAGACGATGGGCGTGCGGCGCTGGACGGCGACGGGATTCGGCTTCCTCGGCATCCTGATCATCCTGCGGCCGGGGTTTCAGGAGTTCGGCCTCGGCCTCGTCGCGGTGCTGGTGTCGGCGGCGCTGTGGGCCGGCATGGTCCTGTGCAACAAGTTCCTGACGCGCACCGATACGATGACGCAGATCGTCGTCCTCAACCTCATCGTCGCGGCGCCGGTGAGCATGCTGATCGCGCTGCCTTTCTGGCAGACGCCGACGTGGTGGGCGCTCGGCCTCACCGCGATCCAGGGCCTGTTGGGCACCATCGCCCACTTCCTGGTGGCGCGCGGCTTCCAGCTCGCCGACGCGTCCCACATCATGCCGGTGGACTTTCTGCGCCTGCCGTTCGTCACCATCATCGCCTACCTGGTGTTCGCCGAGCGGCCCGATGTCGCCACCATGGTGGGGGCGTGCGTGATCTTCGCGTCCACCAGCTACATCGCCTGGCGCGGGCGCCGGGTGGGCGTGCCGCAGGTGCCGCTGCCGCGCGTCGCCGACGCTCTCACCAGCGAGGTGCCCGGCTCCAGCCCGCCCGCGAAGGACCGGCGCCCGTAACGGCGCGTCAGGAGGCGCGCAGGGTCGGCATCGCGGCCGGCGCGGGGGTCTGGGCGAGGCGGGTGTAGCCCTCGCGCGTCTGCGGCGTCTTGATGTCGAGGAGGGCGCCGGCGATCTGGGTGCGCAGCACCTGCGCCGTGCCGCCGCCGATGGTGAACATGCGCACGTCCCGCGCCATGCGCTCCAAGGGCTCGGCGTCGCCGTACCCGCGTGCGCCGAACATCTGCAGCGCGTCGTTCACCACGCGCACGCCCGTCTCGGAGGCGAACAGTTTTGCCCGCGCGGCCATCGTCCGGTCGGGGAAACCCGTCGGCGACGTCTGCGCCGACGCCGCGGCCGCCTCCAGCAAGAGGCGCGAGGCGTGGACGCCGGTGTCCATGTCGGCGAGCATCCATTGCAGCCCCTGAAACTCGGCGAGCGGGCGGCCGAACTGCTGGCGCTGCAACAGGTAGCGGCGCGCGTGGTCGAGCGCCCCCGCCGCCACCCCCATCGCGATCGTGCCCGCCCCCACGCGCTGGCTGTTGTAGGCGCTCATCAGGTCCGCGAAGCCGCGTGCGAAGCCCGACGGCGGGCGCAGCACCATGTCCTCGGCGACGAACACGCCCTCGAAGCGCAGCTCCGCCTCCGGCATGCCGCACAGCCCCATGGTCCGCTCCCGGCGCACCACGGTAAAGCCGTCCGGAAAGTCGTTGCGCGCCGGATCGGCGAGGACGATGAAGCCGCCGATCCCCTCCGGCGCGCCCGTTTCCGTCTCCACCCGCGCGAACACCAGATGCAGCCGCGAGACGCCGCCGCCGGTGATCCAGTGCTTCGTGCCGGAGATGCGGTAGCCGCCCGCCACGCGCCGCGCCGTCGTCGTCATCTCGCTGGCGGCGCTGCCCGCGCCGGGCTCGGTGATGCAGATCGCCGGCTTGTCCCCCGCCAGCACCAGCTCCGCCCACAGCGCCTTCTGCGCCGGGCTGCCATAGGTCATCACGGCGCTGATGGCGCCCATGTTGGCCTCCACCACCACGCGGGCGGTGAGGGTGCAGACCTTGGCGATCTCCTCGATCACCCCGCACGCCTCCAGGAAGCTGGCGCCGCGCCCGCCATGGGCACGCGGAATGGTCATCCCCATGAGGCCCGCCTCGGCCAGCTCGGCGACGTTGCGCCAGCAATATTCGCGGGTGCGGTCCCACCCGGCCGCGCGGTCGGCGAAGCGGGTTTCGGCCAGTTCCCGGGCAATCAGGCGCAAGGCGGAAGGCTCTGTCATCGCAGACCTCGTGTTCACGGGTCCGTGAAGACTCCGCCTGGCCCAGCTCTAAGTCAATCGAAGAAAAATGCGCTATAAGTACAGTTATTATGAATTTGCGAGCGCTGCGCACCCTCGTCGAGATCGACCGTGTCGGCTCCTTCCAGGAGGCGGCCGAGCGGCTGGGCATGACGCTCTCGACCGTCAGCATGCAGATGAAGACGCTGGAGGAGGAGCTGCTGTTCCCCCTGTTCGACCGTGCCTACCGGCCCCCGGCGATGACGCCCGCGGCCCGCGAGGTGGTGCGCCACGCCCGCGCCATCCTCGCCGAGGTGGACGCGGTGCGCGCGCTCGGCGACGAGCTCGGCGTCCTCAAGGGGGTGATCCGCATCGGCTTCGTCGGCACCGCGAGCGTGCGGCTGTTGCCGGGGTTCCTGCTCGCCGCCGGCCGGGAGCAGCCGCTGGCCGAGTTCGCGGTCGAGAGCGGCGTTTCGACCGATCTCCTGCGCCGCGTCGAGACCGCCGAGCTCGATGCCGCCGTGGTGACGCAGAGCCCCGACACGCCGCGCTCGATCCACTCCGAGCCGCTGCAGCGGGAGGCGTTCGCGCTCGCCGTGCCGAGCGCGGCGAAGGGGTTCGGCCTGGCGCGATGTTGCGCCGAGCTTGCCTTCATCCGCTTCCTGCCCTCCACGGGCATCGGCCTCCTGGTCGACGGCTATCTCGCCCGCCACGCCCGCCCGCCGCGCAAGACGGTGACGCTCGATTCGGTCGAGGCGGTGATGGGCTGCGTCAACGCGGGGCTCGGCTTCGGCGTGGTGCCCGAGCCGGACGCGCGGCGCTACGCATCCCATGCGCACGTCACGGTGCTCGACGATCCGCCGCTCGCCCGCGTCGTCAGCCTTGCGGTGCGCGCGGGCGGCCTCGGCCCCGGCCAGCCGGAAGCGCTGAGGCACCTCTTCGCCTTCGCCGCCCCCTGACGCCGGCGGCCTAACCCCCCGCGCGCCCCGCAATCATATCGGCGGCCTTCTCCGCGATCATCACCACCGGGGAGGCGGTGTTGCCCGACACGATGCGCGGCATGATCGAGGCGTCCACCACGCGCAGGCCGTCGAGGCCGTGCACCTTGAGGTCGGTGCCCACCACCGCCGCCGGGTCGGAGCCCATGCGGCAGGTGCCCACGGGGTGGAAGATCGTCGTGCCGATGTCGCCGGCCGTGTGCAGGAGCTCGGCGTCGCTGGCGACGGCGGGGCCGGGCAGCAGCTCCTCAGGCGCATAGCGCTCCAGCGCCTTGGCCGTCATGATCCGGCGGGCCTGGCGGATCGAGCCCACCGCCGTCGCGCGGTCGGTCTCGGCCGACAGGTAGTTGGGGCGGATGGTGGGG
>JAUIJH010000083.1 GCA_030431335.1 Alphaproteobacteria bacterium
TTCCCTGTCGTCAACCCGATCGAGGTTTCCAGTGATGCCCGCGCCGGGGAGGAGCCGCTATGATCCGCACACCGCTGCGCCCGCTGGCCCGCATTCTGCGTGCCCGCGCCAACGGCGAAAACCCGTCCGAGATCGAGGCCGAAAACCGACGCCAGCGGCATGAGCAGATGCGCGACCGCGCCCGAAACCGCGCCGAAAGCCGTCTTTTGGTTCTGGGCCTGTGCTTTTTCGCGGCCTTCGGGGCCATCGGCCTGCGCATGGGGGCAATTGCCGCTACAGAGCCGGAAGAGCCGCGCACCGCGGCCGTCGGCAAGACCGTGCTCGCGGCCGAGGATTTCACCGTGGTGCGGGGCGGGCGCGCCGTGGTGCGCGCGGCCGGCGTCGCGCTCGGCGAGGGCGAGCGGCTCGCCATCGTCGGCCGCTCGGGCAGCGGCAAGACCACGCTGGCGCGCGCGCTGGTGGGGCTGGTGCCCGCGCGCGGCACGGTGCGGCTGGCCGGCAAGGCGGTGGCGCCGGCCAGCGCGGAGCTGCGCCGCGCCGTCGCGATGGTGTTCCAGGACCCCTCCACCAGCTTCGACCCGCGCCACAGCGTGCTGCGGATCGTGACCGAGCCGCTGTTTCGCAGCGGCCTCGACGCGGCGGCCCGGCGCGAGCGGGCGCGGCAAGCGCTGGCGCAGGTGGGCCTCGAGGACGTGCTCGACCGCAAGCCGCACGCCTTTTCCGGCGGCCAGCGCCAGCGCATCGCCATCGCCCGCGCGCTGATCGCCGACCCCAGGGTGCTGATCGCCGACGAGGCGGTGTCGGCGCTGGACGCGGCGCTGCGGGCCGACGTGGTGCGCCTCCTCGACGGTCTGGCGCGCGAGCGGGGCATCGCGCTGATCTTCATCGCGCACGATCTCGCGCTGGTGCGCACGCTGGCGGACCGCATCGTGGTGATGGACGACGGGGCGATCGTGGAAGACGCGCGCCGCGAGGACCTGTTCGCGGCGCCGCGCCACCCGGCCTCGCGCGCGCTGATCGCAGCCGCGGCCGAGCAGGCGGCACCGCACGGCTGACGGGAGGGTGCCGCCCAAGTGATTCCACCCGAGCGGATCGTGCTCTATTCTATTTGTCCTGGTTCGAAATTACCGCGCATCGAGGAGAACGAATTTGCTGACGACCATGCTGCGCTGCCTTGCCGTCTGCGCCTTCGCGGCTGCCGTCGTGGCCCCTGCGGGCGCCCAGGAGGCGCCGTTCGGCGTTGAGTTCACGGTGAACGAACTCAACCACCGGCCTTCGCCCGAGGGCGTGAAGCAGACGATGATCCTGGGTTCGGACGGCACCATCCGCGGCAACGCCGGCTGCAACACCTATTCGGCCGGCTACGTCACGATGGAATCGGCCATCATGATCCAGCCGGCGCGCGTCAGCCGCATGGAATGCTCGCCCGAGGAGATGAAGGCCGAGACCCGCTTTTTCGCGGTGCTGACCGTGGTGGTGTCGTTCGACTACGACTACGACACGCGCACCTTGTCCCTCAGCGGGGTGAGCGGCGGCCCGGTGATGCGCCTGGAGGCGGCCGCGCCCTGAGCGCCGGCGGCGACCGCCGGCAGGCCGGCGCGGCGCCGAGATGTTGACCCGCGCTGAGCGCACCCGAACTGTAGCAATGTCCTTTGGAAGGAGATCTCGATGGAACTCAAGGGTGAGAACCGCATCCCGGCACCGCGTGAACGGGTTTGGGAGGCGCTGCACGATCCTGAGATCCTGAAGGCGTGCATCACGGGCTGCGAGTCGCTCGAGATGGCCGACGACGGGACGATGAAGGCCAAGGTGACGGCCAAGGTCGGGCCGGTGAAGGCCACCTTCAACGCGGACGTGCAGATCCTCAACTCGGTGCCGCCCGAGGGCTACACGCTGCAGGGCGAGGGCAAGGGCGGCGTGGCGGGGTTCGCCAAGGGCTCGGCCGACGTGGCGCTGGCCGCCGAGGGCGACGAGACGGTCCTGTCCTACCACGCCAAGGCCAATGTCGGCGGCAAGCTGGCGCAGCTCGGCTCGCGCCTGGTGGACAGCACCGCCAAACGCTATGCGGCCGACTTCTTTACCAAATTCTCGGAGATCGTGGGTGGGGGCGCGGCGCCGGACGCGGTGGCGGAAGCGCCTGCTGCGGCCCCGGAGCCCGCGGTCGAGGCCGCGGTGGAGCCCGTGCCGGCGCCCGAGCCCGTGACGGAGCCGGCGCCTCAACCGGCGGCGGCGCCCGAACCGGCCCTTTCCGAGCCGATCAAGCAGATGGGGAGCGTGCCGCCGACCAGCTCCACCACCACTCCCGCGCCGGCAGCGGCCCCCATCGCGCCGACCGCCGCACCGGCGACACCGCCCGCGCCCGCGCCGGCCGGCGGCTCGCGACGGATGTGGCTGTGGGGCGGGATCGCGATCATCGCGCTGGCGATCATCATTCTGGCGGCGAGCTGAGCCGGGCAGCCGTTCGCGTCATGCCCGCCCGGCGAAGGGGGGCATGGCGGCGGACGGCTCAGGAGGGCGGCCTCTCGTCCTCGTCCCAGTCTTCGTCGTCGTCCTCGTCCTCGATGTCTTCCATGTCGTCGTCGCTGAGGCCGAAATGGTGGCCGATCTCGTGCACGAGGACGTGGCGGATGACGTCGTCCAGCGTGTCTTCGCCCTCGAGGGTGAAGGCGACGATCGGCTGGCGGTAGAGCCAGATGCGGTTGGCGAAGGCGCCGGTGGGCGGCGTCGCCCCCCAGCGGCCGAGGCCGACGCCCACGAACAGCCCGAGGAGATCGAGCGGGTGGGAGAGGCCCACCGAGGCGAGCGCCTCCTGGTCCGGCCAGTCGGCGATGCGGATCTCCACCTCGCCGGTCAGCGCGCGCACCTCGTCCGGCAACGCGGCGAACTCCCGCTCGGCGATGGCCGTGAAGGTGTCGAGGTCGGCGCCCTCGAAGCCGTCGGAATATCGCAAGAGGTCTGTCACGCCCGGGCCGTCAGTTGAGGTCTTGCCTCACTTAGGCACGCGGCGCGTCACCGAAAAGAGGAGCAGCAGCGCCGAGAGGCTGGCCGCGACCACATTCCACCCGGCGAAGGACAGGCCGAGGAAGTGGCCGGTGTCCTGCGTGCAGGTGACGAGGTGGGTGGTTTCGAGGGTCTGCAGCAGGCTGGAGGCGTCGCGCACGTCGGCGCCGGTGTTGCCGCAGGTGTTGGGCCCCGGCCAGAACGCCCACTCCGCGCCGGCGTGGTAGACGCCGAGCCCGGCGCCGTAGGCCATGCCCGCCGCCGCGACGAGCAGCAGGAGCCGCGCCAGCAGCGGGGCGCGCGGCGCGAGGGCCAGCGCGACGAGGGTGAGCGGGATCGCGGCGTAGTAGGGGACGCGCTGCTCCAGGCACAGCGCGCACGGCATCACGCCGCCGATGAGCTGGAAGCCCCAGGCCGTGCCGATGGCCGCGATCATGACGAGGAGCGCGACCGTCGCGACGGGGCGCAGGGACAGATTGGTCATAGGAATTTCACCGCCAGGAAACCGGCGACGCCGATCAGCGCCACCACACCCACAACGAGCCCGAGCCGCCGCTCGATGAACGAGCGGATCGGCGGGCCGAACCAGTAGAGCAGCGCCGCCACCGCGAAGAAGCGGATGCCGCGCGCCAGGATGCTCGCCACGATGAACACCGGCAGCGACAGGCCCGAGGCGCCGGACGCGATGGTGATCACCTTGTAGGGGAAGGGCGTGATGCCCGCGAGGAAGACGATCCACGCGCCGTGCTCGTTGAAGCGGCGCGTGATGTCGGCGAACTTGTCGCCGTAGCCGTAGGCGTCCAGCAGCGGGGCGGCGATCTCGTTGGTGAGGACGTTGCCGATGAGATAGCCGAACATGCCGCCGATCACCGACGTGACCGTGCACACGAGGGCGAAATAGGCCCAGCGCGCGCGGCTCGACAGCACCATCGGCACCAGCAGCGCGTCGGGCGGGAAGGGGAAGAACGAGCTTTCGGCGAACGACACGCACGCCAGCGCCTTGGTGGCGTGGCGGCTCGCGCTGAGGGCCATCATCTTGTCGTAGAGCCGTCGCAGCATCCAAAGGTCCAGTTCGGGGCGGGGGTTACCGCTGGGTGAGGCGGCGGGGTGCCGCCGGCGGCGGGTGTGCCGCTAGGAGAAGGAGAGGGTGGCGGGGCCGACCGGGACCACCCCCGTCGGATTAATCGACGGGTGGCTCTGGTAGTAGTGGTGCTTGATGTGGTGGAGGTTCGTCGTCTCGCCGAAGCCGTCCATCGCGTAAAGCGCGGCGAGGTAGCGGCTGAGGTTCGGGTAGTCGACGATGCGGCGCACGTTGCACTTGAAGTGGCCGTGGTAGACGGCATCGAAGCGGGCGAGGGTGGTGTAGAGGCGGATGTCCGCCTCGGTGAGGACGCCGCCGACGAGGAATTCCTCGCCGTCGAGCCGCGCCTCGAGCCAGTCGAGGCTGTCGAACAGGGCTTTGACGTGGCGCTCGTAGGGGCCCTGTTTGGAGGCGAAGCCGGCCTTGTAGACGCCGTTGTTGACCGTGTCGTAGACGCGCTCGTTGACGGTGTCGATCTCCTCGGCGAGGGCGGCGGGGCGGTGGTCGCCCGGAACGGCGCCGACGGCGTCGAACGCATGGTCGAGCATGCGGATGATCTCGGACGATTCGTTGCTGACGATGGTGCCGCGCGCCTTGTCCCACAGGACGGGGACGGTGACGCGGCCGGAATAGGCCGGGTCGGCCTTGACGTAGACGTCGCGCAGGAGGCGGGCACCGTTGACCGTGTCGGGGATGGTGCCCTCGGCCTCCTCGAAGGTCCACCCGTCCTCGCCCATGAACCAGTGCACGACGGACAGGCCGATCATGTCCGTGAGGCCCTTGCGGGCGCGCATGATCAGCGCCCGGTGCGCCCACGGGCAGGCGAGCGAGACATAAAGATGGTAGCGCCCCGGCTCGGCCTTGAAGCCGCCTTCGCCGGCCGGGCCGGGGGCGCCGTCGGCGGTGACGTAGTTGCGGAAGGCGGCTGCCTTGCGCTCGAACTCGCCGGTTTCGTTGGCGAAGCTCGGGGAGCCCGTATGCCAGGTGCCGTCCAGAAGGTAGCCCACGACGATCTCCTTTACGCCAGCTTGATCAGCGAGGCCGGCGGGGCGCCGGCCGTCGCCTCGTAGCAGCCGACGGGCTCGCCCTTGCCGGTAAAGCCCTGCTCGCGGGCGATGGCGAAGGTGGTCTCGTCGGTCAGCGCCTTGGTTTTCATGATCTTGTTGTGCTTCTCAAGCTTCGCGGCAAGGTTGGCCGCGCCGCCGATGACGGTGAACTCGAGCCGCTGCTCGTTGCCCAAGGTGGCGGCGACCACGCGTCCGGCCACGGCTGCCGCGTTGATCGGCATCGCCTCGTAGCTGCGTTCGCCGAGATAGCGGTCCCAGTTCGGCGCGGCGGCCATAACGTCGCACAGGGCGTCGAGACAGTCGGCGGCGGCCGTGTCGGAGCGTTGCAGCGCGCCGAAGGTGGCCATCACCCCGTCGCCGAGGAACTTGTCGACCACGCCGCCGTGCGCCTCGATCAGCGGCACGGCCATGCGGTGGTACTCGGTGAGGGTGGCGACCACCTCGTCGGCCGGGTGGTGGCTGGCGAAGGCGGTGAAGCCGCGCAGGTCGAGCATCAGGATGGCGGCGTCGCGGCCGATGGCCTCGCCGGCCCTCGCCGCCTCCTCCTTGGAGGTGATCGCCTCGGCGACGCCGGCGCCGAAATAGCGGTTCATGTCGCGCCGCGCCGCCCCCTCGCGCACCGCCACCAGCAGCGTCTTGCGGGCCCGGTTGACCGCGAGCGACAGGACGATGGCGCAAAGGAGGACGGTGAAGATCTTGTCGAGCTCGGCCCCCACCAGCAGCAGGTTGCCGGTGAGGTAGTCGACGAAGGAGCGGGTGATGATGCCGGTGCCGCTCGCGTTGACGACGTAGAGTACCATCAGGAGCCAGCCGACGGCGGCGAGGATGCCCTGGGTCAGCACGAAGCGCGGGTCGAAGCGCAGCGCCCGGATGGCGATGAAGACGAAGATGTACGCGAAGGTGGGGATCTTGAGATAGAAGGCCGGCGGCTGGTGGTAGGCGATGTGGAAGGCCCAGATCAGCGTGTAGAGCAGCGCGACGTCGGCGATCATCGACAGGAGCAGGAACCAGCCGGGCAGGTATTTGCGATAGGCGGCGACGATGCGCACCAGGGTGAACAGGGCATAGACCGTCAGCGCCGCGGGGACGGGCTCGAAGATCGCGTCCATGGCATCGCTGGGGCGGGGCGCGAGCGCGTAGAGCACCCCGAAGATGGTGATGATGACGAGCTGGACCCAGCCGATCATCCGTTCGGAGCGCCACTCCTCGGCCAGCACCAGCGCGCGGATGCGCTCGGGCATGGAGGCGTGCTCGCCCTCGCTTTCGCCGAGCTGGCTGAAGAGGCTGCGAGGGAGGCGTATGGCCATTGCGCTATCCGGGGCTCGGCTCGGCGCCCAGGCAGCACGAACGGCCGACCAAGGCAAATCGCAAGCCCCTGATCGGCGTGTGATCGGCCGCGCTCATGGCGTGGGGCGCGGTTCCGCGAGCCGGCGCGAGGCCAGGGCGTTGAGGGTGAGGAGCGCGATCACGCCGGCGCCCGCGGCGATGTGCACGAGCGGCCCGGCCGGCCACAACAGCGCCACCCCGAGCGCGCCGAGGGCGGCGCGCGCGTACCACGGCAGCGGCGCCTCGAAGTGGCCGTCGATGGCCGTGCCGAGCGCCGCGACCGCCACCAGCGCGAGCACGAAGATCGCCAGCACCTCGGGCGTCGATCCGGTGAGGAAGGGCGTATAGGCGAACAGGACCGGCATGATGTAGAGGCCCTTGGCGATCTTCCAGGCGACGATGCCGGTGGACATCGGCGGTGTCTTGGCGATGGCCGCCGCCGCGAAGGCGGTGAGGCAGACGGGCGGCGTCACGTTGGAATCCTGGCTCAGCCAGAAGATGATCATGTGCGCCGAAAGCAGCGCCCCGAGGGCGATGGCGGGATCGATCGAGCCGCGCGCGGCCAGGTGGATCTGGTCGAGCAGCTCGGGCGGCAGCTTGGCGTAGAGGGCGGCGGCGTCGGGCTCGGCCATCGGGCCGGCGAGCGCGGTCATCGCGGCCGGGTCGGCGAGGAAGAAGAACGGCTTGATCGCCGCGTCGAGGGTGCCCTGGGTCATGGCGGCGATGGTGTCGGCCGCGATCTGCGCATCCGGCAGCACGCCGGCGAGGATGAGCTGCTGCAGCGCGGGCGCCGACAGCGTGGCGAGCACGATGTAGGCGGCCGTCACCGGCAGCCCCATGCCCAGCACCAGCGAGGCGAGCGCGATCAGCACGATGGCGACGAAGAGGTTGCCGCCGGCCCACTCGGAGATCATCAGCGAGAAGGTGTTGCCGATCCCGGTCATGGCGATGACGTTGACGATGAGGCCGACCGCGATGAGGAGCACGGCGGTGGTGATCATGTTGCGCGCGCCGAGCGCCATCGCCTCCAGGATCGCGCGCAGGCCCATGCGGTGCGGCGTGAGCCAGGAGGCGAACACCACCGCGATGATGGCGAAGCCGGCCGCGTAGGTGGGGGTGTAGCCCCACATGAGGAGCCCCACCAGCGTGGTCAGCGGGATCAGGAAGGACGGGCCGCCGCGGCGCAGCACGTCGATCATGCGCTCCCCGTCCGGCTCGGCGACGACGTTGGAGCGCTTGGCCTCGATGCGCACGAACAGCGCGATGGAGGCGAAATAGACGAGGGCGGGGAAGAGGGCGACCGCGACGATGTCGAGGTAGGGGATCTGCGTATAGGTCGCCATCACGAAGGCGCCGGCGCCCATGATGGGGGGCATCACCTGCCCGCCGGTGGAGGCGGCCGCCTCGACGCCGGCGGCGAAGCGGGCGGGGAAGCCGGCGCGCTTCATCAACGGGATGGTGATGACGCCGGTTGAGACGGTGTTGGCGATGGCCGACCCGGAGATGGTGCCGGTGAGCCCGGACGCGATGACGGCGACGAAGCCCGGCCCGCCCGTCAGCCGGCCGGCCGCCGCGCGCGCGAGGTCGACGATGAACGCGCCCGCGCCCGAGCGGATCAGGAAGGCGCCGAACAGGATGAACATGAACACGTAGGTGGCCGAGATCTGGCCGATGAGGCCGAACATGCCCTCGTCGGAGAAGATCGAGCGGAAGGCGACCGTCTCCACCGACAGGCCGGCGAAGCGGAACACGCCGGGGATCTCCATGCCCCAGGCCGTCGGGTAGGTGATGGCGACGATGATGAGGATCGGGATGATCCAGCCCGTGGTGCGGCGCGTCAGCTCGATGGCACCGCCGACGACGATGGCGATCATCACCCACTCGAGCCCGTTGAGGCGCACGCCGCGGTCGTAGATGGCGTTCTCGCTGGCCGCGAGGCCGAGCGCGGAGGCGGCGATGGCGAGGCCGATCACGAGGTCGAGCGCGGCGATGGCGCGGCGGCCGGCGGGCGTTGTGGCCGCGTAGATCGGGTGGCGCATCGCGCACAAGATGGCGAAGCCGGCGAAGTGGACGGCGCAAAGGGTGAGCGTCGACAAGGTGCTGAGGTCGCCGAACCACAGGCCGACCGGGCGCAGGACCCCCGCGAGCGCCGGCACCGCGCCGGCGATGGCGAGGAACAGGTTCTGCGTCGGCGTGCCGAGCGCGTTGGCGAAGATGTGGAACAGCGCGATGACTATGGCGAGGGCGAACAGCGCCCTGCCGAGCGCATCGTCGCCGAATCCGGGGTCGGCAGCGTTTTCGGCGGCGTCATCGAGTGACATCGAAATTCCTCGTTGGCGCGAGCGTCACGGGGTTCAGCTCAGGATCCGGCGACCGGACGGGGTGTCGAATTCGGCTGCGAGCGCGCAGGTGTCGGCGGTCTCGAACAGGATGCGCGGCTCGTCGAGGAGCGGGGCGAGGGCGGCCTCGATGGCGGCCGCCCGCGGGTGGCGCACGGTCAGCTCCGCGAGGCGCACGCCGCATTCGGGCATCAGCGCGGCGGGGCCCGCGCCGCCATGGGGCCAGGCGATCAGCGTCGGCAGCGCGCCGGAGAGCGGCAGGCCGCCGTCGGCCGGCTGGGTGATCTGCCAGGAGAGCGCGCCGCGGGCCATCGCCATCGGCGCGCCGAGGTGGCCGGCAAGGTCGGCCGGCAGCGCGGCGCGGGCGGCGTCGAGGTCGTCGGCCCGCAGCACGAAGGTGAGGAGGGCCGGCCCGGCGGGGGCCGCGGCGAGGCCGAACAGCGGCGGGCGCTCCGGCCGCTCGCCCTCGATGGGGGCGATGATCTCGAAATAGCAATCGCCGCCCAGCCCCATCAGGCGGTTGTGCGTCGCCATTCCCTCGTGACGGCCCCCCAGCGGCACGTCGACGCCGAGGGCGGTCTGCACCGCCTCCCGGCCTTCGTCCAGCGTCGCCGCGGCGAACACGATGTGATCGAGTTGAAGCCGCGGCACGGCGCTGTCGTTATTTGAGGCGGTCCGGCACGTTGACGCCGGCTTCCTCGTAGTAGCGCAGGGCGCCCGGGTGCAGCTTGGCCGGCAGGCCGCCGGTCGCCGTTTCGAGGCTCATCGCCTTGGTGGCCGGGTGGATCGCCTGCAGGAAGGGCAGGTTCTCGAAGATCGTCTTGGTGATCAGGTAGACGGTCTCTTCCGGTACGGAGGCGTCGACGGCGAGGAAGTTGGGCTGCGCGATGGTGGTGATGTCCTTGTCGACGCCCGGATAAAGGCCTGCGGGGACCTTGTAGGCCGTCCACAGATCGTCGAACGAGCCGTTGGCCTTCTTGCGCTGCTCCTCGGTGAAGCCGAGCAGGGTGATCTGGTCGCCCATGTTGGCGAAGGCGGCGGACACGGCCGAGACGGGCGGGCCGGCGGGGGTGGACATCGCGACGATCTGGCCGTTCTGCAACGCCTCGGCGGAGGGCGAGTAGCCCATGTAGGCGAGGTCGAAATCGGTATCGAGGTCGTAGCCGAGATTGCCCATGATGGTGCGGTTGGACCCCAGCGTGCCGGAGTTCTGCGCGCCCATGGAGACGGTCTGGCCCTTGGCGTTGGCCATGTCGTCGATGGTGCCGGTCTTGGCCAGATCGCTCTTGAGCACGAAGTGCTCGACGTTCGGCCACAGCATGGTCACGGAGCGCAGGTTCTCCTGCTTGCCTTCGCTTTCCAGGGGGCCCGTGCCGGTGGTGGCGTAGGCGCCGTAGAGGCCCTGCAGAATGCCGAACTGGACCTCACCGTCGCGCAGCAGCGCCACGTTCTCGCCGGAGCCGGCCGAGCTGATCGCGCTCATGCCGATGCCTTCGGTCGGTTGCAGCTTGACCTTAACCAGCGTCGCGATGGCCACGCCGACGGGATAATAGGTGCCGCCGGTGGAGGCGGTGGCCAGCAGGTAGTCCTGCTGCTGGGCCTTGGCGGGCAGCGCGGCGGCAGCCGTCAGCGCGACGGCGGCCGCGAGCGAAAAGGCGAATTTCCTCAATTTCTTCATCTCCTCCATAGAGCGCAATCTTACGTTCTTTGGCACCACTATAGACAGAAAGAGCGGCGGCGAAAGCGAGTCCGCCGCGAATGCTTGCCGCATCGGCGTGCAACCGCGCCGCCGCGACGGCGGGTGAGAGTGGACGCGGCAGCGCGATTGGCGATAACTCTGGGCACAGAGGTCACAAGGTTCGTTGGGAGGACGAGTTGGAAGCGAAAATTCCCGTTTCGCAGTCGATTGCGCAAAAGGCCCATGTGAGCGCGCAAAAATACGATGAAATGTACAAGCGCTCCATCGAGGACACCGAAGCGTTCTGGCGCGATGAGGCGCAGCGGATCGACTGGATCAAGCCGTTCTCGACGGTCAAGAACGTCAACTTCATGTACCCGGACGTGTCGATCCGCTGGTTCGAGGACGGCACGCTGAACGTGTGCGCCAACTGCGTCGACCGGCACCTGCCGGAAAAGGCGAATGACACGGCGATCATCTGGGAGCAGGACGATCCGTCGGCGCCGGCGCAGCACATCACGTATGGCGAACTGTACGAGAAGGTGTGCAAGTTCGCCAACGTTCTCAAGGAACTGGGCATCGCGAAGGGCGACCGGGTCATCATCTACATGCCGATGATCCCCGAGGCGGCCTATGCGATGCTGGCCTGCGCGCGCATCGGCGCGGTGCACTCGGTGGTGTTCGCCGGCTTCTCGCCGGACAGCCTCGCCAACCGCGTCAACGATTGCGGCGCCAAGCTCGTCATCACCGCCGACGGCGCCCCGCGCGGCGGCCGCGTGACCAAGCTGAAGGACAACGCCAACAAGGCGCTGATCCACTGCAATGACAGCGTGAAATGCCTGGTGGTGAAGCGCACGGGCGACCCCGTGGCGACCCGCCCCCAGGGCGACTACTGGCTGCACGAGCTGGAGGCGGGCGTGTCGGCCGAGTGCCCGCCGGAGGAAGTGGGCGCGGAGGATCCGCTGTTCATCCTCTATACGTCGGGCTCCACGGGCAAGCCCAAGGGGGTGGTGCACACCTGCGGCGGCTATCTCGTGTTCGCCGCGATGACGCACCAGATCACGTTCGATTACCAGCCAGGCGAGGTCTACTGGTGCACGGCCGACGTCGGCTGGGTGACGGGGCACACCTACATCGTCTACGGCCCGCTCGCGAACGGGGCGATCACGCTGATGTTCGAGGGGGTGCCGACCTATCCGGACGCGGGCCGCTTCTGGGCCGTGTGCGCGAAGAACAAGGTGAACTCGTTCTACACCGCCCCCACCGCCATCCGCGCGCTGATGGGCAAGGGCGACGAGCCGGTCAAGAAGCACGACCTGTCCTCGCTGCGCATCCTGGGAACGGTGGGCGAGCCGATCAACCCGGAGGCGTGGCGCTGGTATTACGAGGTGATCGGCGGCGGCAATTGCCCGGTGGTCGACACCTACTGGCAGACCGAGACGGGCGGCCACATCATCACCCCGCTGCCGGGCGCGACGGACCTGAAGCCGGGTTCGGCGACCAAGCCGTTCTTCGGCATCGAGCCGCTGGTGCTGGATGCGACCACGGGCGAGGTGAAGGAGGGCGCCACGGACGGGGTGCTGGCCATCGCCGATTCCTGGCCCGGCCAGATGCGCACCGTGTGGGGCGATCACCAGCGCTTCATGGACACCTACTTCCAGCAGTACAAAGGCACCTACTTCACCGGCGACGGCTGCCGCCGCGACGAGGACGGCTACTACTGGGTGACCGGCCGCGTCGACGACGTGCTCAACGTGTCGGGCCACCGCATGGGCACGGCCGAGATCGAATCGGCGCTGGTGGCGCACGAGGCGGTGTCGGAAGCCGCGGTGGTGGGCTACCCGCACGACATCAAGGGCCAGGGCATCTACTGCTACGTGACGCTGATGAACGGGCGCGAGCCGAGCGACGCCCTGAAGAAGGAGCTCAGCGACTGGGTGCGCTCCGAGATCGGCCCGATCGCCAAGCCCGATCTCATCCAGTGGGCGCCGGGCCTGCCGAAGACGCGCTCGGGCAAGATCATGCGCCGCATCCTGCGCAAGATCGCCGAGGACGATTTCGGCGCGCTGGGCGACACCTCCACGCTGGCCGAACCGGAGGTGGTGGAGGACCTGATCGAGAACCGGCAGAACCGCAAGACGGTGGTCTGAGGCGGGCGAATGTCGCGGCGGATGTGCCAATCGCCACCGCCGCGGCAACCTTTTGCGGCCCGGACGCGTTGACTGGGCATGGATTGGTCATTTGTCTTCGACGGCTGGACGGGCATCGCCAAAACGGTGGCGAGCGCGCTGATCGGCTACGCCGCCCTCGTCATCTTGCTGCGCATCAGCGGCAAGCGGACGCTCGCCGACATGAACGCCTTCGATTTCGTGGTGACGGTCGCGCTCGGCTCGATCCTCGCCACGATGGTGCTGAGCGCCTCGGTCTCGCTGGCGGAGGGGGTGGCCGCGCTCGTCGTGCTGGTGGCGCTGCAGGCGCTGGTGGCCTCGCTGGCGGCGCGATTCGAGACGGTGCGCCACGCGGTGAAGGCGGAGCCGACGCTGCTGGTGCGCAACGGCACCCTGCTGCACGAGGCGATCCACTCGGTGCGCCTGTCGGAGGCGGAGGTGTTCGCCGCGATCCGTGCCGAGGGCGAGGCGGACCTTGCCAACATCGCCGCCGTGGTGCTGGAGACGAACGGCGATATCAGCGTCATCGCCCAGGGGCCGCAGCACGCGGGGCGCCCGCTGACGGCGGTCTGAGGCCGTGAGCGGGGCGGGCGGCGATCGCTTCGATCTCGCGCGCTTCGTGACGGCACAGGCGCGCGATTTCGACACGGCGTGCGCCGAGCTTCGTGCCGGCCGCAAGACGACCCACTGGATCTGGTATGTGTTTCCGCAACTCGCCGCGCTCGGCCGCAGCGCGACGGCGAGGCACTACGGCATCGCATCGCTCGGCGAGGCGCGCGCCTACCTTGCCCATCCGCTGCTCGGGCCGCGCCTGTCGCGCGCGGCGGAGGCGGCGCTGGGCTCGGGCGAGCGCGACCCGCACCGCCTGTTCGGCAGCCCGGACGACCTCAAGGTGCGCTCCAGCCTGACGCTGTTTCTCAGTGCCGACCCCGCCCATCCCGCGCTGCAAGCCGCCCTCGACACCTTTTATGGCGGCGAGCCGGATCCCCTGACCCTCGACTTATTGCGCGACGCCGAAGACTGATCAGGCGGGCTCTGTCGCGGCGCGCGCGGCGGGGAACGTCTCGTCGAAGGCGCGCTGGCCGCGCGGGGTGAAGGTGACGGTGCGGCTCCCCGGGACGCGGGCGAGCCAGCCGAGGTCTTCCATGCGTGTCAACAGGGCGCGGCCGAGACTGCCGCCGAGGTGCGAGCGGCGCTCGCTCCAGTCGAGGCATTCGCGGCAGAGCGGGGATCGCTTGCCGGCGAGGGCGGCGAGGTCGATGCCGAAGGCGTCCATCGCCGCCGCGCCGCTGTCGGTGAGGGTGATGCCCGCCTGCGTCACCGTGAGGGCGCCGCTGGCGCACAGGTGCCCGTAGAGCTGGACCGCCCGCGCGCCGGCGAGGTGGTTGTAGCAGACGCGGGCGGCGCGCATGTCCGGGTCGCGCGGGCCGGTGCGCGTGCGCAGGTGCCCGTTGCGCGCGGCAAGGCTGGTGAGGATCTCCAGCACCGCCACCACCTCCTCGCTCGCCAGCGTGACGTAGCGATGGCGGCCCTGGCGGCGCGTCACCGTCAGCCCGCCGCTTTCCAGCTTGGCGAGGTGGGAGGAGGCCGTCTGCGCCGTGACTCCGGCCTCGCGCGCCAGCTCGCTCGGCGTCAACGCCTTGCCGCTCAACAGGGCGGTGAGGATGTTGGCGCGGGCCGGATCGCCGATCAGCGCGGCGGCGCGGGCAATGTCGGGACCTTCTTTCATGCTTCGATGGTAGTCGAAGCATCGGCTGCACACAACAGGCTATCCCGTTCGCCAGGGCCAACGGGAGACGATGCCATGGACATGACAGTCGCAGCGAGCGCGAGCGTGAGGCCGGGGCCGGGGCCGCGACGGCGGGGTTGGGGGCGGCTGGCGCTGTGGCTGTCGCTGTGGAGCGAGCGGCGGACGCTGCGCACGCTCGACGAGCGGATGCTGGCCGACCTCGGCCTCAGCCCCGCGCAGGCGCGGCGGGAAGCGCGGCGGCCGGCCTGGGACGTGCCCCCGGCGCGCCGGGCCTCGACGCGCTGAAGCGCGATCCGCTCGCCGATCCGAACCGGCGCGCTAGCTCTCGGCGTTCTCCGGGCTCTCCGTCAGCGCGTGGCGTTGCAGCAGCGGCACCTGGCTGAGGGCGAAGATGACGGTCAGCGGCATGGTGCCGAACACCTTGAAAGTGACCCAGGTGTCGGTGGAGAAGGTGCGCCAGACCACCTCGTTGAGGGCGGCGAGGAAGATGAAGAACAAGCCCCAGCGCAGCGACAGCTTGCGCCAGCCCTCGTCGTCGAGCTGGATGACGCTGTCGAACACGATGGCCAGCAGCGGCCGCTTGAAGACGTAGAGCCCGCCCAGCAGCGCGGCCGCGAAGATGAGATTGACGATGGTCGGCTTCAGCTTGATGAACAGGTCGTCCTGCAGATAGAGCGTCAATCCGCCGAACAGGACGACGATGACGCCCGACACCAGCGGCATCACCGGCAGGCGCCGCATCACCACCAGCGACACGGCCAGCGCGATCACCGTCGCCACCATGAACGCGAAGGTGGCGGCCATGATCGCCACCTGATCGGGCTTGACGCCGCTGATGGGCAGGAAGCGCCCGAGGTCCCAAGCCTCGGCCCGAGCGTTGACGAGAAAGAAGATCACGAGCGGTCCGAGCTCGAGAAACAGCTTCAGCACGCTGGAATGCTGCCGTGCGGCCGCCATTCGTTCCCCTTCGCGCAATTTCGATCGGCGCAACGCGATACTGCCGGAAATGGCGCACGCCCCCTTCCCTTAAGACATGGTTCGGGACGGTGCAAAGGGCGCGGACCGGCTGCGCCACGGCGCCGCGATTGCCAGCGCCCCGCCGATGGCGCCATGGTGCGCCGGGCGGCGGCGGCGGGAGCGGACATGCGGCGCGGGGGCGAAACCTGGCTCGATCACCTGTCCGGCCGCCAGGCCGAGGCGGATGCGGCGCGCGAGGCGTGGTCGCACTGGGCCGCGCTCTGGTACGCGCGGGTGATCATGGTCGTCGGCCTGGTGTTCCTGATCCTGGGGCTCGGGCCGGTGTCGGCGGACGACATCGGCAACTCGGCCGAGGGCGGGCGGGCGCGGCAGGTGCTGTTCCTGGCGCTGCTGGTGGTGTCGATGCCGCTCATCCTGATCGCCTGGCGGCAGGTGCTGCTCATCGTGGCGCGGGTGTGGTCGCTGTGCCTGGTGCTGGGCGTGATGGTGTCGACGGTGGCGTGGTCGGCCTTTCCGGGCGTCACGGTGCGGCGCCTGGCGGTCTATCTCATCGTGGTGGTGTTCGGCTTCGCGATCGCGGCGGTGCTGCGCCGGCCGCGCCTCTACATTCCGCCGCTGGTGACGGCCTGCGCCATCGTCCTGTTCGCCGACCTCGCCTACACGGCGGTCCAGCCCGGGATGGCGTTCGACGATATCGGGCTGAAGGCGATGCACCCGTCCAAGAACGTCGCCGGCATGACGGCGCAGGCGATGGCCATCGTGTTCGCCAGCACGCTGGTGGCGGTGCGCCGGCCGGTGCACGTCGCCAGCGCCATCGGGTTGACGCTGCTGGCGCTCGCCTTCCTCGCCCTCACCATCTCCAAGACGGCGCTGGCGCTGACGGGGCTGTGCGTGGTGGTGGTGCTGCCGGCGTTCCTGGCGATCGGGCAGAGCCGCTATTTCGCGATGCTCGCCTTCGCCGGCATCGTCGCGCTGGTGGGGGTGGTGTTCCTGGCCACGGGCGTGTTCCAGCTCGGCGGGCCGGAATGGGCCGACCTTCTGACGGGGGATCCCACCTTTTCGGGCCGCGACGACCTGTGGAGCGCCGGGCTGAAGCACATCGCCTCGCATTTCGGGCGGGGCTACGGCTGGGCCGCGCAATGGTCGATGTGGCCGCAATACCACCCGCTGCGGCTCTACACCGGGTTCTGGACCGGCGTGGAAAGCGATTTCCGCATCCTGACCCAGTCGCACAACGGCTATATCGACCTGTTCGTGCACGGCGGGCTGTTGCTGTTTTGCGCGGTGATGGTGTTCATCGTCGACACCTTCGCCAAGATCGGCGCGGCCGTTGCGCGCCAGCCACAGGACCGCTGGATGGTGGCCGGCACCGCGCTGCTGGCGGTGCTGTTCGTGTCGGTTCTGTTCAGCAACTTCCTGGAATCGACGCTGTTTTTCCCGGACATGTTCCTAGGACAGCTCATCGTATTGCTGGTGATCGCGCACACGGCGTGGCAGCTTCCCGACGACAGCGCGCCGGTGCGCCCCGTCGCACCGGGTGCCCTGGTGGTGCGCGGCGGACCGGAACGCGGTAAAGGGGTATTCACCAGCCGCCGGTTAGGACGGCCGTAGTCGCACGGACGGCCACGGGGGCCCCGCGTGCAGCGAACGGGTGGGGCATGGACCAGACGGTACGGCGAGCGCGGCAACAAGAGCCGCAGGAGACGGGCGAAGGCCTCGTCGTGCGCTCGCTCGCCAAGCGATACGGCAAGCGCATGGTGGTGAGCGACGTGTCGCTGTCGCTGCGACAGGGGGAGACGATCGGCCTGCTCGGCCCCAACGGCGCCGGCAAGACCACGGTGTTCTACATGATCACCGGGCTGATCAAGCCGGACGCGGGTGCCATCTCCATCGACGGCTTCGACGTGACGCGCCTGCCGATGTACCGCCGCGCGCGGCTCGGCATCGGCTATCTGCCGCAGGAAGCCTCGATCTTCCGCGGCCTCACCGTGGCGCAGAACGTGATGGCGATCCTGGAGCTGGTGGAGCCGGTGCGGGCCGAGCGGCGGCGCCTGCTGGCCGAGTTGCTGGAAGAGTTCGGCATCGCCCGGCTTGCGGACGCGCCGGCGACGTCGCTGTCGGGCGGCGAGCGGCGGCGCGTGGAAATCGCGCGGGCGCTGGCCTCGCGGCCCGATTTCATGCTGCTGGACGAGCCGTTCGCCGGCGTCGACCCCATCGCGGTGGCCGACATCCAGGAACTGGTGCGCCACCTGACCCGCCGCGGCATCGGCGTGCTGATCACCGACCACAATGTCCGCGAAACGCTGGGCCTGATCGACCGGGCGACGATCATCGCCTCCGGCTCGGTGCTGACCGAGGGGACGCCCGCCGAGATCGTCGAAAATCCAGACGTGCGGCGGTTATATCTGGGTGACAAATTCCGTCTTTGACACCGGCGGCGCATTGTTTAATGAATGGATAAGCAAGTTTCGCGCCAAGAGACGGAATATCTGTGAACCTACAGCTCAGACTGGTCCAGTCGCAGCGTCAGACCCTCGCGATGACGCCGCAGCTCATGCAGGCGATCAAACTCCTGCAAATGTCGAATTTGGAACTTGAGGCAGCCGTTAGAGAGGAAGTCGACCAGAACCCGCTGCTGACGCTCGCGCCGCGCTCCGACGGCCGCGTTTCGGTGAAGCGGGAAGGCACCGGGGGCGGATCCGGCGGCAGCCGCGAAGGAATTGCGCGCGATCCCTTTGCGAGTGTCGCCTCCCGCCCGACGCTGGCCGACCACTGCACCCGCGAGGCCGTTTCGCTGGGGCTGAGCCCGCAGGAGAGCGCCATCGCGTCCTTCCTGATCCAGTCGCTGGAGGATGACGGGCGGCTCGGCGAGGGGGCCGAGGACGCGGCCATCCAGATGCTGGGCGCCAAGCGCACCGCCGTCGACGCCACCCTCGCCAAGCTGCAGACCCTGAGCCCGGCCGGCCTGTTCGCGCGCTCGCTGGAGGAATGCCTCGCCCTGCAGCTCGCCGAGCGGGAGGCGCTGACGCCGGTCGCCAAGGTGGTGCTGGCCAACCTGGCGCTGGTGGCCAAGCGCGACGTGCGCCGCCTCGCCGACCTCGCGGACGCCAGCGAGGCGGCCGTCCACGCCGTGATCGACGATATCCGCGCGCTGGACCCGCGGCCGGGGCGCGCCTTCGACAACACCCCGGTGCAGCTGATCGAGCCGGACGTGATCGTGCGGCCCCGCCCCGACGGCGGCTTTCTCGTGATCCTCGACACCGCGCGGCTGCCGCGCGTGCTGATCGACGCCGACTATCACGCCGAGATCACCGCCGCGGGCAGCACCCAGGCGACCAGCTTCGCCAACCAGTGCCTGCGGTCCGCCCACTGGCTGACGCGCAGCCTCGATCAGCGGGCGCGCACCATCGTGAAGGTGGCCAGCGCCATCGTGACGCGGCAACGTGCCTTTTTTGAAGGCAAGGCCCAGCACGTGAGCCCGCTGACCCTGCGCGAGATTGCCGAAGATATAGGCATGCACGAATCCACCGTGAGCCGGGTGGTGTCCAACAAGGCGATGGCGACCCCGCGTGGCGTTCTGCCGTTCCGCGCCTTCTTCGCGGTGGCGATCGACGCCGCGGACGGCAGCGTTTCTGCCGAATCCGTGCGCGCGCGGATCCGCCAGCTGGTGGACACCGAGACGTCGACGAGCGTGCGCTCGGACGACGAGATCGTGAAGACGCTGAAGCAGTCAGGCATCGTGATCGCGCGCCGTACGGTGGCGAAGTACCGCGAAGCGATGAACATTCCATCCTCCGTGGAGCGCCGCCGCATTGCCCGTCATGACAACACCAGCGCTGCAACAGCACGGCGTTGACAGGAGCGCCAGTGCGGCCATAGAACCCCGGCCCGCGGCTCCTGCCAACGCATTTCGGCCCCGCGGCCGAATGTGCAATAGGTGGGGGCGCGTGCAATTTGCCGACGAGCGGACGCCCCCTTTCGGGGTCGCCGCTCATGGGTTCCGAGATCGGGCTTTCACGCCGGGCGACTCGGGGCTAGGCTGGAAACGTTCAGGACACGAGGCCGACATGTCCCTCACGATCAGCGGTAAAAACATGGATGTCGGCAATGCGCTGCGACAGCGCATTGAAGAACGGGTGTCCGAGTCCGTCGAAAAATATTTCGACGGCAACCATTCCGGTCAGGTGACCGTGAAGAAAACCGGTGCCGGTTTCGAAACCGACTGCACGCTGCACCTCGACACGGGGATCGTTTTGCGCGCCTCGGCGACGGCCGGCGACGCGACGATGGCCTTCGAGCAGGCGGCGGAGCGGATCGACAAGCGCCTGCGCCGCTACAAGCGCCGGCTGAAGGCGCACCACCACGTCCCGTCCTCCACCATCGAGGCGGCGGCGGCGACGGAATTCGCGTTGGCTTCGCCGGACGAGGAGGAGGAGCTGGGCGCCAACTACGCCCCGCTCGTGGTCGCCGAAACCCCGACCAAGATCAAGACGATGACGGTCGGCATGGCGGTGCTGGAGCTCGACCTGATCGACGCGCCGGCGCTGATGTTCATGAACGCCGCCAACGCCACGCTGAACGTCGTATACCGCCGCGGCGACGGCAATGTGGGTTGGATCGACCCGTCCCTTACGCCGAAAAACGGCGCGTAGGACGGACAAAGGTGAATATCGAGTCTCTCATTTCCCGAGACGCCATCAGCCTGAACGTCGACGCTCACTCCAAGAAACATGCGATCCAGGAAATCAGTGCGGCGGCGGCGAAGCTGACCGGACTGCCCGAGCGCGCGATCTTCGACACGCTGCTGCAGCGCGAGCGGCTCGGCTCCACCGGCGTCGGCAACGGCATCGCCATCCCGCACGGCAAGCTGGTCGACCTGGATAAACTGACGGGCCTGTTTTTCCGCCTGGCCGCCCCCGTCAACTTCGACGCGCTGGACGACCGCCCGGTGGACCTCGTGTTCGCGCTGCTGGCGCCGGAAGACGCGGGCTCGGACCATCTGAAGGCGCTCGCCCGCATCGCCCGCATCATGCGGACCCCCAACATGGCCGACGAACTGCGCGAGGCGGAAAACCGCTCCGAAGTGTATGGCCTGCTGACGCGGGCCCCCGTTAGCGCTAGCTGACAACGAGGCAAAGCCAGCGCTAGCTGACAGGCGGGTAGAGGCCAGCGCGAGCTGACAAACGGGTAGAGCCCAGCGCAAGCTGATAAGCGGGTCGCGCGGCGAACGCTGACAAGCGGATATGCAGCGCCGGCGGATGGCCTGACCCCGCATCGGCCGCCACACAGCCCGCGTTCTGCACAGCTTATCCACAGCCCCGGCTCAGCTTGAGCCGGCACACTGCTCGAAGCCGGCGTGAGCCGACGCTGCGCCGTTTGCCATTATCCGTTTGCCGTGGTCGTTGCCGGACGAGCAACGGCCGGCGCTGAGGCGCCGGCCGCGGTTCAGGGGCGGTGCCGGCCGAGGCGCCGGCGGTTGCGCTGGGCAAAGCCGCCGGGCGCTACAACAACCGCCACGACGTCCGACGCATCACAGTTCGAGAAACCGTCGGCCGGCGCGCGCCCGTACGCGCGCCAGCCCTGAACCCGTCACCCGGCCGCGTTGCGGCGCGCGATCAGGACGCGGGCAGGAGGACGGTGTCGATCACGTGGATGACGCCGTTGGACTGGTCGACGTCCGCGACGGTGACGGTGGCGGTGCGGCCCTGGCCGTCGACGATCATCACCATGTCGCCGTCATACTTGGCGGTGAACTCGCAGCCGCCCACGGTCTTCACCGGGTGCGCGCCGCCGTCATCGTCGACCATTTTCTTGATGGCGCCGGCCATCGCGTCCGCGGCGACCACGTGGCAGGTGAGGATCTTGGCGAGCTGATCCTTGTTCTCCGGCTTGAGGAGATTTTCCACCGTGCCCGCGGGCAGCGCCTCGAAGGCGGCGTTGGTGGGGGCGAACACGGTGAACGGACCCTCGCCCTGCAGCGTGTCGGCGAGGCCGGCGGCCTGCACGGCGGCGACGAGCGTGGTGTGATCCTGCGAGTTGACCGCGTTCTCGACGATGTTCTTGTCCGGGTACATCGCCGCGCCGCCGACCATCGGGTTCTCGGCCTGGGCCGCAACGGTGCCGAAGGTGCCGAGCGCGACCGAAAGCGCCAGAATGTGAAGTTTTTTCATAATCTCCTCCTGTGCTGTCTCCCGAACGGAAGACGGGCGCAGCAACGGAGGCGGTGCGAAAAAAGTTTCAGCCGGTCAAAGCGCGCGGGTCGGGCCGGCGGCGACGACGGGGCCGGTCGGCGCCCCGCTGGGCGAGCCGCCCGGCGGCTCCAGGCTCACCGCGATGACCGCGCCCTGGACGCGGTCGGCCAGCGCCGCGTCGATCAGCGCGGCAGCGCCGCCGCTCGCATCGATGAGGCCGAGCGAGATGGGGTCGGCATCGGCGGGAACGAGCCAAAGCTCCAGCGCGTGATCGGGCGGGGCCTGGCCGGCGGTATGCGCGACACGCAGGAGGTGCGACCGATTGTCATAGACGGCGACGAATTGCAGCGTGCCGTCCTGCGGGTTGAGCGAGGCGATCAGCGTGGGCGTCGGGCCCACCGCCGGCGGTGCGACGAGCATGAGCGCGACGAGCACCGCGCACGCGGCGGTCGCC
>JAUIJH010000084.1 GCA_030431335.1 Alphaproteobacteria bacterium
CGCCGTCGAGGTCTGCCGTGCCGATCTTGCCGATGCCGGCGATGTCGCGCGGGTCGCGGCGCGGATCAGCGCGGACGAGCGGGTTGACCGCGTCGTCAACTGCGCCGGCCTCTGGGTGGCCGGACCGGTGCTCGGCGGCGAGGCGGACCGGTACGCCTCGCTGTTGGCAGTCAACGTCGTCGCCCTCCAGGCGCTGACGCTGGCGGCGGCCGAGGCCTTCGCTGCGCGCGGACGGGGCGGCATCACCAACATTTCCTCGGCGGTGGTGATGGCGCCGGTGCGATTTCACGCGGTCTACGTCGCCGGCAAGGCTTACGTGCTGGCGCTGACCGAAGCGCTGCAGACCGACGTCGCCGGGACCGGGGTGCGCCTGCAGGCCGTCCTGCCGGGGTTCACGAAGACCGAGCTGTTCGACCGCGCCGGCAGCGACGTGTCGGCCGTGCCCGATGCGATGAAGATGGACCCCGGTCTTCTCGTCGAGGCCGCCCTCGCGGGTTACGACGCGGGCGAGACGGTGACGATCCCCTCGCTGCCCGATCTTGCCGACTGGAGGGCCTTCCTCGCAGCGCGAGCGGCGCTGGGACCCAACCTGTCGCACGACCATCCGGCGTCTCGTTACCGGCTCGCCGAAACGGTGTAGCCGACCGACAGAACGAAACCGACGACTGAGGCACGGGTAGCCGGAGGCCTTCAGCCATGGCTGGCCGCTGTCGGCGGATGCGTTCGAGGACCAGATGTTCTTTCCGGCCTTCCTGCGCAGCGGCGGCGGGGCGATGGCCCCCGCCGCGCTCGGCGATCGCGCGACATGCAAAGGGGGCGCCGGTCATCCGCCAGCGCCCCCTTCGGACTTCCGCGACTCGCGTTCAGTCTTCCCCGAGCGCGGTCTTGAGACAGCCGATGATCGCGGTCTCCTGGACCGGTTTTTCGAGGACGCACACCGCGCCGCTGCGCATGGCGCGGCGCCGCACCGTGTCATCGCCGTAGGAGGTGACGAAGATGATCGGCGGCGCCTTGTTCTCCTCGACAAGATGCGACTGCAGATCGAGGCCGTTCATGCCCGGCATCTGGACGTCGAGGATCATGCACCGCACGTCGGCGCGGTCGGGCGAGGCGAGGTAGTCGTCGGCCGATCCGAACATCAAGGCGTTGTAGCCGAGCGATCCGACGAGATCTTCCAGCGCCTCACGCATGGAAGGGTCATCGTCGACAATGGCAACGAGAGGGGGGACTGGCACCAATTCAAAGCTTTCGATCGTGGAGTGGATATGGGTGTGCCAGACCGCTCCGGAAGGGACTATTGATATGTCCGTATAGGTCAGCGCGCCTACGCAGCACCGTGCTTCGCCTTCACCACCTCGACCTTGCGCACGAGTTCGGCCACGGACGTCGCCCCCATCTTCTGCATGACGTTGCGGCGATGGATCTTCACGGTGATCTCGGCGATCCCCAGCTCATAGGCGATCTGCTTGTTCATGAGCCCGCGCCAGACGCAGTCCATCACCTCCCGCTCGCGCGGGGTCAGCGAAGCCGCCAGACGCAACACCTCGTCGGCAGCGCCATGGCTGAGCCGCTCCTCGGCATCCTTGCGGAGCGCTTCGTTCACGGCGTCGATGAATTCCTGGTTGCGGAACGGCTTGGTGAGGAAATCAACCGCACCGCCCTTCATCGCCCTGACGCCCATCGGGATGTCGCCGAAGCCGGTGATGAAGACGATCGGCACGGCGCTTCCCATGCGGTGCAGCCGGTCCTGTAGTTCGAGGCCGCTCTGGCCGGGGAGGCGCACGTCGAGGACCAGGCAGTTGGCGCCATCGAGCCCCGCCGCGAAGAGCGCATCGACGCTCGCATGCGTTTCCACCTTCATCCCGACGGAGCGCACGAGATCGGCGATCGCCTCTCGCATGCCCGGATCGTCGTCCACGACGACGACCAGCGGCGTATTGTCCGTCATGACGGGTCACCGTCATACGCCGGCAGGGTGAAGCTGAAGGTCGCCCCCGCCGTCTCGTTGTTGCGCACGACGAGCGTGCCGCCGAAGGACTCGATCGTCGCGCGGCAGATCTGGAGCCCCATGCCCATGCCTCCCGGTTTGGTGGTGAAGAATGCATCGAACAGGCAGCCGATGTGCTCCGGGGCGATGCCCGAGCCACGGTCCTCGATGTCGACCGTGAGGCGCTTGTCGCCGCCCGAGACGTCCACCCTCACGACCCTCTCACCGGCCGGCGTGTCACGCATTGCCTGCACAGCGTTGACCACGAGGTTGACGATCACCTGTTGCAGCTCGATCCGATCCGCTTCCACCGGCAGAAGGCCGGGCGCGACCCGCACCTCGGCCCGCGCGCGCCCCCCCTTCAGCTCCCTGTCCACCAGGGCGACGGCGGAACGCACCACCTCGCCGAGGTCGATCGGCTCCAGGGCGCGGCGCCTCTTCACGAGCTGCTCGCGGGTGCGGCGCAGGATCCCGCTCGCCCGCTCGGCATTCCCCGCCACCCGTGCGAGGGCACGCTTGGCCAAACCAAGATCCGGCGGCTCGCGTTCAAGCCAGCGCGCCGCGGTCTGCGCATCCATCATCACCGCGCCGATCGGCTGGTTCAATTCGTGTGCGATCGAGGCGGACAGGGCGCCGAGCGTCGCTGCGCGGTTGGCGCGCGCCAGCTCCTCCTGCGCCGCGAGCAGAAGCTCCTGCGCGCGGTCCCGCGCGGTGACGTCGATCATGCCGACGAGCACGTGGCAGCGTCCGTCCGGCGCCGCGATCTGCGAGACGCCGAACAGCACCTTGACGGTCCGCCCGTCCATGACCCGCAACTCCGCCTCTGCCTCGATCGTCTCGCGGCGGTCCACGAGCGCGTAGTAGCGGTCGATGTCCTCCGGGGTGCGGGTGCTCATGAGCCGGCCCTCGCGCGCCAGCAGCGCCTCGCGATCCTTGGCGCCGAAGAGCTGAACCGCGGCGTGGTTCGCATCGAGGATCCGCAGCGCGCCGACGCAGCGATCGAATGCATCGGGGTGGGCCATCAGATAACCCGTGCCATCCCCGTTGCCGGCCACGCGCGCCTCGGCCAGTGCCTCGACCACGCCCGTGATGTCCATCTCGAGCATGGCCACGTGGGACTGCTCGAAGGCGGAGCGGTAGCGCCGTTCGCTGCGGGCGAGCTCGGCGGTGCGCTCGGCGACGCGTGCCTCGAGCGTCTGGTTCGTCGCCCGCACGGCCAGTTGCGCGCGCATCTCCTCGTCGATGTCCGTCGCCACGCCGGCCCATTTGACGATCTGCCCGGTCTCCGTACGCAGGGGCGACGCGCTCAGTTGCAGCCAGCGGTAGCTTCCATCGGTGATCCGGAGCCGGCGGTAGAACTCGAATGGCTCGCCTTCGCGAATCAGCTCCGTCCATTGTTCGACGGCGGTCGGCTGCTCCTCGGGGTGGAACCAGTTGAGAAAGGCGAGGCCGTCGTCGGCGAGCCCGTCGGCGATCGGCGCGCCGGTCATCTCCATCCAGCGCCGGCTGAGATAGACGATGCGCCCATCGGGCAGAGCCTGCCACAGGATCTGCGGCACGGTGTCGGCCATGATCCTGAGGTTCTGCTCGCTCTCGGAGAGCGCGGCACGTGCCTGATGCAGGCTGAGCCGGCTGAGGAGGAGCGCCGCGGTCAACGCGATCGCGACCAGTGCGACGAGGAGGCGTCCGGTATTGCCGGCGTCCATGGCGCCGACATGCGTCGCGAGGAAAGACACGACGGCGAGGGTGCTGCAGACGATCGCCCCCACGACGACGACGAGCCGCCCGCCGAGGACAGCACCGAGAACGAGAACGGGCGCGTAGAGGACGGCGATCGCGCTCTCGTAACCGCTGAAGGTGTCGAATGCGAACACGGCGGCGGCGAGGGCGAAGGCGGCGCACGCCGAAACAAAGCGGGCCACGCGGCCGCGCTGGGCCGCCGTCGGTCCCGCGCCTTGCGACAGCGGATCCGCCTGCTTCAGCACGAGACGTCGGCCTCCCTTGTCGCCTCGCGTTTGGGACGCGTATCGGTCGCCCGATCAGACACAGCGGGTGCGCGCATCGATATCCGTCTCGTCCGTTGCCACGACCGACCGCTCAACACCAAGCGCCGGGGAGCCCCACAAGGCACATCAATATTATGAACATCCAACCTATACAAAGGTTCGACTTGAAGGGGAGCGACCAAGGCTGCCGAGGTCGTTCGCGGGGCCGACGGAGAGCCATCCCACTTCCGCGCCACCAGGTTAGCGGCAAGCATCCCCCCGCGCCCGCATCGCGGCGCAATCTTGGCAGTACGCGGCAAGTGACCGCGTGGACCGCGGCGTTTTCAGCGATCGCCCAGGAAGCGGAGAACAGTTCGGATTGCCGAAGTGGCGGAGGGAGAGGGTCTGGCAGCGAACATGTTCAGGCTTCACGAAGCCGACGCCAATTCCTCGAACGCCCCTATCCCGCCAGGGAGGGCGACGAACGCATCGGCAAGATTCTCCATCAGAGCCTTGCGTTCATGCATCGACCCGGCAACCCGGAGGTCGGTGAGATGGAGATGCGCGACTTCCTTCCTCGTGAGTGCATCTGGAATCACCCCAATGACCTCGCCACCCTCTGCCCGCCGACAAGATCAATTCGGTGATGCCCTCGCGGACAGCCGGATCGTCGCGATCAGAGGGATCGATGCAACGGCGGTCGAGCTCGGTCTCGTCTTCCGCGTCGCCGATGTCGGGAAGCGGCTGGCAGCGAAGAACGAGATCTACGACCTCGTCTATCGTCACGCCTGAGCCACCGGCCTTGCGCTCGCCGTGTCGAATTCCACGCTGATCGGCCTGGCGGCCCTACCCTCGAGCGACATGGCGCGCCTCGCCCCGGAGCCGTCGTCCGAACACGCATGACGGCGCCTTCCTAGTCACTGGCCGCGTGGATGCGACCGATGACCAGTTTGGCGGCGATCAACGTAGGCGCCGCGACGACGAAGAAGAGCGCGACCGTAAGAAACGCCGTTTCGAAGGCGTTGACGCTCGCTTGCCTCGCCACGTCACTTGCGAGCATATGCACCGCCGCCTCGGCAGCGTCGCCGCTTTCCATACCGCGCGCGGTCAACGCGGCGGTCAGCGTCGCGAGACGCTCCGTAACCTCCACTCGTCCCGGCACGATGTGCGCAGCGAGAGCGGTCCGAACCTCCACCGCCCGGTGGCCGATGAGCGTTTGAAGCACGGCGACACCGACGAGACCGCCGGTCTGGCGTCCGACGTTGAAGAGCCCGACCCCGCAGGCCAACGCCGATCCCTTGAGATGGCTCAAGGTGATCAGCGTTATCGACAGGAAGAGGAAGCCGAGCGCGGCGCCACGAACCAACATGGCCGGCATCAGGTCGGCGCGACCGCTGTCTCCGTTGGCTGCCGACAGCATCCACATCGCCGCGATGAAGCACCCGATGCCGAGCGGTACGGTCGCGACCGGCGGGACGGTCAACCGGCGAATGAGGAAAGCAGTGAGAAGCAGCGTGCCGATGAACATCAGCGTGCTAGGCAGGAGCAGGCGTCCCGCTTCCGTCGGCGTCATCGTGAGGATTGACACCGCGAAGGACGGGATCAGATACGCGCTGCCGAATAAGGCGAAACCGGCGGCGAAGCTGGCGACGAAGCCGAAAGCGAAGCCGCTGTCGCGAAAGATGGAAAGATCGAGAAGCCGGTCCCGACTCGCCGTGCATAGCTGGTTCAGGATGAAGATGAGGAGCGAAACGGCGCCGGCAAGGATGAGCACACAGATCCGCTGCGCGTCGAACCAGTCCCAGCGGCTGCCCTCACTCAGGACGTAGGTCATTGAGGACGCAGCGACTGCGAAAAGGACGATGCCCGGCCAGTCCAGCCTGCGCCTCGGCGCCACCGGATCATCGCCGGGTACAGACGACGCCAGCAGCGCCAACGCCGCCAGGCCGATCGGCAGGACGCTCAGGAAGATCCACGTCCAGGACAGTCTGTCCAGCAGCCAGCCCTGCATATACGGCGCGAGCGTTGCGGGCGCGACAACGGCGCCGATGGCGAAGAGGGACTGGACGACGGGCTGGAACGAGCGAGTGAACGCCTGGAACAGGATGGTCTGCCCGCTGACGAGGAGGATTCCACCGGCCATCCCCTGCAGAAGGCGCAGCGCAAACAGCGCGTCGAGATCGGTTGTCAAGGCGGCCGCGGCGCAACCGATCGTCATGCAAACGGTCGCCGCGCGCAGTGCGGTTTGCGCTCCGAGCGTTTCCATGATCCACGGCGCCAGGACGAAGGCGACGAGCTTGGCGGCGATGTACCCGACGCCGAGACTTGCGAACTCGTCCGGCGTCGCATGGATATCGCCGATCATGTCGAAACGGGACAGACTCAGGGCCGTGCCCGCCACGGCTTCGGTGAGCGCGGCAACGGCGATCCCCGTGACCAGAAGCACCGCCGGTAGACGCCGGGGCGGAGCGCTCACCGGGTTCCGGGCGGATCGAGCCGCTTCGACGACGGTCGTGGTCATGACGGCGCCTGTGGGGCGGTGCGGATCGCCACCCGCGCCGAAAGACCCGGCACGAGGCGGGCGTGCGGCGGGACGCGCGTCAACCGGATCTTGACCGGCACGCGCTGGACGACACGCACGAAATTGCCTGTCGCGTTGTCAGCGGGGATCAGGCTGAACGCCGCGCCGCTCCCAGGCGCGAGGCTGTCGACGACACCGCGGATGTCGTCGTGCGCAAACCCGTCGACGGTGATGCGCACCGGCTGGCCGACGCGCACATACTCAAGTTGCGTCTCCTTCAGGTTCGCGACGACCCAGACGTCCCGGACGGGGACGATATCCACAACGGACGCGCCGGTGGTGACGAACCGTCCGACACGCGCCTGGCGGTTGCCGACAATCCCGGAGAGGGGCGCTTTCACCACCGTGTTTTCGAGATCGATCAGGGCAAGGTCACGGGCAGCCTCGGCTTGCGAAAGCACCGCCTGGGCGGCCTGCCGTTGGGCGGCCAGAACGTCCAGCTTCCGGCGCTGGGCGCGCAGCGCTGCCGCGGCGGCACCGAAGGCGGCATCGGCCTGGGCGCCGGCGGCCTCGGCCTCCTCGAGCTGAGCCTGGCTGATCGTGCTCTTGCCGACCAGCGAGCGGTAGCGCCCGAGGCTTCTGCGCGCAAAGGTCCGGGCGGCCTCCGACGATCTCAGTTGCGCCTCGCTCTGGGCGATCACCGCTCGCTGAAGCCCTGTTTCGGCATCGAGATTCACGAGCGCCGCTTCGGCCGAAGCGACGGCGGCGTCGGCCGAAGCCAGGCGAGCGCGGTAGTCCCGATCATCGATCCTGAACAGCTCGTCTCCCACTTCTATCGTCGCGTTGTCGGTGACGTTCGCCGAGACGATGTAGCCGCTGACCCGCGGCGCGATGGAGGTCACGTCAGCGCGCACATAGGCATTGTCGGTGGCGACTTCGAAGCGGCCGTGGTCGAGCCACGGCACCGCTCGAACCCAGACGATCGTGGCGACCAGGCCAGCGAGCGCGACAAGGAGAAGGCGTTTCAGATGTCGTCGCATCGCCGACCTCGATTAGTGGTACTGACTGTTACCGTGATTTGACATGTGTGGTAACGTGGCGTACCGCGCAAGGGGGCGCCTGGAGAAAGAGGGAACCATGTCAGCTCGCCTGGACGCCGCAGCGAAGGCGCGAAGGGCGGCCATCATGACCGCCGCCGCGGAGGTATTCTTCGAGCAGGGCTATGCCGCGACGAGTATCGACTCGATCATCGAGCGCACCGGCGGCTCGAAGCGAAACATCTACAAGGAGTTCGGCAGCAAGGCGGGACTGTTCATCGCCCTCGTCTCGGACACCGCAGACGAGGTGCTCGATGCGTTGAGCGACGACGGGTCCCGCGGTCGCGACCTGACCGAACAACTGGTCGGATACGCCCGGCAGCTCACGACCGTATACATGTCGGCCAGACTCGTCGGCCTCCTGCGTGTCGTCATGGCGGAGGCCATCCGCTTTCCGGATCTGGCCGCCGCTTTCTACGAGAGGGGCCCCGGCCGAGCGGCGGCGCGCCTGGTCGAGATCCTTGAGGAAGCGAAAGAGCGCGGCGAGATCGCGCAGGGCGATTGCCAGATGGCCGCCGATCAGTTCTGCGGAATGCTCCGCGACAACGTCCATCTCCAGGTCGTACTCGGATTGCGCCCAGCACTGACGACAGCCGAAATCGAAGCGTCGGCAACGGCGGCCGTCAGGATATTTCTCGACGGAATCCGAGTGGACGCCTCGGCCCGGCCCGAACCCAACGATCAATAGTCCCAGAAGGCAGGGACCCAGCGGAACGCGTCGCCGGCGACAGCCACCCGTCCGACGGACGGGAACGGCAGATGCGTGGCCACCAGCTGCTCGCCGCTCGCCGCCAGCTCCGTGAGTAGACGGCGCCGGACGCGGACCGCCTCCTCTGGGTCGTGCTCGAAGCCGTTGTGCCAGTCTGGATGCTCGAACCCGACCGCGAACACGGCGTCGCCGGCAAACGTCAGCCCGTCGCCCCCGGATGCCATGCGGACCACGCTATGGCCCGGAGTGTGACCGCCGGTGCGGCGGACAACCACACCCGGCGCCACCACGTGCTCGTCGTCGAACAGACGCAGCTGATTCCGGTATTCGATGGCGAACCGCTTCGCGGTCGCCCGAAGCGCGTCCGGGAAGCCCGGCGGCATCGAGACCCGGGTGAAGTCGGGCGCCTCCCAGAACTTCACCTCGTCAGCCGCGACGTGGATCCGCAGGTCCGGACGCAGTCGCTGCTTGACCCCGTCAACGAGCAGCCCGCCGACGTGGTCCATGTGCATGTGGGTCAGCACCACGTCCGTCACCGAGCCGAGATCGATGCCGGCGGACTCCAACCGCCTGATCGTCTGCCCGGCCCGCGGCAGGTTCAGGTCCGGGTCTAACCCCAGCCCGGCGTCGATCAGGATGGTCTGCCCGCCGCTCCGCACCATGACGACGTTCAGCGACCAGTCGAAGGCGTCCGGCGGCAGGAACATCTCGTCCAGCCAGGCGCCGCGGACGGCAGGATCCGCGTTGTGCGCCAGCATCTTGGTCGGGAGCGGCAGCACGCCGTCGCTGACGACCAGCACGTCGATGTCGCCGATCCGCAGCGCGTAGCGGGAAGGCACCAGCTCGTCCGGCTCACCCCGGACTTCTCGTATCGTAGCCATGCTCATGTTCGTCTCCAAATTATCGCCGCCTTGTGCGCGACGCCGGAGACGTTACTGAAAGCTCGGAAGATCCTCGATTGGGTTGGGGAATAGGTCGTACTGTGCGCGGGAATAGGTCTAGTCTATGCGCTGACCTGCCCTCCCCACGCGCTATGCCGCGAGGCTCAAATGCGCGGGTGTGGTCACGCGGTGCATCGGCAGAGGTCAGGGAAACGTGCTTGTCCTTGAAGCCGTTTGATGCGGTGGAGTCGCCCCGGTTTCGACGGCACGCTTGCCCTGCCACACTCCGCCGCCGCCCCGCTCGTCAGGCCGCGCAGACCCGCCAGACTACGTCGCCGACGTCGTCCGCCATCAGCAACGAGCGACCGTCCGGGCCAATCGTCACGCCAACCGGGCGGCCGTAGGAAACGCTTTCGTCCGGCGCCAGAAATCCACTCAGGATATCGCGGGGCGGTCCGGACGGGCGTCCGCCCTCGAACGGCACGAAGACCAGCTTGTAGCCGGACAAGGTGGAGCGGTTCCACGAACCGTGCTGGCCGATCGCCATGCCGTCCGGGAACCCGGGCAGTGTCCCGGCGGGCACCCAGCAGAGCCCCAGAGAGGCGGTATGCCCTCCGAGCGCATAGTCCGGCGTCAGGGCGGATGCGACCTTCGCGGGATCCTGGGGCACCCGGTGGTCGACGATCCGGTCCCAATAGCAGAAGGGCCAACCGTAGAAGCCGCCGTCCTCAACCGAGGTCAGGTAGTCGGGCGGCGTCTCGTCGCCGAGACCATCGCGCTCGTTCACCACTGTCCACAGGACGCCGGTGTTCGGCTCCCAGGCGAGACCGACCGGATTGCGCAGACCGGAGGCGAAAATGCGTGCCGCGCCGGACGCAAGGTCGAGCTCCCAGATAGCGGCACGGCCGTCCTCGGTTTCCATGCCCTCGTCGGCGATGTTGGTGAGGGAGCCGACGCCGGCATAAAGCTTCGTGCGATCCGGCGAGAGGAGGAGGCTGCGCGTCCAGTGGCCGCCAGGCTTGAAGTCGACCAGGCGGCGCCCGGTGCCGGTGAGCGCGGTCACGCCATCGGCGTACTCGTAGGCAACGATGCCGTCGGTGTTGCCGACGTAGAAGGTTCCCTCGTGGAGGGCCATGCCGAAGGGCTGGCTCAGTCCCGATGCGAACGTGTGCCGCTCTTCGGCAGTGCCGTCTCGGTCCGCGTCACGCAACAACGTGATGCGGTCCGCGCTCACGCCGAGCGCCTTTGCCCGGCGCATCGTGGCCTGCTGCGCCTTCTTGTAGAACGAATCGGCGACCGAGGGGACCTGGCTTGCCTCCGCAACGAGCACGTCGCCATTGGGCAGCACCTCGATCCAGCGGGGATGGTCGAGCCCGGTCGCGAAGGCGTTCACTGCGAGGCCCTTGGCTGCGACCGGCGTCTGACCCGGCGCCCACCCCTTCGCGGACGGCATCTTGAGGGTCATGATCCCTTGCTCACGCGCCTGCGGAATGGTTGGAGCGGCCCCGAATGCGCCGCTCGTCGGGGCCGACAGCCGTCGCACGCGCGCGATGGCGCCACCGACGACGGTCGCGATGAACGCGTAGAAATCCAAGATGTCCTCCCGGGTGCCTCAAGGCGTCAGATACGGGCGCTGCGATAGCATGCCGGCACGGCAACGGTCACGCCCGGGCAGCTTCGTCGGCGGAAGCCTGCCCGGCCCGACGTCAGCGGCTCTCTTGCAGCAGTCCGATCGCAAGGCGTTGGAGCCCCGGTTCGCGAACCCGTCAGCCGCCTCGATACCGGTCGTTGTGGGCCAGCGGTCCAAATGGTGCTTGCAATCGACTTTTGCCTCGGCTTCGATTTCCCGCACCATCGTCGATAAAGCCGCAGACGTCATCGCGCGTGGACAGGTGACAAGACGGCACCAGGAGGAACCGATGATCCCCACTATTCGCCGTGCCGCGGCATATCTCACACTCGCCGTGACGCTTGTCGGTGCCGCGTCGATTTCCTCCGCGTCGGCTGCCGGCGTCGAAACCCTGTCGACGGGAGCCGCGCCTGCGGCAGCTGCACAGAACGGGATCGTTGTTGCACAGGCCGGTGCGCCTGCCCGCCGCGTCTCCTTCACTGCCGAACAGGCGGATCGCGGCGCGAAGAACTACAAGAGAGACTGCGAGGAGTGCCACGGGAAGGATCTCAGGGGCGGCATGAACGGCGGAGCGCCGTTGCGGGGCCTCGCCTTCGAAGGGAAATATTTCGGCGGCCTGCCCGCCTCGGTGTTGTTCGGCTACATGAGCAGCGCGATGCCGCCCAATTCACCGGGGCGGTATTCCCCCGACACCTATGCCGACCTGATGGCCTACGTCCTCAAGTGGAACGGTATCCAGCCCGGCGCACCGCTGCCTTCGGACTTCGACAAGCTCGATGAGCTGGTCGTGGAAAAGTAGGGAAATGAGCCGGCGGGACGGTCGCAGACGCCGAAACGGACGCTGACCGTGGAGCTGGCGGATCTCAACCTCACCATCCAGCTCATCGTCTTCCGCATCGTGGCGCTGCCGGTGATTGCCGCCGTGCAAGGCGGCAGCGTCGCCGCGGCGGCCGTCCTCCTCGGCGATCGCGGGCCGAAATACGATGGGCGCCTGACGGTCGCGCCCGCCGGCCACATCGACCTTGTCGGCGCGTTCAGCCTGATCATCTTCGGGAACGGCTGGGGCAGACCCGTCGCCATCGATGCGCGAGAATTCCGCATCGGGCGCATCGGCGTCGTCGTCGTCATTCTCGCCGGCTTCGTTGCGCTCCTGGTCCTCGCGGCGATCTTCGAGCTTCTGCTGCTGCCGGCGTTGACCCTTTTGCCGCACACGATGGCGCTGACGGCGTCCGCGTTCCTCAAGATGGCGGGGAGCCTCTCGATCTGGTTCGCCCTCCTCGGCCTCGTCCCGATCCCGCCGCTCACCGGCGGCCTGCTCCTCGAGGCGTTCGGCGTCCGCCTCCCCCGCCAGGCCCAATGGATCCTTGTTGCGGTCGTGTTGGCGGGGGTGGCGACGGGCCTCTTCCGGGAGCTCTTCGGCCCGGCTCACGCCGCGCTGGCGTCGATCATTCTGGGGCGATGAACGAAAGCGTCACAGCCGGATGGAACCATCCGGCGTCCCGTGACCCGCGACAAACAAAAGAGCGAGAGCGCGGCGCGCTTCCAAGGAAGCGTGACACGCTCGAGGTCACAGGGCGGGGACAACGCCCGACGGCTCGACACCGTAGCGCTCCAGGATCGCCGCCAGCCTCCCGTCCGCCTCGAGCTTGGCGAAGGCCGCCACGATCTTGCGCTTCAGCGTGAGGTCGCCCTTCCAGAGGCCGAAGACGAGATCGTAGCGGGCGAGCTCGGCCGGCAGGGGCGCCGTCCACCAGTCTTTTTCGGCGGCGAGCCCCGCGGCGAGGAGCGCTTCGGTGACGCCGCCGTCGAGCGAGCCGCCCGCGATGCCGGCGGCAAGGTCCTCACCGCTCCGCACGACGCGGACGGTGACGTTGCGGCGCCTGAGATAGCTCGCGAGGCCGATGCGGTCGAGGCCGGAGATCAGCGTCAGGGCGCCGAGGGTGTGGCCCTCGATGTCATCGAGCGGCTCCGGGGCGACAATCGCCCACCCCGTCTGCGCGTAAGCCGGACCCATGTCGAGGAAGGAGCGGGTGAGCTGTGAATTGACGACACCTCCGGCGAGCACTTCGCACACGCCGCGAGTGACGTTCCAGTGCCGCGGGTTGAAGTCGCGGCCGATGGCGTCGTTGGTGGCGATGACGAGCCTGACGCCGAGCTCACCGGCGACGGCACGGAGAAGTTCGATGTCGATCCCCGGCCGGTCGGGGTCGCCGGTGACGAGCGGCGGGTAGGCTGTCGGCACGCACGCGCGGATGGCGCCTTTTGCCTCCACCTCGCTCAGCGATGTGTCGGGCGGCAGGAAGGTGACGAGGAGCAAGAGGCCGACGACGACGGCGAGGCCGGAAAAGTCGCGCGTCAGTTGCCCTCTTGTGAGCATCGCGAACCGCTTACACCCTGCGGAAATCGTAGAGCGCGATCGCGAACAGCACCACGCCGGCCGCCAACATTACGAGGATGCCGATGCGCGGATCGAACTGGTTGTAGTTGATCAGGACTCCGCGCAGCGCGTCGATGGCATAGGTCAGCGGGTTGTACTTGACGAGGATGACGAGCCATTCGGGATAGACGACGCGGGTCTGGGCGCCCGTCAGCGCCGGATCGAGGGGGAAGATCGAGCTGGAGGTGAAATAGAGCGGCAGGATGACGGCGTTGGAGAACACGCCGAATCCCGCGAAGCTCTTGATGCGGTTCGCGATCACCACGCCGAGCGAGGTCAACGCGAAGGCGAGCATCGCCATCAGGCCGAGCGCCTTGAGGACCTCCATCGGGGTGAGCGACACGTCGGCGAAGCGGGCGAGGATCAGCACCAGCGAACCGTGGACGACCGCCACCGTCGCGCCGCCCAGCACCTTGCCCAGAAGGATCGTGCCGCGCGACATCGGCGACACCAGCACCTCGCGCAGGAAGCCGAACTCGCGATCCCAGATGACCGAGACCGCAGACTGCACCGACGTGTACATGATGTTGAGCGCCACCACGGCCGGGAAGATGAACTGGAGGTAGGTGAAGGGGACGACGAACGTCACCTCGCCATACACCTCGCCCCGGAAATAGGGGTTGAGGCCGATGCCGAGGATCAGCACCCACAGGATGGGCCGGCTGATGCCGCCGACGAGTTGGCCGCGGTCGCGGATGGCGCGCTTCACCTCGCGCAACCAGATGCCGTAGAGACCGCCGAGCTGGACGAGGAGCGGCGAGCGGCGGGGGATAGGCTTGCGGGCCGTGCCGGCGATGGTCATCGCGTGTGTTCTCCTCCACGTCTGCCGAAGGCAAGGGTGCGCTCGCGCGCGCCGGCGGCCTGGTCGCGCAGCTCGCGGCCGGTGAGCGACAGGAAGACCGTTTCCAGGCTCGGCGCGTCGATCGCCATCGAGCGCAGGCGATTGCCGTACTCGGCAAGGAGAGCGTCGACGAACGCATCGTCGGAGTTGAGGAGGATCGGCGCCTCCGCCGCCGCTCCGGTCTCGCCGGCAAGGCGGCCCGCGAAGCGGGTCAGGATTTCCTGGCGGTCGCTCTCGTTTCTGAGGACGAGGCGCAGCACCTGCCGGCCGTGTTCGCGCTTCAGCGCCTCCGGGGTGTCGAGGGCGAGGATCTTGCCGTGGTCGATGATGCAGACCCGGTCGCAACCCTCGACCTCCTCGATGTAGTGGGTCGTCACCATGACGGTGATCTCGCGTTCGCGGCGCAGCCGTTCGAGGTAGGACCAGATGCGCTCGCGGGTCTGGGCGTCGAGACCGACCGTCGGCTCGTCGAGCAGCATGATCTCCGAATCGTGGATCAGCGCGCGGGCGATCTCGAGGCGCCGCTTCATGCCGGAGGAGAGCGTCCGCGCGGGCTTGTCGGCCCAGCCGGTCAGTTCCACCAGGTCCAGCATCTCCTCGATGCGCTGGCGCCGTATCTTTCGCGGCACGCCGAACACCAGCCCGTGCAGGTCGAGGTTCTCGTGCACCGTCAGCCGGTCGTCGAGGCTCGGCTCCTGGAAGACGATGCCGAGACGGCGGCGTGCGGCGAGCGGCTCCCTGACGACGTCGGAGCCGCCGATGAAGGCCGCGCCGCTGTCGGGCCGCAGGATCGTGCACAGGATGTGGAGGAGCGTCGTCTTGCCGGCGCCGTTGGGTCCGAGCAGCGCGAACATCTCCCGCTCCTGGACCGCGAACCCCACCTCGTCCAGCGCCAGGGTGCGCCCGTAGCGCTTGGACAGGGCATCGACGCGGATCGCGGGCTCAGACGTCGTCACGCGTCCCCCTCGCGGCGGCCTGCCCGCTGCCTGCCGACGAACGTTTGGACGACACGGCCATCAGGGCCTCGCCGTGGCGGGGAAGGCGTATTTCTCGAGGATCGCCTCTATGGTGCCGTCGGCGACCAGGGCAGCGATCGCCTCATCCACCGCGGCGCGCAAAAAACTCTCGTTGGAGAGGAAGATAGCGCCGACACCGAGCGTGATCGCCGGCAACGGTCGCGGGTCGATGACGTGGAGGTCGGCGTAGGCGGGATCCTCGCGCTGCATCGCCCAGAGGCTCGGGGCCCACACGAGCGCGACGTCGGCCGTGCCGTCGAGGAGCGTGGCGAGGGCTCGCTCGTTGGAGCCCATGGGATACGTTGGCCAGCGCCTGTCAGCCGGCAAGGCCGACTGGTAGGCGACCAGACGGATGTGCGCCATGGTCCCGACCGTTGCGGCGATCGGGTGGCCGGGCGCGAGGTCGGCGAGGGACGTCACCTCGGGATCGGCGGTGACGAAAACGTACTCGGTCTCGTAATATGGCCGGGAGAGGATGACCCAGGCGGGATAGCCTTCCGGGATCAGCTTGAAGCCCATGTGAATGTCGCAGTGCTTCAGCATGACGCCATAGAGCTTCGTGATGTCCTCCAGGACCATCTCGCTCTCGACGACGTATCGCTGCGGCTCGAGGAGCAGGCCCGCGGCGATCGTATCGGCGATGTCGCCGGCCATCTCCCAGTCCGGGTCGCGCTTGTCGATGCAGTAGCGAAGCTGCGATTCGTCGAACCGTCGGCCGATGTTCCACTGGCCGGGCGCGTAGGGCACGTCAAAGAATTCAGGTTGCGGCTGGGCTGCGGCCGGCGCCTGCAATAGCACGGCGAGCGGAACCGCAAGCGACAGCAACAGGCCCGCCAGACGCGCAGACGCGGAAGTAATGGGCAAAATCAAACCTCTTGGAGCACCGGGCAAGATCGGAAACGATCCGATCTCGCCCGAGTCCTGACGTTTTAGGCGATCAATCCGGAAGCGCGAACACGTAGAGCGTGTGCGGGTTGTCCGGCGGCAGCTTCACGTCCGGGGTCAGCGAGGCCAGACGCCCGAGGCCGGAGGCCCAGCTCGCAACGATCGCGACGTACTGCTTGCCGTCCGCTTCGTAGGTGATCGGGAACGACTCGAGGGCATTGTCGAGCTTGCCGCTGCTCCACAGCATCTCGCCGGTCTCGTCGTCGAAAGCCATGAACTTGCGGTCGAGGCTGCCGGCGAAGACGACGCCGCCACCCGTCGGCAGGGTCGAGCTCGTGATCGGCGGATACTGCCGGTACATCCACATGTCCGACTGGTCGGTCAGCTTGACGGCACGAACCTGGCCGATGTTGCCGTCGCCGTCGGGCAGCGGCACGCGGGAGTAGGTCTGCAGGCCGCCGCCGGTGTAGATCTGGCCCGGATCGAGCGGGTTGACCGTGGTGTTGGAGCAGAACTCCACCGTCGGCAGATAGAGCGCCTCGGTCCGCGGGCTGTAGGCTGTCGCCTGCCAGGCCCTGCCGCCCGGGTCAGCCGGACAATTGAAGGTGGTCTGACCGATGACCGGGATCACCTCCGGATTGATCTCCTTGGCGCCGGTCTCCTCATCGATCGAAAGCACGACGTTCTGCGGCACGGTCTCCTTGGCCCACAGCCATTCGCCGGTGTTCCGGTCGAGCGACTCGATGATGCCGATCTTGCCGGTCGTCACCACTTGTTTGCGGGTCTCGCCTTCGAACGGCAGGTCGATGAGCATGCGCTCATAGACGTAGTCGAGGTCGAGCGAGTCGGTGGGCAGGTACTGGTGGTACCACTTGAGCTCGCCGGTGGTCGGGTCGATGGCGAGCGTGGAGTTCGTATAGAGCGCCTCGTTGGTGACGTTGGGATCCGCGCTCGGCGGGGTGAGCCCGGCGATCTCGACGTTCCACGGATAGACCTGACCGACGCCGGCGAAGACGAGGTTCTGCTCCGGGTCGTAGGAGCCGGTGATCCAGGCCGATCCGCCATGGCGGCTCTCCAGCGGAACGCCGTTCCAGCTGTTGCCCTCCGGCGTGTCACCACGGGCGATGGTGTGAACGCGCCACAGCTCCTCACCGGTGTTGACGTCGTGCCCGGTGAAGAAGCAGCCGCCGGGCTGGGCGTTGCTGCACGAGGTCATGCCCTGGACGATGACACCGTTTGCGACGAGCGGTCCCGAGGAAAACGCGAAGCCATGCTTGTAGTTCGCGACCTGCTTGTCCCACACGAGCTGGCCGGTCTTGGTGTCGAGGGCGATGAGATGCGCGTCGCGCGTCGCGATGATCAGCTTGTCATCGTAGATCGCCTTGCTGCGCTCGCCGTTGGGGTCCACCTCGTCCGGCAGCGTGTACTGATACTCCCAGATCAGGTCGCCCGAGGCCGCATCGAGGGCCTGGATGAGGTGGCTGGAGTTCTGGATGTACATCACGCCGTCGTGGACGAGGGGCGTCTCCTGCGTCCGTCCGCCCGGGGACATGCCCCAGGCCCAGGCGAGCTTGAGGTCCTTGACGTTGTCCTTGTTGATCTGGTCGAGCGGGCTGTAACCCCAGCCGTTATAGGTGCGCCGCCACATCAACCAGTCGCCGTCCGGCGGGTTGAGGAGCATCTCGTCCGTCACCGGAGTGACCGCGTCGATGGGGTTGTCCTGCGCGGCGAGTTGCGTCGCGAAGAGTCCGGCCGCGATGGCCGTCGTTGCGAAAAGAGTAACACGTCCGTAGTGCGTAGCCATAGGATTTCCTCCCTCTAGGCGCACCTAGAAATCCTGAGTCGGCCGAGCGCGTCGGTTATTGGTGTTTTCAGGTAGTACTCAAGATTGGCTCGGATCCGAGCTTCAGGCACGTTGAAGATAGACGAGACAGCGTTGGCCGTCAAAGCTCACAATAAATAGAGAGCGAACTTCCTCACATGAGGCGCACGGTCCGCTCGTCGTCCAATTTTTGCCTGTGAACCTCGTATCTCGGCGTCTTCTGGCGGGCGAGCGTCGCTGCGGCTCGCGCACGGAATTTAACTTGCTCAGCCTCGCGAGCAGCTTCAGCCGGGCGACATGCACAAGGCAAGTATCGACCTCACGCTGCGGACTTGGTCCGGTTGCGACCACTGGTACCACTTGATATCGGCCTTGATGCCCGATCACATCGCCTCGCACGCCGCGCCCCTTTACGCGCTTGGCGTCCGGTCGATGCTCTTCTGCGGCGGTCGGGAAACACAGAAAACCGAGTAGGAGGAAACGCATGCACAACCTGGTTCGCGCCGCCGTGGTGGCGGCCGCTCTCGCCGCGCCCACCCTGGCGCTCGCGCAGGACGGCGACCCCGCCGCCGGCGAGAAAGCCTTCCGGATCTGCATGGCCTGCCATGCCGTCGGCGAGCGTGCGACAAACAGGGTCGGCCCGGAGCTCAACGAAATCATCGGCCGCCAGCCGGGGCACCTGGAGGGCTACCAGTATTCGCCCGCGATGGTGAAGTTTGGCGACGGCAAGGTGTGGGACGCCGCGCTCTTGGACGAGTACCTTGCCGCGCCGCGCCAGGTGGTCCAAGGCACCAAGATGGCCTTCCCCGGCGTGCGCGATGCCAAGCAGCGCGCCGACCTCATCGCCTACCTTGCGACATTCTCGGCGCCGCAGTAGGCCCTCGCGGCCGCGGCGGGATGCCTCTGCGCGAAATCACGTCTGCCCGAACCGCGTGCCGACGAAGAGATCGTCGAGCACCACTTTGGCGCCGGAGATCAGCGCGATGCCGTTGCCGCTCCTCGCGATCGGCTGTGATCGCCGTATCTGCGGCGTCGATTGACGCCGCGGCGGGTTGGGCACATTACAATGACGTAGATGGCGCGTCAGACGCCCCTGGGAGGGTATGATGAAGATTGCCAAAGTCGTGGCCGCCGCTCTCGTCGTCGCGGCCACCATTTCGGGGTCGGCCCGGGCAGAAGATCGTCCGACGGTCCGACTCGGCCTCCTCAAGTTCGGCACCGTCAACTGGGAGGCTGACACCATCAAGCGGGAGGGCCTCGATGCGAAGCACGGCTTCACCCTCGAGGTGGTGCCATTCGCGAGCGGCACCGCCACCGATGTCGCGCTGCTCGGCGGCGCCGTCGACGTCTCGACCGGCGATTGGCTGTTCGCATCGCGCCAGCGAGCGGCCGGCGACCCGGTGACCTTCGTGCCCTTCTCCACCTCGATGGGCGCGATCATGGCGCCCTGCGATGCCGGTTACGACAGCCTCGACGACCTCAAGGGCAAGACCATCGGCGTCGCCGGCGGGCCGCTCGACAAGAGCTGGCTGATGCTCCAGGGGATGGCCGAGGGTGAGCTCGGCTTCGATCTCAAGGAAGAGACCGAGCAGGTGTTCGGCGCGCCGCCGCTCCTCGCCGAGAAGCTGCGTCAGGGCGAACTCGACGCGGCGCTCAACTACTGGCACTACAACGCACGGCTCGAGACGGAGGGCTACTGCGAGGTGGTCTCCGCGCAAGCTGCGGCCGAAGCGCTCGGCGCAAATGCCCCGCTCTCGGCCATCGGCTACATCCTCAACGAGACATGGGCCGATGCCAATCCCGACCTCGCGCAGGCCTTCGTCGCCGCCTCCAAGGACGCCAAGGCGTTGCTCGCCTCGAGCGACGAGACGTGGCAAGCGCTCCGGGGTGACATGAATGCCGAGGATCAGGCGGTGTTCGAGACGCTCATCGAGCGTTGGCGCGAAGGGATCCCCTCCGACGACACCCTCGCCGAGTTGCACGACACCGAGGTCGTCTACGACTACCTAGCCAAGGCGGGCGGCGAGAAGCTCGTCGGAACGGCGGACAAGATGGTGCCGGGGACGTTCTGGCACGGCCTCTTCAAGGCCGACTAGGCGATGGTCGACGCGCCCATCCCGCGGCACGCAATCGGGACGGGGCGCGCCCGCTTTGCGGCGCCCTCGCCGCAGGCGATCGCGACGACGCTGTCGGTCGCGGCCTTCTTCGGGCTGTGGCTCCTCGGCACGTGGACGCTCGGGCCGCGTCTGTGCCCCAGTCCCTATGCCGTGTTCTCGTTCATCGTGCACGAGACAGCGTCCGGCGAGTTGCCCTATCAGCTCGGCGTGACGCTCGCGCGGGTCGCGAGCGCCTTCGTGCTCGCGATGGCCATCGGCACCGCGATCGGCCTCCTGATGGGACGCGTCAAGCTCGCCAACACGGTGCTGGAGCCCTGGCTCATCCTCCTCCTCAACGCGCCGGCGCTCATCGTCATCGTCCTCGCCTACATCTGGATCGGGCTCGACGAGACGGCGGCGCTCATCGCGGTTGCGCTCAACAAGATCCCCAACGTCGTCGTCACGGTGCGCGAGGGGGCGCGGGCGATGGACCCCGCCTACATGGAGATGGCGCGGGTCTATCGTTTCTCGCGCGGGCGGGTGCTGCGCGACGTCATGCTGCCGCAGCTCCAGCCCTACATCGCCGCGGCGGCCCGCTCCGGCCTCGCGCTGATCTGGAAGATCGTCCTGGTGGTGGAGCTTCTGGGCCGCTCCAACGGCGTCGGCTTCCAGATCAATCTTTATTTCCAGATGTTCGATGTGCGGGCGATCCTCGGCTATACCCTCGCCTTCGTGATGATCATGTTGTTGGTGGAGTTCCTTGCTGTTCAACCCCTCGAAAAGCGAACCGGCCGGTGGCGACCGAAGCCGGCCTGAGGGCGTGGTGCACGGCTATCCCATCGCGATCCGCGAGAAGTCCTACACCGACACCGACGGTCGTCGTGTACCGGTGCTCGACGGCCTCTCGTTCGCGCTCGAGGCGAACGCCTTCACCTGCCTCATCGGTCCGTCTGGCTGCGGCAAGACGACGACGCTGCGGATCCTCACCGGGCTCGACGAAGACTTCACCGGCACGGTCGACCCATTCCTTCGCTCGGCGCGCATCGCGGTTGCCTTCCAGGAGCCGCGGCTCTTGCCGTGGCGCACGGTGGCCGAGAACGTGGCTCTGGCGCTAGAGCGCCGGGATGGCGCGCGGGTCGCCGAGGCGCTCGCCGATGTCGGGCTTGACGGGCTCGGCGCGCGCTATCCGGCCGAACTCTCCCTCGGTCAGGCTCGGCGCGCCGCTCTCGCCCGCGCCTTCGCCGTGCGGCCCGACGCCCTTTTTCTCGACGAGCCGTTCGTTTCGCTCGACGAGGCGGGGGCGCATCGCCTGCGCGCGCTCCTCCTGCAGCTCTGGCGCCGGCACAGGGTGACAGTGCTGATGGTCACCCATAACGTTCGCGAGGCGGTGCAGCTCGCCGACCGCATCGTTCTCCTCAGCGAGCGTCCGGCGCACGTGGTGGAGGAGGTCGCCGTTACGCTTCCACGCGAGAAGCGCGACCCCGAGGCGATCGCCGCCTTCGTTCGTGATCTCGCCGGCCGCTTTCCGGGCCTTGTTTCTCTCTGACGTCACCCGCCAGCACCCATGGGATGTGAAGTAATGTCGAAGAGGAGGGTTTTGGGCTTGTCGTCACCGCGAAGGAGTGGAGATGAGACAGAAGGGCATCTTCCTGCGCACGCCCCGTTGCCGCTCCGGACGCCTTTCAAGCCATCCGTTACCTGTGGCCGGCCTTTGTCCGCGCGAACAGTCATCGCAGTGCATGGGAGCGCAAGATTGAGACGGCGGTTGACGTTGCCCCTGAAGTGTCCCCGCTCATAGCTAGACTCTGTTCGTGTTGTGGTCCTGTCGGGACCGGGTTGCAAACTCGTTC
>JAUIJH010000085.1 GCA_030431335.1 Alphaproteobacteria bacterium
CTTCAGCATCGATTCGATGGCGCGCACCAGCTTGGTGTCCTCGCGCGACGCGATGGTGAAGGACTTGCCCGAGCGCCCGGCGCGGCCCGTGCGGCCGATCCGGTGCACGTAGTCTTCCGCATTGTGCGGCACGTCGTAGTTGAAGACGTGGCTCACCTTGGGGATGTCGAGCCCGCGGGCGGCGACGTCGGAGGCAACCAGCAGCGTAATGCGGTTATTCTTGAAATCGTCCAGCGTCTGCATGCGGGCGCGCTGGTCCATGTCGCCGTGGAGGGCGCCGGCGGAATAGCCGTGGCGCTCCAGCGAGCGGTGCACGGTGCCGATGTCGCGCTTGCGGTTGCAGAACACGATGGCGTTGGTCAGCTCGGTCTCGACATCCAAGAGGCTGCGCAGCGTGGCCCGCTTTTCGGCCGCCGTGCCGCCGGACTTCACGAAGCGCTGCTCCACCGTCTCGGCGGTGGAGGAGGTGGGCGACACCTCGACCCGGACGGGGTTGTGCAGGAAGCGGTCGACCAGCGACTGGATCTCCTTCGGCATCGTCGCCGAGAAGAACAAAGTTTGCCGCGTGATGGGCAGGAGCTTGCAGATCCGCTCAATGTCGGGGATGAAGCCCATGTCGAGCATGCGGTCGGCTTCGTCGATCACCAGGATTTCAATCTGTTGAAGAAGAAGCTTGCCCCGTTCCACATGGTCGAGCAGGCGGCCGGGCGTGGCGATCACCACGTCGGCGCCGCGGTCGATCTTGCGGTTTTGATCGTTGAAGGACACGCCGCCGATGAGGAGAGCCACCGTCAGCTTATGATTGGCCCCGTACTTCTCGAAGCTCTCGGCCACCTGGGCCGCCAGCTCGCGCGTCGGCTCCAGGATGAGCGTGCGCGGCATGCGCGCGCGTGCACGGCCGCGCTCCAGCAGAGAGAGCATCGGCAGCACGAAAGACGCGGTCTTGCCGGTGCCGGTCTGTGCCAACCCCAACACGTCGCGCTTTTCCAAGGCATGCGGAATCGCCGCAGCCTGAATCGGCGTCGGTTTGGTGTAACCTGCGGCCTCGACGGCACCCAGCACTTTAGGGCTCAGGCCGAGCTCGTTGAACATCGGATCAGAAATGGTTTTTGTATCTCGGTTCGGCCACGACCCGCCCGTGAATGTCGCGGCGCTCGGTTGCATTCTCTCAAGGCGGTATGCCCGTGTAGCTAACAAATAAAACCTCAATGTCAACATGTGTTTCGCCACGGTCATGCCCGTTATTACGGCAATGCAAGGCTCCCTCAAGAAAGCAAAAGAGCGCTGGTCCTCAAGATGAACTTCTCGCAACGTCTCCTCTACCCTAGCGCGCGGTCGACGAATTTCGGCCATGCAGCGGTTGCAACATCCGAACCGTTGGCCGCCTCGGCCGGCCTCGAAGTGCTCGCGCGCGGCGGCAACGCTGTCGATGCCGCGATCGCGACGGCGGCCACGCTCACCGTCACCGAGCCTTGCAGCAACGGCCTCGGATCGGACGCCTTCGCCCTCGTGGCGGACGGCAAGACCGTGCACGGCCTCAACGCATCCGGCCGCTCGCCCGCCGGCTGGACCCCCGAGCGCTACGCCGGCCGCGATGAGATGCCGCGCCGCGGCTGGGACGCGGTGACCATCCCCGGCGCCATCTCGGCCTGGGTGGCGCTGGCGGAGCGGTTCGGCACCATGCCGCTGTCGGAGCTGCTCGCGCCGGCCGCCCGCCACGCGCGCGAGGGCTACGGCGTCGCCCCGGTGATCGCCTCGGCCTGGCAGAACCAAGTGGACCGGTTCACCGCGGATTACGGTTATGCCGACGCGTTCCTGCCCAACGGCCATCCGCCCCAGGCGGGCGACCTGTTCAAGCTGCCCGGCGCCGCCGACGCGCTGGAGCTGATCGGCAAGACCAACGGCGAGGCCTTCTATCGCGGCGCCATCGCCGAGGAGATCGTCGCCCAGTCCCAGGCCGAGGGCGGCTGCCACACGATGGAGGATTTCGCCGCCCACACCGCCGACTGGGTGGACCCGGTGACCATCGACGCCTGCGGGCTGACGGTGCACGAGATCCCGCCCAACGGGCAGGGCCTCGCGGCGCTGATCGCGCTCGGCATCCTGGAGCGCGTCGACCTCGGCGACGATCCCGACAGCGTGCTCGCCGTCCACTACCAGATCGAGGCGGTGAAGCTCGCCCTGTCGGACGCCTACGCCCACTTCGCCGACCGCGAGCACATGACCGAGGCGCCAGAGGCGTTCCTCGAACCCGCCTATCTCGACGCGCGCGCCAAGCTGATCGACCCCGAGCGGGCCGGCGATCCGGCCACCGGCAAGCCGCCGGAGGGGGGCACCGTGCTCCTGTGCACGGCCGACGCCAACGGGATGATGGTCTCCTTCATCCAGTCCAACTACGAGGGCTTTGGCTCCGGCTGCGTCACGCGCGGCTTCAACATCTCGATGCAGAACCGCGGCGCGGGCTTTACGCTGAACCCCGCCAGCCCCAACCGCGTCGGGCCGCGCAAGCGCCCCTTCCACACCATCATTCCGGGCATGGCGACGCGCAACGGCGCCCCGTTCATGGCCTTCGGCGTGATGGGCGGCCCGATCCAGGCCCAGGCCCATACGCAGCTCGTCACCCGCGTCGGCTGCTTCGGCCAGGGCCCGCAGACGACGCTCGATGCCCCGCGCTTCCGCGTGCTCGACGGCAAGCGCGTCGCGGTGGAGTACCACTGCCCCGACGCGACGGTGGACGGTCTCGTCGCCCTCGGCCACGACATCGTGCGCGAGGCGCCCAACGTCGCCTTCGGCTTCGGCGGCGGCCAGGTGATCATGCGGCACGGCTCGCTTTATGCGGCCGGTTCCGATCCGCGCAAGGACGGGCACGCCCTGGTGCGCTAAAGAGATGGCGGCCGGCGCGCACACCCGCGCCGGCCGGCCGTACCGGCGGGTCGCGCGGACGGTGCGCCGGCCACGAACGAGGAGAGCCGCCGCGTGCGCACAGCATGGCGGCGACCCGAAGCGAGCGAGCACAATGTCGAGGAGAATGCCATGAGCCGCGGCCGTCCGGTCCTGAGCCGAACCCGTGCGCCGTCGCGCACCTGCCCGGAGTGGGGGCAATGAGCGAAGCGGCCATCGTCTGCGTCGCCATCACCGGCTCGCTGCCCACCAAGGCGGACAACCCGGCGGTGCCCATCAGCGTCGCCGAGCAGATCGAATCGACCCACGCCGCCTTCGAGGCCGGCGCCGCCATCGCCCACTGCCACGTGCGCGACGACGAGGGCCGCCCCACCTCCGATCCGGAGCGTTTCGCCCGCCTCAAGGAGGGCATCGAGGCGCACTGCGAGGGGATGATCGTGCAGCTGTCCACCGGCGGGCGCTCCGGCACCGGGCGCGAGCGTGGCGGCATGCTGCCGCTCGCGCCGGACATGGCCTCCCTCACCGTGGGCTCCAACAACTTCCCCACCCGCGTCTACGAGAACAGCCCCGAGCTGATCGACTGGCTCGCCGGCGAGATGCGCCGCTACAAGGTCAAGCCGGAGATCGAGATCTTCGACCTGTCGCACATCTTCCAGGCGGCCAAGATGGTGGACGACGGGCGGCTCGACGGGCCGCTCCACGTGCAGTTCGTGATGGGCGTGAAGAACGCGATGCCGGTGGACCGCGAGGCGTTCGACTTCTTCGTGCGCACCACGCGCCGGCTGATGCCGGACGCCACCTGGTGCGCGGCCGGCATCGGGCGCAACCAGATCGTGGTCAACGAGTGGTGCGCGGCGCTGGGCGGCCACTGCCGCACCGGGCTGGAAGACAACGTGCGCCTCGACAAGAACACCCTGGCCCCGTCCAACGCGGCGCTGGTGGAGCGCTGCGTCGGCGTGCTGGAGCGCTACGGCCGCCGCCCGGCGACGGTGGCCGAGGCCCGCGCCATCCTCGGCCTCGTCAAGGACTGAGGCACGTCGGCCCGCCCTGGGCGGGCCGAAAGCGGACCGAGCGAGGCAAACTGCCAACGCAGGCGGGGCGGAAACGGACCGAGCGAGGCAACCCGGCCCAATGCGGGCGGGGCGGAAACGGACCGAGCGAGGCAAACCGGTCCACCGCGGGCCGGGCCAAAGCTGAGCGAGGGAAGCCGGCCCGCTGCGAGCGAGGCCGAAGCGAACCGAGCAAGGCAAACCGGCCCACCGCAAGCGGCGCGAAAGCGGACCGAGCGAGACAACCCGGCCAAGCGCGGGCGGGGCGGAAGCGGACCGAGTGAGGCAAACCGACCCAACGCGGGCGGGGCCAAAGCTGAGCGAGGCAACCGGCCCACCGCAGGGGCGGGCCGGAAGCGGACCGAGGCGCGGCAAACCGGCCCGCGAGGGGCGGGCCGGCAGCGGTTTCAGGGCGCGGGGCTGCTCAGAGCGCGGGGCTGTAGACCCGCGTCGGCAGCAGCGCGGTGGCCTGGCCGCCGCGTGCCCATTTGGCGAGGGCGAGCACGCCCAGATCGGCCAGCGGCTCCAGGATGATCACCGTCATGTAGGCGCCGCCGAAGGTGCCGACCGCGGTCAGCGTCTCGGCGCCGAAGCCGTGGCCGTAGAGCGCCCAGAAGGCGACCCAGGCGACAATGCCGCCCTGGTAGGCGGTGGAGAGCGCCAGCGCCTGCTTGTAGGTCACGTCCACATAGGCCGTGCCGGCCGGAATGATGCGCTTGGCGATCTCGTAGACGCCCCACAGCGGCACGATCAGCGTCGTCACGTTGATCGCGTATTGCGGCAGGTCGGCCGGCGCGAACAGGAGGCCCTGCGCGAGCAGCCCGCCCGCGAGCCCGATGGCCGCCGGCCCCGCGCCGAGGATCAGGAACAGCGTCGAGCCGAGGATGAAGTGCACCTCCGACACGCCCACCGCATAGTGCGGCATCAGCTGGAAGAAGGTGAAGACGGCAGCGGTCGCCACCGCCGAGCGGGCGAGGAGGGCGGTGAGCCCGCCGTCGCGGCGGATGGTGTCGAGCGCCAGCTTGGCGACGAGGCCGGCGCTGGCCGCCGCCGTCGCGTAGCTGAGGGCGAGCTTGGCGCCGGTGACGATTCCGGGTTCGATATGCATTGTCAGTCCTTTCTGCACCCACCGTGCAAAGGTATGTTGAGGCGCCCAAGGGCGCGGCGATGGATGGCAGGTCTCCTGGCTCGCGGGTCCACGCTTCACCCGCCTTCCCGGCCGTTGGCCAGTGGCGCTTGGGTGTCGCTAACCGCTTACAGTTGCGGGGGCAGCCACGGTATCGGTCCCTGATGGGTACGCCTCACCGTGTTCCCTTTTCATCCGTCGCACAGGTCTGCTTGACGGAACCATCCGGAACCGAACCTGAGCCAAAGCCGCCGGCGAAGCAAGCGGCCCTCGCCATTGCGCACGGCCCATCGCGGCGATCTCGGCCGCGCCGGCGCCTCGCGCGCGGGGCGCACGGGCGCCGGTTGCCGCCGGTTGCCGTGGACGCGGACCACCCAAACGCACTACGAAAGGGCGATCGGTGCGTGCCGCGCGTCCTGTTGCGCCGCGACCCACCGGCGCCAGGAAGGAGACCCGCCCGATGACAGTCGCCGCCGAAACCAGTCAGGCCGTGGCCATCGCCGCCAAGGTGGGCGACGTCGTGGCGGCGCACGGGGGGCGCAATCCCGGCACGCCGCTGCGGCTCGACCTGTTCGAGAACCACCCCGTCAACCGCAGCGCCGCCGAGCGGCGCGCGGCGACGCTCACCGCCCGCCGCTCCATCAAGAAGGAGTGGCAGGCGGCCTGGCTCGTCAACGCCATCCGCTGCATCGACCTCACCACGCTCGCCGGCGACGATACCGAGGGCCGCGTGCGCCGCCTGTGCGCCAAGGCGCGCCAGCCGCTGGCGCCGCACATCGTGGAGGGGCTCGGGCTGGCCGGCGAGCGCCTCACCGTGGGCGCCGTGTGCGTCTACCCCACCATGGTCGCCCACGCGGTGCGGGCGCTGGCGGGCTCGGGCATTCCCGTCGCCTCCGTCGCGACGGGCTTTCCCGCCGGGCTGATGCCGCTCCACCTGCGGCTGGAGGAGATCCGCTGGGCCGTCGCGCAGGGCGCGGCGGAGATCGACATCGTCATCACCCGCGAGCACGTCCTCACCGCCAACTGGGCCGCCCTCTACGACGAGATCGCCGCCATGCGCGAGGCGTGCGGCGGGGCCCACCTCAAGACCATCCTCGCCACCGGCGAGCTCAAGACGCTGCGCAACGTCTACGCCGCCTCCATGGTGGCGATGGAGGCCGGCGCCGACTTCATCAAGACCTCCACCGGCAAGGAGGGGGTCAACGCGATCCTGCCCGTCGGCCTCGTGATGGTGCGCGCCATCCGCGACTATCGCGACGCCACCGGCGCCATCGTCGGCTTCAAGCCGGCCGGCGGCATCCGCACCGCCAAGGACGCGCTCAACTGGCTGCTGCTGATGAAGGAGGAGCTCGGCCGCGAGTGGATGCGCCCGGCGCTCTTCCGCCTCGGCGCCTCCTCCATGCTGGGCGACATCGAACGCCAGCTCGAACATTTCGTCACCGGCCGCTACGCCGATGCCACCCGCCACGCGCTGGCCTGAGGAACGCGGCAATGACCACGATCGCCACCATCGCCAAGGACCTCCCCTTCGGCCCGGCGCCGGAGGATGCCGGCATCGTCGCGGCCTGGCTCGAGGCGCACGCGGCCGGCTTCGGCCACTTCATCGACGGCGCCTTCAAGAGCCCCGGCGAGACCTTCGCGGCCACCAACCCCGCCACCGGCGAGCCCCTCGCCAAGGTGACGCAAGGCACCGCCGCCGATATCGACGCGGCCGTGCGCGCCGCCCGCGCGGCGTACGGCCCCTGGTCGGCGCTGTCGGGCCACGACCGCGCGCGCCACCTCTACGCCCTCGCGCGCCACGTGCAGCAGCACGCCCGCTTCCTCGCGGTGCTGGAGACGCTCGACAACGGCAAGCCCATCCGCGAAAGCCGCGACATCGACGTTCCCCTCGTCGCGCGCCACTTCTACCACCACGCCGGCTGGGCCGAGATCCGCGACGACGAGTTCCCCGGCCTCGCCCCCCACGGGGTGTGCGGCCAGGTGATCCCCTGGAATTTCCCGCTCCTGATGCTCGCCTGGAAGATCGCGCCCGCCCTCGCGGCCGGCAACACGGTGGTGCTGAAGCCGGCCGAGTACACCCCGCTCACCGCGCTCGCCTTCGCCCAGATCGCGCACGAGGCGGGCCTGCCCGACGGCGTCCTCAACATCGTCACCGGCGACGGGGAGACGGGCGCGGCGCTGGTCGCGCACGAGGGCGTCGACAAGGTCGCCTTCACCGGGTCCACGGCGGTGGGGCGCACCATCCGCAAGGCGCTCGCGGGCTCGGGCAAGGCGCTCACGCTGGAGCTGGGCGGCAAGTCGCCGTTCATCGTGTTTCCGGACGCCGACCTCGACGCGGCGGTGGAGGGCGTCGTCGACGCCATCTGGTTCAACCAGGGCGAGGTGTGCTGCGCCGGCTCGCGCATCCTCGTCGCCGAGAGCGTCGCCCCGCGCTTCGAGGCGCTGCTGCGGCGGCGCATGACGACGCTGATCGTCGGCGACCCGCTGCAGAAATCCGCCGACATCGGCGCCATCGTGCACCCGGTGCAGCTCGCCCGCATCGAGGCGCTGGTGGCGCAGGGCGTCGCCGAGGGCGCCATCGTCCACCAGACCAGCGCGCCAAAAGGCTGCTTCTATCCGCCCACCCTCGTCACCAACGTGGAGCCCGCTTCGGTGCTGGCGCGCGAGGAGATCTTCGGCCCGGTGGTGACGCTCACCACCTTCCGCACGCCCGACGACGCCCTCGCCCTCGCCAACAACACCCGCTACGGCCTCGCCGCCTCGATCTGGAGCGAGAACATCAACCTCGCGCTGGAGGCCGCGGCCGGCGTCAAGGCGGGCGTGGTGTGGATCAACGCCACCAACCTCTTCGACGCCGGGGCGGCCTTCGGCGGCACCCGCGAGAGCGGCTTCGGCCGCGAGGGCGGGCGGGAAGGCATGGCCGCCTACCTCGCCGAGCCCGCGCACCCCGCCCACGGCACCGAGGCGGCGCCGCCCAAGCCCGCCGGCACGCCCGCCGAGACGCCCATCGCCGGCCACGAGATCGACCGCACCGCCAAGCTTTATATCGGCGGCAAGCAGGCCCGCCCCGACAGCGGCTACGTCTACGCCGTGGAAGGCCCGGACGGGGCTGTGGGCCTTGCCGGCCTCGGCAACCGCAAGGACATCCGCAACGCCGTCGAAGCGGCCGAGAAGGCCAAGGGCTGGGGCGCACAGACCGGCCACAACCGCGCCCAGATCCTCTATTACGTCGCCGAAAACCTCGTCGCCCGCGAAGCCGAGTTCGCCGCCCGGCTCGCCTCCTTCGGCCATTCCCACGCGGCCGCCAGGGAGGAGGTGGCAACGGCCGTGCGCCGCATCTTCTGGTACGCCGCCCAGGCCGACAAGTTCGACGGCGCCGTGCACCAGACCAAGTCCGCCCACGTCACGCTCGCGGTCAACCAGCCGCTCGGCGTCGTCGGCATCGCGTGCCCGGCGGCCCATCCGCTGCTCGGCTTCGTGTCGCTGGTGCTGCCCGCGCTCGCCATGGGCAACCGCGTCGTCGCGGTGCCCTCGCAGGTCCACCCTCTCGCCGCCACCGATCTCTACCAGGTGTTCGACACCTCCGACGTGCCGGCCGGCGTCGTCAGCATCGTCACCGGCGAGCGCGACGTCCTCGCCAAGACCCTCGCCGAGCACGATGCGGTGGACGCCATGTGGTACTTCGGCACCAAGGCGGGCGGGCGCATGGTGGAGGAGGCCTCCGCCGGCAACCTCAAGCAGACCTTCGTGGAGGACGGGGACGCGCGCGACTGGCTCGGCCCCGAGGGGCAGGGCCGAACCTTCCTCGCCCGCGCCACCGAGGTGAAGACGATCTGGATCCCCTACGGCGAGTAGCCGGACGGGCTAGCGCATATCGCGCCCGTCCGGGCGCGAGGTTGATGCGCTATCTTTTTGATTGCGAGCACGTTTTTTCCGCTCAAGTGATCCCACTCGAGCGGGACGCGCTCTAGGCGACGGCGGTCGCGGGGATCGCCGCGCCGTCCACCAGGGCGGCGAACGCGCGGGCGGCGGCCAGCGTCGGTTCCGCGCCGTGGTGGTGGTAGTTGGTCTTCAGCTCGATCACGATGCGCGTGCCCTCGCGCACGTCGAGCGCCCGGCCGAGCGCGTCGAAATCGATCGCCCCCCAGCCGGCCGGCGCGTGCATGTCGCCGGCGCCGAAAAAGTGCAGCTCGCCCAGCGTCTTGGTCGCCATCGTGGCGGGAATGCCGGTCGAATCGGAAAAGTGCATGTGCGCGATGAAGGGCGACAGCATCGCGCACGCCGACACCATGTCGAACTCCCACAGCACCGCGCCCTGCTGGGCATGGCTCACGTCGAGGCAGGCCAGCACCGCCGGGTGGCCGAGCCGCCCGAGCTGGTCTGCAAGCTGCCGCGGGTCCAGCGAATAGGACGTCTCCAGCCCGGCGATGACGCGCGGATTGGGGCTGATGTTCTCGTAGGCGATGACGACGCCGAGCGCCGCCGCCCGCTCGCCCAGTTCGCCGAGAACGTCGCGCTCCATGGCGAGCAGCCGCTCCGCCTCGTCCGCCCAAAGGTCCGGGTGGACGCGGCCGGGGTGCAGCACCATCGTCGTCGCCTCCAGCGCCGCGGCAAGTTCCAGGCTCGCTTCGGCCGCGCGGCGATGCAGCGGCAGGTGCGCCTCGTCCATCAGGTTGATCGCGATCGGCGCGTGCATCGAATACGAGAAGCCGAACGGCGACAGGATGCGGCGCACCGCCTCCACGCGGTGGGGGATGAGCTTGCAGCCCGCCACAGCGTCCAGTCCCGTCGCGGTGATCTCGACCATCTCGCAGCCCATCCGGGCGAAGCGGTCGAGTTGCCCGGTGAGGCGCGGCAGGTCGCCCGCCACGTCGCCGGTGTTGAAGCCGATGCCGGAAATTTTGGTCATGGTCAGTCCTGCAGCGAGGGGTCGAGGTGGGTGCGGAGGAAGTCGCCGACGATGGACATCGCCAGCGTCACGAGGAAGATCGTCAGGCCCGGCACCACCGCCAGCCACCAGGCGGTGACGAGGTAGTCGCGCCCGTCGCCCAGCATCTGGCCGAGCGAGGTGAGGGGCGGGCGCACGCCCAGGCCGAGGAAGGACAGCGACGTCTCGAACAGGATCGTGTCGGGGAAGTTGACCGTGAGCTGCACGATCAGCGGCGAGACGATGTTGGGCAGGATGTGGATGCCATAGGTGCGCAGCGGCCCCGCGCCGAGCGCGTGCTGGGCGCGTGCATACCCCTCCTCGCGGGCCGACAGCACCAGCCCGCGCGTGATCCGCGCGTACTTTTCCCACCCGTAGATCGCCATCAGAAACAGGAAGACGACGATGGAGTTGCCCATGAAGGCGAGCACGGCGAGGGCGATGATGAAGTAGGGCATCGCCGCCTGGAAATCGACCAGCGCGGAGATCACCTCGTCGACGATGCCGCGGAAATGAGCGGCGAGGAAGCCGAGCACCGTGCCCAGCACCGCGCCGATGATGGTGCCCAACAGGGCGAGCGCGATGGAGGTCTGCGTCGCGATCAGGAGGCGGGAGAGCACGTCGCGGCCCAGTTTGTCGGTGCCGAGCGGATGGGCCGGGTTGGAGCCCTCCCACGGCAGGGGCGGCGTGAGCCGGGCGCGCAGGTTCATCGCGTCGTAGTCGTAGGGCATCATGAATTGCGCGAACAGCGTGACGACGAGCGCCAGCGCCAGCACCGCGAACGCGATCAGGACGACCGCCGGCACGCGCCGCAGCCCGCCGAGGCCGAGGCGATGGGTGAGGGGGCGCGATGGCGCGGGGGCGGCGGCGATGGTCATTGCGGCTCCTCAGCGCTCGCCCTGGCGCTGGGCGCGCACGCGCGGGTCCAGCCAGCCATAGGCGAGGTCGACGATGAAATTGGCGCTCACCATCGTCACCGCGAGAATGAGCATGATGCATTGCACCACCGCGAGGTCGCGCATCGCGACGGCGCTGGTGAGGAGGCGTCCGATGCCCGGCCACGCGAACACCGTCTCGGTGACGACGGCCCAGCCGAGCAGCTCGCCGATCTTCATCCCCGTGATGGTGACGATGGGGATCGCGGCGTTGGGGAGGGCATGGACGTAGAGCTTGCGCGTCTGGCCCGCCCCCTTCGCCTCGGCGGTGCGCATATAGGCGCGGTTGGTGACGTCGATCATCGCCGAGCGGGCGTAACGGGCGATCTGCGCGCCGAACCCGGTGCCGAGCGTCACGGCCGGCATGAGGAGGTGCCACCACGTGCCCGAGCCCGAGGAAGGCAGCCAGCGCAATTGCAGCGAGAAGATCAGGATCAGCATGATGCCGAGGAAGAAGTTGGGCAGCGAGAAGCCGAACACGGCCACGCTCATGATGGCGCGGTCGATGGCGGTGTCGCGGTGGAGAGCGGCGTAGATGCCGAGCGGAATGCCGAAGCCGAGCGCGAACAGCAGCGCGGTGCCGCCGAGCAGCGCCGTCTTCGGCACGCGCTCCATCACGAGCTGGAAGGCGTCGAGGTTGTTGCGGAACGAGATGCCGAGGTCGCCCTGCAGCAGCGCCTCGATGTAGCGCAGATACTGGACGCCCACCGGCTGATCGAGCCCCCACAGCTCGCGGTAGAACTGGACCGTCTGCTTGTCGACGTCGTCGGGCAGGAGCTGGGCCACCGGGTCGCCCGACAGGCGCAGCACGAAGAACACGAACGTCACCACGAGCCAGATCGTGAGGATCGCCCGCAACAGCTTGACGATGACGAAGCGCACGCTCATTCGGCCGCGATCCGGGTGATCTCGGCGTCGAGCGCGCCGGCCACGTGGCAGGCCGTCTCGCGGCCGGCGATGGGGCGCAGCGCGGGCACCTCGCTGCGGCAGCGCGGCACGGCGTGGGGGCAGCGCGGGTGGAAGCGGCAGCCGGGCGGCGGGTTCATGGGGCTGGGCGGCTCGCCGGTGGCGAGGACGCGGGCCGTGCGGCGGGCGGGGTCGGGCACCGGCACGGCGGCGAGCAGCGCCTGCGTATAGGGGTGCTGCGGCGCCTGGAACACGCGCTCGGCCGAGCCCGTCTCCACGATGCGTCCCAGGTACATCACCGCCACGCGGTCGGCGACGTGGCGCACCACGGCGAGGTCGTGGCTGATGAACACCATGGTCAGCCCCATGTCGCGCTGGAGCTGGCGCAGCAGGCGCAGCACCTGCGCCTGGATCGACACGTCGAGCGCGGAGACCGGCTCGTCGCACACGATCATCTCCGGCTCCAGGATCGCCGCCCGCGCGATGACGACGCGCTGCTGCTGGCCGCCCGACAATTCGCCCGGCACGTGCTGCCACAGATGGGGCCCGAGCCCGACGGCGCCGAGGATCGCGCGCGTCCTGGCATCGCGCTCGGCGCGCGCGCCGATGCGGTGGATGTCGAGCGGTTCGCGCACCTGGGCGAAGATGGGCAGGCGCGGGTCGAGCGAGCCGTTGGTGTCCTGGAAGATCACCTGGATCCGGCGCCGCATCCGGCGCCAGGCATCGCCGCCGCGCCCGCGCACCGGCTGGCCGTCGAACAGCACGCGCCCGGCGGACGGCTCGGCGAGGCCGAGCAGCAGCGTGCCGAGCGTGGACTTGCCGCAGCCCGATTCGCCGACGATGGCGAGCGTCTCCCCGCGCGCCACCTCGATGTCGACGCCGTCCACCGCGTTGAAGCGCGGCGCGGGGCGGAACATCCGCTTGCGGCCGGCGCGGAAGGAGCGGGTGAGGTCGCTGGCGGTGAGAAGTGCGGTCATGCCATCTCTCTCAGTGGGTGGAGGCACGCGGCGTGCACGCCTCCCAGCCTCGCAAGGGGTGGGCTGGTGCGGCGGCAGTCGTCGGCGGCGCGCTGGCAGCGCGGCGCGAAGGCGCAGCCGTCGGGCATCGCGTCGATGGGGGGCACCTGGCCCTCGATGACGGACAGGTCCCGCTCGCGCCGGTCGATGCGCGGCAGCGAGGCGATCAGCCCCGCCGTATAGGGGTGGCGCGGCGCGGCGAAGATCTCGCCCACCGGCCCGCTCTCCACGATGCGGCCCGCGTACATCACGGCGACGCGGTCGGCGATCTGCGCCACGATGCCGAGGTCGTGGGTGACGAAGACGACGCCCATGCCCACCTCGCGCTGCAACTCGGCGATCAGCGTCAGGATCTGCGCCTGCACGGTCACGTCGAGCGCGGTGGTGGCCTCGTCGGCGACGAGCACGTCCGGGTTGCCGGCGACGGCCAGCGCGATCATCGCCCGCTGGTTCATGCCGCCGGACAGCTGGTGGGGGTAGGCGCGCATGATGCGGGCCGGATCGGGCAGGCCGACGCGGCCGATCAGCCGCTGCGCCTCCGCGCTCGCGGCGGCCCGCGAGCCGCCGGCGCGCAGCCGCACCGCCTCGGCCACCTGCCAGCCGACCGACTTGACCGGGTTGAGCCCGTTGGTGGCGTCCTGGAACACCACCGCCAGGCGCTGGCGCCGCACCTCGCGGGCGCGGCGCCGATCGAGCGTGGCAAGGTCCTCGCCCGCCAGGGTCAGCGACGTCGCCGTGACCTGCGCCCGGCGCGGCAGGAGCCCGGACAGGGCGAGGCACGTCATGGTCTTGCCGCAACCCGACTCGCCGACGATGGCGAGGGTTTCGCCCGCATCCAGCGCCAGCGAAATGTTGCGGACCGGCGTGACCGTGCGTCCGTCGCGCGTGCTGATCGCGACGGACAGGCCCTGTGCGGCGAGGACGGGTGCCATCGTCGTCGCCGTCAGTCGGCGGCGAAGTGCAGGTTGTAGGGGCGGAAGTCCATGTAATAGAGCGAGTAGGGCTTCCAATCGACGCCGGCCCGCATCGCGTAGGTCTCCAGCGGGTTGTAGAGGATGGTGCCGGGCGCCTCCTCCATCCAGATGTCGAGCGCCTCGCGGTAGGCGTCCTTGCGCTCGGCCATCGAGGTGGAGGTGATCATCACGGTGTGCAGCTCGTTGAAGCGGGCGGGCGCATCCCACGAGCGGGCCGCGTCCTGGCTGTTCTCCTGCACTTCGCCGACGATGCCCCACTGCGGCACGAACGAGCCGATGGGGTCGGGCAGGCGGTGCGTGTTGGACCAGGGGCGCACGTGCACGAGGCTGTTCGCATCGGTCACCTGCGACCAGTTCTCCACCGGCTCCAGCTTCACGTTGAGGCCCACTTCGGCCCACATCTGCTGCATCGCCTGCGCCGCTTCCAGCGACAGGAGATAGTAGTTGAGCGGCAGCTTGTAGATGATCTCCTCGCCGTCGTAGCCGGCTTCCTCGAGCAGCGCGCGCGCCTTCTCGGGGCTGTACTCGAACTCCGGATAGTCCTCGATCCACATCTCGTAGGACGGCAGCTGGTGGCCGTTGGGGGTGTAGTTCTTGTCCTGCCACAGCGCCTCGCGCAGCAGCGCGCGGTCGATCGACAGCGCCATCGCGCGGCGCACGCGCGCGTCCTCCAGCGGGCCGACGGTGTAGAAGACGAGGACGTGCGAGTTGTCGAGCACGATGCTCTCGACCTTCACGTCGTTGTAGCTCTCCAGCACCTCGACCTGGTCCGGCGGCACGTTGACGATGATGTCGTACTCGCCCGACACCAGCCCGGCGATGCGCGCGGACACTTCCGGCACCGTGGTGAAGGTGATCTCTTCGGCGGTGGGCTTGCCGTCCCAGTAGTCGTCATGGGCGGCGAGGCGGATGTATTCGCCGTCGACCCATTCGTCCATCTTGTAGGGGCCGGTGCCGACCGGGTTGCGGGCGAAGGCGTCCTTGCCCACGCGCAGGTAATGCTTGGCGTTGACGATCCACATCGCATAGCCCGCGAGGCGCTGCTCCAACAGGATGTCCGGCTCCTTGGAGACGATGCGCACCGTGTACTTGTCGATCGGCTCCACGTGCGACAGCGACATCAGGAGGTCGCGCGAGGCGGGGATCAGCGGGTTGTAGCCGTGGCCGCGCGCGGGGTTGAGCGAGAACACCACGTCGTCGGAGGTGAGCTCGTCGCCGTTGTGGAAGAGCACGCCCTCGCGCAGCTTCAGTTCCAGCGTGCGGTCGTCGATGCGCTTCCAGCTCTCCGCGAGCGCGGGCTCCAGCTTGGAGGCGCGGCCCGAGCCGTCGGCCAGGAAGTTGCGGCGGATCAGCGGGTCGAACATCGAATAGGTGATGCGCACCGCGACGTTGCCCATCTCCTCGATCGATTCCAGGCTGCCGGGCAGGTTGTTGACGGCGACCGTCAGGTCGGGCCGGTCCTGGGCGAAAGCGGGTGAGGCCAGCACCCCGGTCATCGTTAGCGCGACGGTGAAGTGGCGGAGCCAGTCCATGGCGTCTCTTCTCCTCATGGCGACAGCCCGCTCCGATGCGAGCGCCTACCGCCATAGGCACGGCATGTGACGGACGGCCGACAGGGGTGCGAAGGTTGGGTGACAATCCCCGCTGCCCGCCGTCATCGCGTTGTCGCCGAGGCGCGGTACGGCGCACGGATGACACATCACCCAAAGCGCGCTGTCCTCGTCATCTGCGACGGCCAGCGCAGAGACATGCTCGGCCGGGGACACTCGCCGCGCTTCGACGGGCTCGCCGCGCGCGGTGCCTTCTTCGCCAACCACCGCAGCGCCTTCCCGTCGGTGACGCGCTGCTGCTCGGCCACCATCGCCACGGGCTGCCGGCCCGCCCGCCACGGCATCGCCGGCAACACCGTCGCGCTGCCGGACGGGGCGGGCGGCTTCGTGGTGCGCAATGTCGGCGCGCCGGAAATCTTCGACCAGCTCCGCGCGGCCTACGGGCGCGTGCTCAAGGTGCCGACGATGGCGCAGCGCCTCGCCGGCCACGGCGGCACGGTGGTGCTGTCGAGCGCCTCGCCGGGCGCGGCCTTCATGCAGGACCCCGACGCGCACGGCGAGATCTATCACCGCTCCGGCTCGCGCGGCCCCGGCGGGCGCTCCCTCGACGACGCCGGCCTCACCAGCGAGGGCACTATCGAGGACGACACCCGCCTCGCCCGCGCCTTCTGCGAGGAGATCCTGCCGCGCGGGGCGGCGCTGTCGGTGCTGTGGCTGTCCCACCCGGACAAGACGATGCACAAGGTGCTGCTCGGCTCGCCCGACCACATGGCCTCGGTGGCGGCGGCCGATGCGTGCCTGGGCATGGTGATCGACGCGGTGGACGCGATGCGCGCCGCCGGCGAGGACGTGCTCCTCATGGCCGGCTCCGACCATGGCCACCAGAGCGTGGTCGCCACGGTGGACATCGATGCCGGGCTCCATGCCGCCGGCCTCAAGGACGATCTCGCCTCCAGCGAGGTGTGCTTCGCGCCGCAGGGGACGAGCGGGCACATCTACCTCGCGCCCCAGGCGCGCGAGCGGGCCGAGCCCATCGCCGCCTGGCTCAGGGCGCAGGACTGGGCCGGCGAGGTGGTGGTGGGCGAGCGCCTCGCCGCCTTCGGCCACAGCGGCGAGCACGGGCTTGCCATCATGTTCTGCGGCAAGGAGCTGGAGGCGCCTTCGCCCGATGCGCCGGGCGGCGCGGTGGCGTTCCACCGCCACGACGAGGCGCCCGCGCCCATCGGCTTCGGCCAGCACGGCGGGCTCGGCACCCACGAGCAGGCGCCGGTGCTGATCGCCGACGGCGGCGGAATGCGCGGCGTGTGCGAGGCGGCGAGCGACATCGCCGACATCGCGCCCACCATCCTCGCCCACCTCGGCCAGCCGGTGGACGGTATGGACGGGCGTGCGTTGCAGACCTTGGTGAGCGCGGCGGCGATGGCCTAGTCCGCGCCGGCCGGCCGGCCGCGCCCCTCGGCGCGGTCGCCGGTCAGCCTCCCGACCCGTCTCCGGGTTCGCCTTCCGGATCGCCTCCGGGGCCGCCTCCGGGGCCGGCGCGCGAACGCAGCGCCGCCTCGATCGCCTTCAACAGCAGCGCCGGCTGCACCGGCTTGTTGAAAAAGGGCGCTCTGGGCAGGTGCTCGTCCATATAGTCGTCCGTGTAGCCCGACATGTAGACGAACGGCACCCCGCGCGCCTCCAGCAGCCGCGCCACGCTCGCCGACGTGACACCCTCCAGATTGACGTCGAGAATGGCGAAATCGGGCGTCGTCTGCGCCAACAGCTCTTCGGCCGCCTGCACGTCCGGCGCGGGGCCGAGCGTCGAGTAGCCGGCGCCTTCCAGAATCAGGGAAAGCTCCAGCCCCACAAACACTTCGTCTTCCAAAACCAGCACGCATGGCGAGCGGGGGGGCGAACGTTCAGACATTGAGCTGCCCCCGCGACACGATGATTTTCTGCAACTTCCCGCCTGGACGGCATCCCCCTTATGGAGCGCGGCCGGGCTGCGCGTCGCGCAGGGAACCGGCATCGGCGCATGCCTTCAAACGGTTGAGCGGTTGCGAAGTTCCCCGACGTCGGTTCAGCCGCGCATTAAGTATACAAGCCCGCCCGGTGAATTATAGATTCTGGCAGAACGCGCCATCGGGCGGAGTTGGAAAATGGGATCGCCGTTCTAATTAGCCGCCAATCAGCGATGTGGTTAAGTTATGGATGACATTATCGGCGAACGATTGGCCCCGGTTCGCTCGCAAGTTCCGGTGGTGGGCATCGGCGCATCCGCCGGTGGGCTCGACGCGCTGCGCGAATTGCTCGCCGCGCTGCCGGCCGATTCGGGCGCCTGCTACGTCGTCATCCAGCACCTCGACCCCTCGCACAAAAGCATCCTGACCGAGCTGTTGGGGCGTTCGGCCAAGGTGCCGGTGGTGCTCGCCGAGGACGGCGTCGTTCCCAAGCCGGATACCGTCTACGTCATCGTGGAAAACGCCACGCTGACGCTGCGCAAAGGGCGCCTGCGGGTGCAGCAGCCCGCTCCGCCGCGCCCGGTGCGCACGCCCATCGACACGTTCCTGCAATCCCTCGCCGGCGAGCGGGGCGAGGGGGCGGTCGCGATCATCCTGTCGGGCGCGGGCAGCGACGGCACCCAGGGGGCGCGGCTGCTCAAGGAGGCGGGCGGCTACATCATCGCGCAGCAGCCGGAGACGGCCGCCTACGACGCCATGCCCCGCAACGCGATCGCCACCGGGCTGGTGGACAAGGTGATGGCGCCGCAGGAGATGCCCGCCGCCGTCGTCGACTATCTCGCCCACCTCGAGCACGCCGAGCTGGTCGGCCGCACGGACGAGCAGGAGGCCCGGCGCCACCTGGCGCGCATCTGCCAGCAGCTCAAGCTCGCGACCGGCCACGAGTTCCGCCAGTACAAGGAGCCGACGCTCTATCGGCGGGTCGCGCGGCGGATGCAGGTGCGTTCGATCAAGACCATCGCCGAGTACGCGGATTTGCTGCGCGAGGACAAGGACGAGGCGTACCAGCTCTTCCGCGAGCTCCTCATCTCGGTCACCGATTTCTTCCGCGATCCGGACGCGTTCGCCTCGCTGGAATCGGCCGTCGACGCGATGCTGCGCGACAAGCAGGGGGGCGACACGCTGCGGGTCTGGGTCGCCGGCTGCGCGACGGGCGAGGAGGCCTATTCGCTCGCCATCCTGCTCGCGGACAAGACGCAGTCGCTCAACAAGCCGTTGCGCATCAACATCTTCGCCACCGACATCGACGAGAATGCCCTCGCCGTCGCGCGGCGCGCCACCTACCCCGACAGCATCGCCGCCCAGGTGCCGGAGCGCTACCTGAGCCGCTACTTCCGCAAGGTCGGCAACGAGTACCAGGTCGGCGAGGAGATCCGCGAAACCTGCATCTTCTCCGTGCAGAGCCTGATCAAGGATCCGCCGTTCTCGCGGCTCGACCTCTTGTCGTGCCGCAACGTGCTGATCTACCTCAAGCCGGAGCTGCAGGAGCGGCTCATCCCGATCTTCCACTATGCGCTGCGGCCGGGCGCCGTCCTGCTGCTCGGCCCTTCGGAGAGCCTCACCGGCCATGATGCGTTGTTCGAGCCCGTCGACAAGAAGTGGCGCCTGTTCCGCCGCAAGCCGGAGTCCGACTCCGGCCGGCCGCGCGTGCCGCTGATGGGGTCGGAGGGGGAGGCCGCCGGCAACTGGGGGGCGCGCCAGGCCAAGCCCACGCCGAGGAACCGCGACGACGTGGTGGCGATGGCGCACGCCGCTCTCGTCGACAAGCTCTGCCCGGCCTTTGCGGTGGTGGGGGCGAACCGGGAGCTGGTCTATTCGGGCGGGCCGATCGCCGACTATCTGCGCATGCAGTCGGGCACGGCGACGCTGGAGTTCGTCAATCTGGTGCGCGAAGAGCTGCGCATGGACTTTCGATCGCTGTGGCACCGCGTCACGACGGACCGGCGCATGGTGGTGCGCGAGCGCGTCAAGTACCAGGAAAACGGGCAGACGCGTCATGTGCGGCTGATCGGCCAGCCGCTGGGCAACGACCGGTCGGGCGAGCCCCACTATCTCATCGCCTTCCACGATCTGGGCGAGCCGCCGGCGGTCGGGGAGGCGGGCGAGGCGGGCGCGGCCGGCGGCCCCCACGGCGCCGAGACGGAGGCGCTCGAGGCGGAGCTGCGGCTCACCAAGGAGTACCTGCAGACCACGACGGAGGAGCTGGAATCCTCCAACGAGGAGCTGCAATCGGCCAACGAAGAGCTGATGAGCATGAACGAGGAGCTGCAAAGCTCCAACGAGGAGCTCGAGACCTCCAAGGAGGAGCTGCAGTCCACCAACGAGGAGCTGGAGACGGTCAACGCGGAGCTTTCCATCAAGCTGGAAGAGCTGGGCCGCTCCAACAGCGACCTCTCCAACCTCCTCGCCAGCACCGACATCGCGACGCTCTTCCTCGATGCCGATGCCCGCGTGCGCCGCTTCACGCCCGTGGCGCGCCGCATCTTCAACCTGATCGAGACCGACGTGGGGCGGCCGATCAAGGATATCTCGACCCGCGTGGGCGATGTCGACATGGCCGGCGACGTCGCGCGCATCATGGAGACGCTGACGCCCATCGAGCGCGAGGTCAGCCTGCACGACGGCACCTCCACCTTCCTCATGCGCCTGATGCCCTACCGCGCGCAGGGCAACGTCATCGAGGGGGCGGTGGTCACCTTCGTGGACATCTCCCTCCTTGCCAGGGCGCGCGCGGAGGCCGAGAGCAAGGTCGCGCAGCAGGCCTACATCGCCCGCGTCGGCGGCTTGAGCCTCGGCGGCCACAAGACGAAGGACTGGATCCAGGAACTGCCGCGGGAGCTGTCCGGGCTGATCGGCACCGACTGCGCCAAGGTCCTGTTCCTGACGAGCGACAACAAGAGCCTGCAACTGGTGGCCACGCACGGCTTCAGCGCCACGCCGGGCACGCTGGTGGACGGCGGCAACAACAGCCAGGCCGGCTATACGCTGAAGATGCAGGAGCCGGTGGTGGTGGAGGACCTGCGCGTGGAACCGCGCTTCGCCGGGCCGCCGCTCCTGGTGGACGAGGGCATCATCAGCGGCATGAGCGTGATCATCGGCACGCCCAAGGACCCGTTCGGCGTCATCGGCGTGCATGCGCGCGAGAAGCGCAAGTTCCGGCAGGACGACGTCGCCTTCCTGCAGTCGGTCGCCAACATCCTGGCCGCCGCGATGCGCCGCGAGGCCTCCGACCGGCAGAAGCGGCTCCTGCTCGACGAGCTGCGCCACCGGGTGAAGAACATGCTGGCGATGGTGCAGGCGGTGGTCTCGCTGTCGCTGCGCGACAGCGGGCTGTCGGGCGCGCGCATCGAGCGGGTGACGCAGCGGCTGCGGGCGCTGGCGATGGCGCACGACCTCAACTTCCGCCGCGAGGACGACAACGTCGACCTGCGCGAGCTGATCTCGATCCAGGTGCGCCCCTACGATCCGGAGGGTTCGCGCATCTCGATCCACGGTAACAGCACGGTGGACCTGCAGCCCTCGCTGGCCATCGACGCCTCGATGGTGGTGCACGAGCTCGCGACCAACGCGGTCAAGCACGGCGCCCTGTCGCGCGAGGGCGGCACGGTGCGGATCGAAATCACCACCACGGGCCGCGCCGGCCAGCAGGACGTCCGCATGTGCTGGGAGGAGGACAACGGCGTCGAAATCGAGCCCGACCGAGGAGTGCGGGATCAAGGACAACCCGAGGGCCTTCGGAAAACGAAGATAGGCGCAAGCGTAGAGAAATCAACGCTTTTCGCTGCATTTCCGCCAACCTTCCACTTGCCCTCGAAAGTCTCACTCCCTTGGCTGCCGGGCTAACACTGAAGGGCGCGCCAACGGGTCTTCGCGTACGCGACCGATGCGCTCCCCCATCGAGGCAGTTGCGTTTCGCAACGATTGCGAATCGCCGTTCCGACCGAACTCTCTCTAGACTCCGATCATGATTACCTCCACGATGAAGACGCTCCCCAGCGGGCGCGTTGCCGAGCACTCGATCGTCGACTACCAGTTTCAGAAAGCTGCGGCGGTGATGAACCTCGAGGATCACTACGAGGAAATGCTCAGCGTTCCGTATCGCGAAATGACGGTGCAGATTCCGCTCAAGCGCGACGACGGCACGTTTCAGGTCCTGCGCGGCTATCGCGTGCAGCACAACGCCTCGCGCGGTCCGTACAAGGGCGGCATCCGCTACCATCCGGAGGCCGACCTCGAGGAGGTGCGGTCGCTCGCCTCGCTGATGACGTGGAAGACGGCGCTCGTCGACGTGCCGTTCGGCGGCGCGAAGGGCGGTGTGCAGGTCGATCCGTGGACGCTGTCGGAGGCGGAGAAGGA
>JAUIJH010000086.1 GCA_030431335.1 Alphaproteobacteria bacterium
CAGCCCCTCGTCGTCGAAGTAGCCTTCGCCGACCGCGGCCCACATGGGCGCCCAGGTGATCGCCGAGGGGTTCGGCACTGCGACGGTGATCGAGGTCTGAGCCGCTGCGTCGCCGGCGGCGAAGGTTACTGCCAGAAGAGCCGCGCCGGCCAGCGCACTTGCACTGCCCCGTTTCCAGAACTGAAGCCCATTCATTTCGTGGTTCCTCCCATTCTTATGTTTGGCCCAGAGCCCGACAAGCAGGTCCCGAGTGGATCGCAGCATATACGATTTAGCCTTCTTTTTGACAGTCATATATGTAAAAAACTCGGATTGCCGGGAGTTCGATTTGCAAAACCGCCGCAATACTGGGATTAATTTGCGCTTCACGGCGAGCGAATATCGGGTGTATATATATTTTTTGCGGCCCGGATGGCCGGCACGATCCACCTTTCCCGAACACGGCCGAAAGATGTCATGACAGATTTTGCGATTGCACCGCCCGTTCGCCCCGCTCTGGACGTGGTCGGCACCGACGCCACCTTTCCGGTCCGCCGGATCTACTGCATCGGCAAGAACTACGTCGCCCACATCAGGGAGATGAACGCGGACGAGCGTGACCCGCCGGTGATCTTCATGAAGCCGACCGACGCGGTGGTGCCCAACGGCGGGACGGTGCCGTACCCGGTGTTCACCGAGAACCTCCACTACGAGGGCGAACTGGTCGTCGCGATGAAGTCGGGCGGCTACCACATCCCGGTGGCCGAGGCGGAGAGCCACATCTTCGGCTACGGTGTCGGGCTCGACCTGACGCGGCGCGATCACCAGGCCGAAGCGCTGGAGAAGGGGCTGCCCTGGGAGGTCACCAAGGGGTTCGACAAATCCGCGCCCATCGGCCCGATCACGCGCGCCGAGGATGTCGGCCATGTGGTCGACGCGCCGATCCGGCTCTCCGTCAACGGCGCCATCAAGCAGGATGGCAACGTCGCGATGATGATCTGGAAGACGAACGAGATCATCGCGCGCCTCTCCGAGCAGCACGCCTTGGAGGCGGGCGACCTCATCATGACCGGCACGCCCGCGGGCGTCGGCGCGGTGGTTCCGGGCGACGTGATCGAGCTCGAAGTCGCCGGCCTCGTGCCGCTCAAGGTCCTGATCGGCCCGAAGGTCGCTTAGAACGACGGGCCAAGATGGCTCGCAAACGGGCCGCGCGAAAGGGAGGGACGACATGGCACAGATGACAATCGGGATCGTCGGCACCGGGCGGATGGGGACGGCGATCGGCAAACGCCTGATCGAGACCGGCCATGCCGTCGTCGCTTGGAACCGCACCGCGGCAAGCACCGCCGATCTGGAGGCGGCGGGCGCGACGGTCGCGGCGAGCCCCGCCGCGCTCACGGCCGCCTGCGACGCGATCATTACCTCCCTCACGGATCACGCGGCCCTCGAAGCGGTGTTCGGCGGGGGGGACGGGCTGCTGTCCGGCGGCGCCGAGGGCAAGCTGTTCATCGAGATGAGCACCATCTTGCCGGACGAGCAGCAATCGCTCGCCGCCGAGGTGCGCGGCGCCGGCGCCGGCTACGTCGAGTGTCCCGTTGGCGGTACGGTCGCCCCGGCCCTCAAGGGGCAGCTACTGGGCATGGCGGGCGGCTCGGCGGCGGAATTCGAGCGGGCACGGCCCATCCTGGAAGCCCTTTGCAAGCGAGTGGATCTCCTTGGCGAGGTGGGGGCGGGGTCGGCGATGAAGCTCGCCGTGAACCTCCCGCTCGCGCTCTACTGGGCCGTACTGGGCGAGGCCATCGCGCTCCTGCCGGAGGGAAACGGCTTCGACGGCAACACGATCGCGGGCATTCTCGCTGATTCCTCCGGCGGTCCGAACGTTTTGAAGAATCGTCTCGCCGTCGTGGCGACGACCATCGACGGTGCCGACCAGCCGGGCACGTTCGACATCAACGGTCTCGCCAAGGATCTGAGGCTGGCGCTCACCTGGGCGCGGCGCCACGGCAAGGCGATGCCGATGACCCAAGCGGCGGAGGCGGTCTATGCCGACGCCATCGCGGCGGGTCTCGGCGGCTTCGACGGCGCAAGCATCGCGCGCCGCGTGCGTGCCGGCCGCGAGGCCTGACGCCGCGATCCAGCGCTCGTCCGGGAGCTTTTTGCCGCAGATGAATTCGTCCCAGCGAGGCGCATCGCGGCGCATCGAGAACCGGCCGTCGCGGATGTCCCGGGCTGGCGTTGACTATTGGGCGCGCGCGTAGGCTCTCTCCCACCATGATCGTTTGTCTGCGCGACGCGCACAGGAAGATGGCCCACGGGGCAATGCATTGATGTTTGGCGACATTCCCATCGGTTCCCTCGTCGAGATCGCGCCGATGTATCTCGGCGCGGGGCTTGCCATCGGTCTTCTCGCGGGACTTTTCGGCGTCGGCGGCGGCGCGATCAGCGTGCCGATTTTCTTCGAGACCTTCCGCATTCTCGGCCATGCCGACGATGTGGCGATGCCGCTCGCGGTGGGCACGTCGCTGGCCATGATTTTGCCCACGGCGATCCTGTCGGCGCGCACCCATGCCCGCCGGGGCACCGTGGACGGGGCGCTGCTCAGGGCCTGGATCCTGCCGATCTTCGTCGGCGTGGCGGCCGGCAGCGTGATCGCCCGCTTCGCCGATGCGGCGGTTTTCCAGATCGTCTTCATGGGCGTTGCGCTGATGGTCGCGACGAAGCTCCTGACCGGAAACGCCCGCTGGAAACTGCGTGATACGATGCCGGGCCGCCTCGGCACCTCGCTCTACGGCGCGGCCGTGGGCCTCCTGTCGGCGCTGATGGGAATCGGCGGCGGCGCGATCTCCACCATGATCCTCACCCTCAACGGCAAGCCCATTATCGAGGCCGTCTCCACCTCGGCGGCCGTTGGCGTCCTCATCGCCGCGCCCGGTACGGTCGGCTATATCCTCGCCGGCTGGGGGCGGCCGGACCTTCCGCCTGACGCGGTGGGCTATATCTCCCTCGCCGCGCTCGCCCTCACGCTGCCGACGGCGCTCCTCACGACCCGTCTCGGCGTGCGCCTCGCCCACACCATCTCCTCAAAGCTGCTTAGCCGCCTGTTCGGCCTTTTCCTCCTCGCCGTCGCGGTCCGCTTCTTCCTGGAGATCATCGCCTAGGTCGGCGGGCGAACCCTCCGAACACGAGGTTGCCGGCGACCGCTTTCGCAAGGGGGTTGGCGGCGGCCTGATGGATCCGCTTGGATCGGCTGCGGTGGGCACCGCCCGCTCTGAGACGCCCTCCAGTTGCATCCCGTGGCGTTGACCGATTGAGTCTTGAAAATTATGGAAGCTGCTCCGAGCTTTGTTCTTCCGAACAGAAGGCCCGATATGTCGCCATTGCAGCGGTCCCCTCGCGGAGCCGAAGTCGGGTGGAACGAGGCCGATCGGTCGCGAGCCCTGCATTCGTACGGGATCCTCGACACGCCGCGCGAAGACGATTTCGACGATCTGGCCCAGATCGCGGCCGAGGTGTGCGGCACGCCGATCGCTGTCGTGAACCTCGTCGACACGCACCGCCAGTTCTTCAAGGCGGAGGTCGGGCTCGGTGTGCGCGAGACCCCCCTCGAGACGTCCTTTTGCGGCAAGGCGATCCTGGCCGAGGAGATGATGATCGTCCCGGACGCGACCAAGGACCCGCGATTTGACTGCAATCCCCTGGTGGTCGGCGATCCGAAGCTGCGCTTTTACGCGGGCGCCCTGTTGCGCTCGCGCGAAGGCCCGCCCATCGGCACCCTGTGCGTCCTCGACTACCAGCCCCGCGAACTGACGGAGCATCAGGTCCGGACCCTGCGCGTTCTCGCCCGGCAGGCCATGACGCAGTTCGAGCTGCGGCGCACCATGGCCGAGCAGCAGCGTGCCCTTGCCGCCGCGCAGGCCGCCGAGCGCGAGAAAGCCGAACTGGCGAGCCTGGTGGAGCAGTCGACGGACTTCATCGCCATGGCCGATCTCGACGGCCGCATGTTCTTCCTCAACCATGCCGCCCGGCGCCTGGTCGGGCTGTCGCCGGATGCGGATTTGTCGGCGACCGGGATCCTGGACTACTTCGTCGAGGCGGATCGGCAGACCATCCAGGAGCAGGCGATTCCGGCGGCCAACAGCGAGGGGTTCTGGGAAGCGGAGCTGCGTTTCCGCAACTTCGCGACCGGTGAAATCATCCCCGTTCTCTACAGCATCTTCCCCTTGCGCGACGCGGCCCAGGTGCTGGTCGGCTACGGAACCGTGACCAAGGATATCAGCCTTCAGAAGCGGGAGGAGCAGCGGCGCGCCGACATCACGCGGGAAATGGCGCACCGGATGAAGAACACGCTGGCCATGGTGCAGGCCATCGTCGCGCAGACGTTTCTGTCGGCCCCGACCGTGGAAGAAGGCCGCAAGCGCATCGCCGGCCGTTTGACGGCGCTCGCGAAGGCCCAGGATATCCTCACAACCACGACAACCTCGCTGGCGCCGATCAGCGAAGTCGTGGGGACCGCGCTCGCGCCCCACCTGATACAGCCGGAGCGCTTCTCGATCTCGGGTCCCGAGGTGGATCTGACCAGCCCGCAGGCGCTGGGCCTGTCGCTGGCGCTCCACGAGCTGGCCACCAACGCCGCCAAGTACGGTGCGCTTTCAGACGAAGCCGGCACGATCGAGATCGTCTGGAAGGTTGCCGACGGCGCTCGGCTGGACATTTTCTGGCAGGAGATCGGCGGCCCGTCGGTCTTGGTTCCGACGGTGACGGGTTTTGGCTCGAAGTTGCTCCAACGAATTGTCGGAGCCTACTTCGAAGGCAAAGCGACGCTCGACTTCGCCCCGGCCGGCGTGCGGTTTCACCTGGAGGGTGAAATCGGCCCGGAGGCCTGCCGGCAGGCTTCGTCGCTCGGGTGAACGGCTGGACCGTCAGGTAGGCGCGACCCCGGACGCGCTATACCATTCGCTCCTCGGCGCGTGCGCCGCGGAGGCTTTACCGCCCCAGTTCAAGCGCCGTGCAGGGGTTTGGGGCGAAAGGCCGTCCTGATGCCGTCAAGAATATTGGTTTGTGGCTTGGCCCTTTGTAGCGCCGAAGGAGCGTCACCGCTTGGCGGCGTCCATTTGCCAGCCATCGCGGCGGCGAGATCCGCGGCGAACTCGGGCCTCGTTTGCTGCAACGAGGCAAAATTTTTCCGGTCGATCTCGTAGAGGGTGACGGAACCGAGCGCACGCAAAGAGAATTCTTCGCCGGCGCCGCCGAGAAAGCTCGCTTCGCCGAAGACATCGCCAGGAGCGAGGCGCCCGACCACCTCCATCGTTGCGTCATCTTCGCCGCGCAGCCGGGCAACGACGCCCGCGCGAACGATCATCAGCGACGGCAACGGCTGTCCGACCATCGCAACGGTATCGCCCTTGCGATAGGTTCGCACGGTCGTCGTCGTCGCGAGGATTTGCCGCTCTTCATCCGTCAAGCTCGCGAAGATCGGGATCGTCCGCAGCAGATCGAGTGGCGTGACTTCGTGCGCTCTCGCCGTCTCTTCGGTCGGTAGATCGGTCATCGAGATCAATGCGGATCGTGGCACGGCCAAAAGCAATCCGTTCGCCTTGGCGTGACGATAGACGAGGTCGTAGACCTCATTGCGCGCCGCGAGGCGCTGGCCGACTTCCGCCACGCGGAAGATCAGCTTGAGCTCGATTGCAGTCGCGTCGAGATCGCTGACCGCGACCGCCGGCGGCGGATCCTTGAGGATCAGGTTGCAGCTCTCCAGCACCGTTCGCATCATGTCGACAACGACGGCCGGCATCCTGGTCGGCGCCAGCCTGACGACAATCGAGAGGCCGTGGCTCTCGTCCGGATAGCTGACGTTCGTGATCCCGAGCTTGGCGAGAAAGCTGTTGGGCAGGACGACCACGTTGTGCGTGAAGTTGATGAGGTGCGTGGATCGCCAATTGGTCTCGATGACGCGGCCCTCGGTGCCGTCGCTCAGCACGATCCAGTCGCCGAGAACGTACGGCCGGCCCAGATTGAGCGCGATGCCCGAGAAGACGTCGCTCAGCGTGTTCTGCAGCGCCAGGCCGAGGATGATCGCAAAGACCCCCGACGTGGCGATCAGCGTTCCGACCGGCATCGCGAGGACGAAGGCCAGGATCGCTAGGAGCATGCCGATGTAGACGACGCCGACGACGAGGTCTTGCATGAGGCGCGCCTCGCGAGGCTTGCCCTCCACGACGAGATAGATCCGGACAAACCCGATCAGCGCCCAGGCGAGATGAAGCCACCACAGGAGCTTGACCGACCCGGCCAGGAGCATCGCGGCGACCGTTCCGCCTTTCGGCGGCGGTGCGTAGGGGACGAGATGCTGCGCCGCCAACAGCGCCGACATCGTGAGAAAGAACGGGATCTGGACAAGCAGTCTCGTATTGGCGCGGCGCCGGGGGATGACGTGCCAGACCACGATCCCGGCCAATCCGACCAGGATCGGAAGGATGAGCGGCGAGATCCACCAGGTCAGGCCCTGATTCATGGTGACCATGGCGGCATGACTTACTGATAGCCTATGCCGGCGATGTAATCGGTCAGCATTCGCTCCTGGAGTTCTTCTTCGCGGAACAACGCCTGCATCGCATCGCGAATGTCGAGGGTGCCGATCGGCCTCGAAGCGGCATCGAGGACCGGCAGGTTCTGCAGGCCCCGCGCCGCCATGGTCTGCCACACCGCATGCAGATCGTCGTGCGGCCGGCAGGAGATGACGTCCCGCGTCATCAGCGCGGCGACGGTGGGTTCGGGCTCTTCGGATTGCGCCAGATGGCGGACGAGATCGGATTTGCTCAGGACGCCTGCCGCCCCGCCGTCGCCATGGCAGACGATGACGAGGCCGGTGCGAGGGGTGGCGAGCGCGAGAGCCGCGGATCTCAGCGAGGCGTCCGACCCGATGATGGCCAGTCGCCCCAAGATGATCGAGCCGAGGTGTTCGATGCGCATGGTGCCTCCGAGGGATGCCTTGATTCTCGCGACGAGGGAGCGAGCGGCGCCGGGGGGCGTCGCTCGCAGCCGCCGGCCTACTCCAAGCCGGCCTTGGCGAGGCCGTACATGGCATCGCCCGTCCCCGGGACCGCCCTGAAGCCGATGTTCAGGCGGTTCCAGGCGTTGATAGCCACGATCACGAAGGTGAGGTCCGAGATCTCCTTCTCGGACAATTGGGTGCGAACCCGCTCGTAGATGTCGTCCGGCACGCCCTGCTCGGGCAGCCGCGTCACGATCTCGGTCCAGGCGAGGGCCGCGCGCTCGCGGGGGGCGAACAGGTTCGATTCCCGCCAGGCCGCCAGGTGGTAGAGGCGCAGCTCGCGCTCGCCGTGGATCTTGGCCTGCTTCGCGTGCATGTCGATGCAGAAGGCGCAGCCGTTGATCTGCGAGGCGCGCAGCGCGACGAGATCGCGGATGGGCTCCTCGATCGAGCTCGCCTGCATCACGCCGACGAGCTCGGTGAGCTTCTTCAGCTCCTGCGGCGACTGCTGCGCGTAGTCGACACGCTGCATGACAGGCCCCTTGGGCGCCGCCCGGGAGGGAGATACTTGAATGTTCATCTGTGTTTCCATTCTGCGGGTTCAGTCTTCGTCGATCGTCAACACGGTCTCGTCGGTATCGACGACGAAGACCGCGAGGAGGCGGGCGCGTTGGGTGGCGCTCGCGTTCTCGCTGACGCCGTGGTGATCGCCCGGGAATTCAGAGAAGCTTTCGCCGGCGCGATAGGTGACCACCGGCCCGCCGTTGACCTGGCTGCGGATCGCTCCTTCGAGGATCGTGGCGTAGATGAAGGCGGAATAGGGGTGGGTGTGAGCGGGCGACGAACCGCCAGGCTCGTACTCGACCAACACGCCCTTCATGCTCTTGCCGGGCACGTTGGGGAGGGGGTGATCGTAAACGAGGGTGACGCGCGACTTGTCTGGCGACGTATCGTGCGCCAGCGCGCTTGCGATCGTAAGCGCGACGATAGCTGTTACAATCATCAGATTCCGGATCATCTTGGTTCCCATGGTTTGCGCGGTTGAGGGGGCGCTCAGGCCGCCTTCTTTTGCCGCGCGGACCGCTCGAGCCAGTCGTCGAACCGGATCGCGCCGAGGCGGGGATTGTCGCCAGGGACGAGCGAGCCGTCGTCGAGCTCGAGCCCGAAGTAGAGGGCGTGGGGATCCACGATGATCTCTCGGGGATCGCCGATGGCGCCGAGGTATTTCGCGACCAGGTCGCTGAGGCGGGCGCGCTCGGGGCCGGCGATCTCGATCGTGCCGTTTGCCGGGGAGGACAGCGCGACATCGGCCATGGCGTCCGCAACATCGTCCGCCGCGATGGGCTGCATGGCGGCGGGGGAGAGGCGGGCGGTCTTGCCGGTCGTCCCCGCGTTGGCGATTGCGCCCATGAACTCGAAGAACTGCGTCGAGTGCACGATCGTGTGGGGGATGCCGGAGCGCCGGATCAGGTCTTCCTGGGCTTTCTTGCCGCGAAAGTAGCCGCTGGCCTGAAGCCGCTCGGTGCCGACCACGGACAGCGCGATATGATGTTCCACGCCGGCCAGGATCTCCGCGCCCAGCAGGTTGCGCCCCGCCGTCTTGAAGAATGCCATGACAGCCTTGTCCTCGAAGGACGGCGAGTTCGCCAGGTCGATGACCACCTTGGCGCCGGCCAAGGCTTCGTCGAGGCCTTCGCCCGTCACGGTGTTCACGCCCGTATCGGGCGACGCCGCCACGACCTCGTGGCCCTTGCGACGCAGGCGTTCCACCGTCTTCGAGCCGATGAGCCCGGTGCCGCCGATGACAACGATTTTCATTGTTTGGTTTCCTGGTTTCAATTTGGGGGTGTTCGGCGCGAGCGTCGGCTGCGCCTTGGTCGCCACGGTTCGGCGATCGAATATTTGCTCTGTTGCGGAGACCCGCCCCCTGAAAGGGGGGATTTCTCGCGTTGTCTTGCGCGCGTCTTCAGCCGCTGGGGCGAGCGCGGACCGAACCGACGAGCGCGGTGCTCAGATTGCTATGACGCCCACCGCTTGGTTGGCGAGGGCTCGCCGCTGGAGGCTCGCGAAATCGCGGATCCATCAAGATGTCGCGCCGAACAAGAGCGCCGATAATATGTGAAAATGCCTTGATCTGCCGCATCGCTTGATGATCCCTGCAATCGCTAGTGTGTATCTGCAAGGATAATGGGCTGGTGCGGCGATCAAACCTATCGAACGGAAGAAGAGTTCGAGCTATGCCGAAGTTCAGGTCGGGCGACGGCGGCCCCAGGTCGCGTCGGCTTCGCGCATCGCGGGCGGGAGTTTCTCCCAGGCGCGGATGAGCTCGCCGATCGAGGCCGCCTCCATCTTGCGCATGACATTGCCGCGATGGAGCTTGACCGTGATCTCGCTGATGCCGAGATCGAAGGCGATTTGCTTGTTGAGGCGGCCCCGCGCCACTTCATGGAGAACCTCGCGCTCGCGCGGGGTCAGCGTTTCGAGGCGTTCCACGTTGCGCCTGACGATGGCGGCCTCCGCACGACGGGCGGCATCGGTCGCGAGGCCCTCGATCACGGCGTCGAGCAGCGTCTGGTCCCGCACGGGCTTGGTCAGGAAGTCGACCGCGCCGGCCTTCATCGCCTGGACGGTCATGGGAATGTCGCCATGCCCGGTCAGGAAGATGATCGGCATGGTGTGGCCCCGTTCGGCCAGGTGATGCTGCAGATCGAGACCGCTCGGCCCCGGCATCCGCACGTCGAGGACCAGGCACCCGGGACGGTCCAACAAGTCGGCGTCGAGCAGTTCCCGGGTCGAGGCCATGCAGCGCGACGGAAGACCGGCCGACAGGAACAGTTCGGCGAGCGCCTCGCGCACGGCCGCATCGTCGTCGACGACGATGATCAGCGGCTGCTCCGAAGACAGACCCTGCGGCTCCGAGGGCCGTGCCGGCTTTTGTGGCAGTGATCGTTCAATGCTCATGCCTCCCCTCCATGTCCCGTTTGTTGATGGCCTCGCCGACGGCCGCGAGCAGGGCTCCGGCGTCGAACGGCTTGCGAAAGAAACCGCTGATCCCGTGGGCGCGGTCCTGATCGGCGATCTCGTGGCGGCCGGTGATCAGGAACACCGGCAGGTCCGGGTGGCTCCTCTTCACGGCATCGCGCAGATCGAAACCGTCGATGCCGGGCATTCCGATGTCGGTAATCAGCACGTCGAGACCCGCCAGTCCGGCGACGAGCAGCGATTCCCCTGACGAAAAGCTGCGGGCCACGTAGCCGGCGGCCTCCAGCAGCTCTTCCACCGACTCGCGCATCCTCGGGTCGTCGTCGACGATCGCCACGACTGATTTTCGCTCGCTCACGTCGCGTTGCCACCCTGTCGGCGCGAACGCGTGATCGGAATTTCCAAACGCTCGGCGATCCGCACGAGGTCGGCGAGAGACGCCGCCGCCATTTTCTGCATTACGTTCCTTCTGTGAATTTGCAGGGTGACCTCGCTGATGCCGAGTTCGGCGGCGGCCTGCTTGTTGAGAAGGCCGCTGACGACGAGCGGGAGCACATCGCGCTCGCGCGGGGTCAGGTCGAGATATCGCTGTTTGAGAACGCCAAGCTCGGCGCGCGCGGATCTGGTGGCGCGGTCCAGCGCGAGCGCGGCATGGATCGCGGCCATGAGATCGGCCTCGCTGAAGGGCTTGGTCAGGAAGTCCAGGGCGCCGTGCTTGATGGCTCGCACAGAGGACGGGATATCGCCGTGGCCGGTGATGAAGACGATCGGCGGATGATCTCCGTCCGCGATCTGCCGTTGCAGGTCGAGCCCGTTGATGTCCGGCAGCTCGACGTCGAGGACGAGGCAGGCCGGAACGTCCGGCTTGGGCGCCTCGATGTAGGCGCGGGCCGAGCCGAACGTGCTCGCCTCGATCCCGTGCGAGGCCAGGAGCTCGCCGAGCGCCTCGCGAATGCGCGCGTCGTCGTCCACGACGAACACGACATGTTCGCCCTCCCTCATGGCGCCGCCTTCGCCTCCACCGGGAGGGTGAAGATGAACGTCGCGCCCGCGGCGCCGTTGTCCTCGGCCCAGAGCCGGCCCCCATGGGACTCGACGATCGAGCGGCAGATGGCAAGCCCCATGCCCATTCCATCCTCCTTGGTCGTGAAGAACGGCTCGAAGATCCGATCGGGAAATTCCACCCCCCGGCCACGGTCGCGGATCTCCGTCTGCGCGAGGTCGCGGATCCGCCGCACGCGCACGCTGAGGGATCGCTCCCCCGCCACGCCCTCCATCGCCTCGATGCCGTTGCGCATCAGGTTGATCAGAACCTGCTGGATCTGAACGCGGTCGAGCGTCACCAGGGGCAGATCGCCCTCGACGTCGATATCGATGCCGACCCGGTGCCGGGCGGCTTCCTCGGCGATGAGATCGCGCGCCTCGGCGACGACGCCGCCCAGCGCCGCGCAGCCCTTCGCCTCCGAGGTGCGCTTGAACAGGGCACGGATTCGGCTCACCACGTCGGCCGCAGAGTTCGCGTCGCGGATGATGCGCTCCACCGTTTTCTGCGCGCGCTCCAGGTTCGGCGGGTCGGCCGTGAGCCAGCGCTGGCACGCGTGCGAATTCGCCACCACGGCGGCCAGCGGCTGGTTGACCTCATGGGCGATGGAGGCGGAGAGCTCGGCGAGCCCGGCGGCTTGCGAGGAAACGGCAAGCCGTTCCTGCGTCCGGCGCAATTCGTCCTGCATGCGCACATCGTCGTCGATGTCGAAGATCACGCCGTACCACTGGATGATCCGCCCGCCCTGATCGCGCAGCGGCTCGGCACGTCCGTTCACCCAACGATAGCTGCCGTCCGACCGGCGATGCCGATACCGCATGGCAAACGTCTCGCCGGTGCCGAACGAGTGGGCGAGGGCGCTGCGGACCGCGGCGGCGTCATCGGGATGGACCGAGTTGCGGATGGCCGCCTGCAGCCTCGTCGATTCCGGCGCGTCGAGATCGCCCAGCGTGAGGCCGACATACTCGCCCAGACGCTTGTTGAGGTAGGAGGGCTCGCCTTCGGGCGTCGCCGCCCACACCAGCGTCGGGATGGCGTCGATCATCTGCTGCAGGTGCCGTTCGCTCTGCCGCAGCGCAGCCTCGAACTTCACGTGATCGTCGATGTCGTGACAGAGGCCGTACCACTGGACCACGTGCCCATCCTGATCGCGCAGGGGCTCCGCGCGGCCGGACACCCAGCGATAGACGCCGTCCACCCGGCGCAGGCGATAGCGCATGGCAAAGGCCGTGCCGGCGGCGAGGCAACGGCTGAGCGCACCGGCGAGCTCGGCGGCATCGTCGGGGTGGACGATGGCGGCAATGACCGCGGAAAGGCGGCTCGTTCCCGGCGCATCGACATCCGCCACGTCGAGACCGAGAAAATCGATCATGCGCTTGTTGAAAAAGGAGGGTTCGCCCTCCGCCGTCAGGCGCCAGACGTGGCCGGGAACCATGTCGATGAGCTGCGAGAGCTCCCGCTCCCGACCGCGCAGCGCTTCCACGGTCTTGCGATAGACATCGATGTCGATCGACGTGCCGTACCATCCGGTGATCCGCTGTTGGTCGTCGCGGATCGGCCGCGCGGCGCTCCGCGCCCAGGCGTAGATGCCGGTCGCACGCCGGATGCGGAACTCTCCATTGTACGGCTCGCCGGTCGCCAGACAGCGGCGCCAGTGGGCCGCCACGTCGTCATGCTCATCCGGATGCAGCAGCCGCGCCCAGGCGACATCGCCTTCGGCCACCGAGCGGTTGAGCTCGTCCGGCGTCAGCCCGAGCGTGGTTTGGGCAAACAGCGGCAAGTAAATCCATTGCCCGGCCGCGTCGAACGCCCAGGCGTTGCCGAACAGGCTTTCGATCACCCTTGCCGCCTGGATCGCATCGGCGTCCTTCTCCTGGCTGGATGCACTCGTCGTCGCCTCTTCCCGCGTCGTTTCCAGCTCGTCGATCTGGACGCTCGCCCGGTGGTCCGGATCGGAGCGGGATTCGGTCCAGCGATAGCTGCCGTCCTCCTGGCGTTGGCGGTATCTCATGATCTGAGGGACGCCCGTCCAGAACGCGCGGGCTGCGGCTTGTTCAGCCGCCGGCAGATCGTCCGGGTGGATCCGGCTCAAGGAACGCCGCGTGCCGGACGGTGCATCGTTTGCGAGCGGCGATCCGGATTTCGCGGCGCGCTCGCCCCTCGACAGGGCGGCGAACTGCTGTTCGTCCGCCGGCGAAGCGGACGCCTTCGTTGCGACGACCGCGCCGATCGACAGCGCCGCAGCGAAAAGCCCGGCCCACGACCACGCGAGTTCGCGCAACTCGCCGCCATAAAGGGTCGCGGCGAGGATCGACCCGGCGAACGCGACCGCGAAGGCCCCGAGAAGCGGCGGCCGAACGCGCCTTGGCGCAAACGCGAACGCGGCAGCCGCGGGCACCAGCAGGCCGAACGGCGTCCGCGTCATCCAGCACACGGCGATCGCGACAACGACCACGACGGCCGCGAGTTGGAGGGGGTGGCGGGGAAGATCAGCCATCATGTCCGGCTGCTCCTGCAAAACAGGCAGAGGATCTGAACGCCCGGCGGTTCGATCATCCTCAAGTCCTCGCGACGATGGCTGCCCAATCTCGGACAAGATCCTAGTCTCGCCGGGTTTCAGGCGCACCTCATGGAAATCCATGCATCGCAAAGAGCCCCCGGGTGAGCCGGCGACCGACCCGGACCTGTGGGCATCCTCATCCGGCGCTCGCCGGGGCAGCCCGCGATGTCGCCTCGCCATCGATGACCAGCGGCGCCGAACGGCGCGAAGGCGGCACGAAGTCGAGGTCCGGTGCGGGCGCAGGTAGCCAGAGCGTGACGGTCGTGCCGACACCTTGCTCGCTTTCGATGGTGACGCCGCCCTCGGCCTCACGGACGAAGCGCTCGACGATCGGCAATCCGAGGCCGCCGAGGCCGGTGGTCTTGGTGGTGAAGAACGGCTCGAAAGCCTGCTCCAGCGTGTGGCGGGACATGCCGATGCCGTTGTCGGAGACCCGCACCTCGACCCCGGCGGCGATATCCCCGTCGAAGTGGGCGACGACTGTCACCGAGATTTCGCCGCCGCCGCCGGTCGCCTCGCGCGCATTCAGCAGCAAATTCGTCATCAGGTCGGTGAAATCGTCCGGTCCGAGCCGGGTCTCCGCCATCTCGGGCGCGGCGGTGAGCGTGACACGAATGCCCGGGGCCCAGTTGTCCACGAGAGTTTGCAACCTGGCCAGACAACGCGCGAGGCCGACGCCCGCCGGGGCCTGGCTCGCATTCTGCTGGCGAGCGTGTCCCGGCCCGCCGCTCGATCTCGCCGGGTGGTCCGAAGACATCGGAGCGACCGCATCTTGTCGAGTGAACACGAGGTGGTGGTCGTCTGCGTCGACGACGGATTCGTTGCGCTGCATGGTGGCTCCATCTGTTCGCTCGAACCGAGGCGTTCGAACAGCGGACAGGAAGCTATTCTCGCGGGGCGGCCGGTATCTATCGTATCGAGGACCTAGCTTTCCTGCACTTCCGTATAGTTGGCTGGCTGATCGGAGGGAAATACATTTCCCGTCGAATGGCAGTCCGAAAACCGATCAATAAGCCCCCAGTCTCTCGAATATACTCAAGCATTTTCCAAGGAACTTGAGTGGAGGCGCGGTTGAGGCGGCTCGATAAGTATTCGTGGCCATTTGTCGAAGGCACCCAGTCCATCCTGGCGTCACCAGTACCGTGCCTGACCCGGCGAACTGCGAAACAGAGGCTTTTTGCCATGACTACCCGATACAATTTTCTCGCGACCCACAACCGGGGTGTCTCAACGCTGGCGGCAGTCGACGCGTGGATCGCACAGAGCTTCGACCCGAAGCTTCTCGAACTCGTCCGGGTGCGCGTGTCGCAGATGAACGGTTGCGGCCACTGTCTCCACCTGCACTCGCAGAATGCGCTCAAGCTCGGCGAGAGCGAGGACCGGCTGTTCCTCCTCAACGCCCTGCGCGACTCCGAGCTTTTCACGGAGCGCGAGCGGGCTGCGCTCCAATGGGCCGAAGTCCTGACCCGGATCGAAGCGACACACGCTCCCGACGAGGCTTACGAAGAGGTCAGCGCCTTCTTCGATGACGACGAGCTCGTGGCGCTGTCGATCGGCATCGCGATGATCAACGCCTGGAACAGGCTCGCGATCGGCTTTCGTCTGCCGCATCTGGCGGACCGGCAGCAGGCGGCGGCGTGAGCGTGCTCGCGTCACCCACGCAGCATTCGCACAGGGGCGCAAACCTGTCCGGGCTCGCCGACAAGGTGGTCGTCGTCACCGGCGCAAGCTCCGGCATCGGGCGCGCTACGGCGGTGCAGCTGGCGCGGCTCGGCGCGAAGGTCCTCGCCACCGGGCGCCGCGCGGGTCCGCTGGAGGAAACGGCGGCCGAGCATCCCGGGATCGCCGGCATCGTCGCCGATGTGTCGATGCCCGACGACGCCGCCCGAACCATTGCCAAGGCGATCGAGAGCTGGGGGCGCCTGGACGGGCTCGTCAACAACGCGGGGGCGGGCGCAATCCTGCCGCTGGAGGGCGCGACGGCCGAACGCATCACGGCGATCCTGGCCGTCAACGTCGTCGGACCGAGCCTGCTCGCAGCCGCGGCGCTCCCGCATCTGGCCGCCACACGGGGGTCCATCGTCAACGTTTCGAGCACGTTCGGGCACAAGCCGGCGGCCATGCTCTCGCACTATGCGGCCAGCAAGGCGGCGCTGGAGCATCTGACACGCTGCTGGGCACTGGAGCTCGCGCCGAAGGGGGTGCGCGTCAACGCCGTCGCCGCCGGGCCGACCGAATCGGGCGCGCTGACCGGGATGATGGGGCTGTCGGCGGACCAGGCGGCTGCGATCGAGGCCGAAGAGCGCGAGTCCATCCCGCTCAAGCGACGGGGGCGTCCGGACGATGTGGCCAGATGGATCGTCCACCTCGCCGACCCGGTCGCCGATTGGGTGACCGGGCAGGTCATCACCGTCGACGGCGGCCTCGACCTCACGTGATCCGGATCATCGGCAACAAAGGAGACCGATATGACGAATGAGCAGGACGGAACGCGGCACGCTTCCGACGCTGGTCAGCCCCTCTTGGCAATGAACCGCCGCGATGTGTTGGCGACGGGAATCTCGGCCGGCCTCCTGGCCGCGCTGCCCCTGGCCGCCGCGGCGCAATCGACGGACGCGACGACAACCAACCCCGACGGGAGCAACGAAATGAGCAGTGTCACGACGCGCGACGGCGTAGAGATTTTCTACAAGGATTGGGGGCCGAAGAGTGCCCAGCCGATCGTTTTCCATCACGGCTGGCCCCTCAGCGCCGACGACTGGGACACCCAGATGCTGTTCTTCCTGGGCAAGGGCTACCGCGTCGTCGCCCACGACCGGCGCGGCCACGGCCGCTCCAGCCAGACGTCGGACGGCCATGACATGGACCACTACGCGGCCGACGTCGCGGCGGTGGTCGAGCAACTCGACCTCACCAACGCGGTGCATGTCGGCCACTCGACCGGTGGCGGCGAGGCGACGCGCTACGTGGCCCGGCACGGGCAGCCGGCAGGGCGCGTTGCCAAGCTCGTCCTGATCAGCGCCGTGCCGCCGATCATGGTGCAGACCGAGGCGAACCCGGGCGGCCTGCCGATCGAGGCGTTCGACAGCTTCCGCGCCGCGCTCGCCGCCAACCGCGCGCAATTCTACCTCGATGTCGCGAGCGGCCCATTTTACGGGTTCAACCGCCCGGGAGTCGATCCGATCGCGGGCGTCGTTCAGAACTGGTGGCGTCAGGGGATGGTCGGCGGCGCGAACGCGCACTACGACGGCATCAAAGCCTTCTCGGAAACCGACTTCACCGGGGACCTGAAGGCGATCACGGTGCCGACGCTGGTGATGCATGGCGACGACGACCAGGTGGTCCCGATTGCAGACAGCGCGCTTCTGTCCTCTAAACTCGTGCAGAACGCGGCGCTCAAGGTCTACCAGGGTTTTCCGCACGGGATGTGCACCACGCATGCCGACGTGATCAACCCCGATCTACTGGCCTTCATCGAAGCCTGAAGGCGCATCGCGACCAGCACCGCCTGCCGCGCCAAAAACGCGGCAGGCGGCGTCGTTTCGCCTTCGCGTCAATCCTCGGCGACAGCGTCCGGGCCGAGGCAGCGGGCTATCAGGTCTTCGGCGAGCAACCGCGCGCCCGGCGAGCGCCAACCGCCGGCGCGGCGGACGATGCCGGCCTGGCGCGAGGGCAAGTCGAAGTTGCACTGCAGTGTTGTGAGCCCGGTCCAGTGGTCGTCCTGTTCGTCCTCGGTGCACACCACGAAGCTGATGAGGTCGCACTCGCTCACCGTTCTCAGGATGAAGCCGAGCGAGTTCGACCTGAGCGCCACATCCGGCGCCGCCAAATTCTCGGCGAAGAACATCCCGTTGAGCCGCCGGCGCGCGTATTCTGCCCGGTCCGGCATCGCCCAGCGGTAGGCGACGAGATCGTCCAGCGAGACCGGCTGGCGGCGGGTCAGCGGGTGATCCTTGGCGCAGACCACCGCGTAAAAGTCCGTGCGCAGGACGCGGGAGTGGAAGGCATTCTCGTCGGAGGTGTGACCGATCTCGGTCAACGCGAACTCTACCTCGCCGGAACGCAGCATGGCGAACAGCTCCTGCTCGTAGCCCCCGCGCACCACCACCTCGAAGCGGGCATGGCTGCGCGACAGATCGGCGACGATCTGCGGCAGGAAGCGCCGCTGCCAGACCGGTCCGGCGCCAATTTTCACTTCATGGGGGAGGATGTTCTTCAGCGTGTCGATCTCGGACCGTGCGTCGTCGATCTGGGTGAAGACGAGGCGGGCGTGACGGAACAGGGCTTCGCCCGTCGCGGTCAGCCGAACCCCGCGCGGCAGGCGCTCGAACAGGCGGGTGTCGAGGCTGGCTTCCAGGTTGCGAATACCCGTGGTGAGCGCAGGCTGCGACATGTTGAGCTCGGCCGCGGCACGGGTGATCGACCCGGCCTTCGCCACGGCGAGAAAGATCTGAAGCTGTCGCGTGTCCATGGCCTGTTCGTCCGGGGCGTTCCGGGAACGTTGGTTCGGATGCACGGCCTTTGGGGCCGTGCCGTTTCGCTCCCTCGGTAGGCGTATTCTCCTTTGTTTCGCGTCCCGCCGCTACCAGCGCGAGAGACGAGGGGCGCTCCTGTCTTCCGTCGCGGCGATGACGTCGACCAGACGCTCCTTGAGGCGGGTCCGCTCCGCGGCAAAGGCGGGGTCGTCGTAGAGGTTCACAAACTCGTGCGGGTCGGCCGCGAGATTGTAGAGCTCGCCTTCGCGCTCGCGGTTCACCGCCGGGTCGCCATGCCAGATGACGAGTTTCCAGTCGCCATGGCGCAGCATCGTCGTCATCACCGGGGGATGCGCGCCGTGGCCGGAATCGCGGTATTCGCAGAGGGCGAAGTCGCGCCAGTCCTCGGCCGCGCCGGTGACCAGCGGCATCAGCGATGCACCCTGGCACGTCGGCATTTGCGGGCACGACGCGACGTCGAGATAGGTCGCCGGCAGGTCGATCCACTGGACGAGGTCGTCCACCACGGTGCCGGCGGGGACGTGGCCGGGCCAGCGCAGGATCAGCGGGACACGGGTGCAGGCATCGTACAGCATCGGGCCCTTTAGCAGGATGCCGTGGTCGCCAAGCATTTCTCCATGATCGGACGTGAAGACGACGAGCGTGTCTTCGGCAAGGCCGCTCGCCTCCAGCGCCGCCATAATGCGCCCCACCTCGTCGTCGATGAAGGCGACCATGGCGTGGAAGTTGGCGCGCAGCTCGTGGATTTCCTCGGGCGTGTAGTCATGGAAGCCGGGGACGGCGCCGGCGTAGGACTTCTTGGAGTATTCGCTCTGGACCTTCGGCTTGGATGCCAGCTCGCCGTCGCGGATGTGGGGCGGATCGACCAGGGTGTCGTCGATCCTGTCACGATACGCCTGGGGCGCGCCGAAGGGGTGGTGCGGGTCGAAGAAGTTGGCGATCAGGAAAAAGGGCTCGTCCTCGCCGCGATCGGTCTCGATGAAGTCGATGGCGCGCTCGGCCACCCAATGGGTGAAGTGCGCCTCGACGGGGACCGTATCGGCCGGCGTCGCACCCTTCGCCTTGTTGCCGGCGCCGGCATTGGCGGGGTCGCCCTCGTCCGGAAACAGGCCCTTGTAGACGGCCGGATGCTCGCGCCGCAGCCACTGGTGATAGGCGTTCTGCCAGGAGCGGTGGATCGGATCGTGCGCCCAATCGAAGACGCGATAGCCGTCGTCGAGCCTGGCCTCGGTCTGCCAGCCCTCGCAAGCCGACAGGTGCTGCTTGCCGATCATGCCGCAATCGTAGCCCGCGTCGGCCAGTGCCCGCGTGAACATCTTCTTGTGCGAGGGCATCGAAACACCGTTGGCCCACAGGCCGTGGTTGCGCACGTACTGGCCCGTGAACAGCGAGGCGCGCGAAGGGCTGCAGATCGGGTTCTGCACGTAGGTGTTGCTGAACAGCGCGCCCTCCGCCGCGAGGCGGTCGAGGTGCGGCGTGATCGCTGCTTTGGCGCCGGTGATTCCGAGGCTGTCGTAGCGCTGCTGGTCGGTGCACAGCATCAGGATGTTGGGGCGGCGGCGGCTCATTCTTCCACGTCCTCCAGGCGCCGCGCCGGGCGCACACAGTCTCTGAGATGCATCGCCAGAATCTCGTCTCTCAGCGATGCCTTGATGGCGGTATGGGCGGGGTCGTCCCACAAGTTGATGTATTCGTCCGGGTCGGCCTCGAGGTCGAACAGCTGTCCGTAGTCGCGGTCGAGGAAGTGGACCATCTTCCAGCGTCGGTCCCGAATCATGGTGACGAAGCCCACGTCCGACAGGAGATTGTCCGCGCCGTGCTCGGCGATGACGTAGTCGCGCCCCGGCCATGGGCCCGCGAAGGCCGGAGAGATGTCGATGGATTCGAAGTCGCGCGGCCGCTCCAGGCCGGCGGCGCGCAGGATGTACTCGGCGATGTCGAGGTGCTGGACGAACCCCTCCGCCGTCACGCCGGCCCCGCGGGCGCCGATGTCCTTGATGATCAGCGGGACGCGCACCACCGGATCGTAGGCCGTCCATTTCTGGCTGTGGCCATGGTCGCCCATGCAGTCGCCATGGTCGGACGTGAAGATGACGATGGTGTCGTCGAGGATGCCCTGCGCCGCCAGCTTGTCCACGATCTCGCCGACCTTGCTGTCGATCATCGTGATGTTGGCGAGGTAGTGGGCGCGCTGGCGATGCCTGGCGGCGTGGTCGGGCATCGCCTGGTGGACGGCGGCGTCCGGCCCGCGCTCGATGTGCCGCTCACGCAGAACCTGGAAGGGCGGCGGTTGGCTGTCGAGGTCGTCCTTGCGGATCTCCTGCAGCGGGAGTTCGCGGTCGCGGTAGGGGGCGAGCGCTTGCTCGGTCGGATCATAGGGCGGGTGCGGGCCGGGGAAGCCGATCTCCAGAAAGAACGGGCGGTCGTCGTCACGCGTTTCGAGCCAGTCGAGCGCGAGGTCGCCGGTGAAGTTGTCGAAATGCAGTTCGTCCGGCAGCTCCCACTCGAACGCGCCGAGGCGCTCGCGGTAGTCCGGGCGCTTGGCGTAGTGCGTGCGCTCCGGCTTGGTGAGGCCGCGGCGGGCGAGCTCCTTGTCCAGTTCGTCGACGAACTCCGAGCCGGCATGCTTGCGGAAGCGGTCCTTGTTCTCCATCACCCGCCGCTCCTCGAAGCCGGCGGGGGCGTCCATCGGCCAGGTGTGCATCTTACCGATGTTGGCAGTGCGGTAGCCGGCCTTCCGCAAGAGCTCGACCCACGAGGTGTCCCAGTGGTCGAGGTTGGAGAGCACCCCCGTGGTGTGCGGGTACTGGCCTTTGAAGAACGACGCTCGCGAGGGAACGCATGCGAGCGCCGTGCAGTAGCAGTGCTGGAAGAGCGTACCCGAGGCGGCGAGCCGGTCGAGCGCCGGGGTGTCGACGAAGTCGTATCCGGCGGCGCCGACGGTGTCGAAACGCTGCTGGTCGGTGATGATGAGGACGATGTTGGGCCGGGCCATGGATCTCTTCCGTTGAGGGGAGCGCAGCGCGCTCCCGCTCACTCCTTGGTGACGTTCTCGAAGATGGCGTAGCCGTCGGCCGAGAATTGCAGGCCTTCGAGTTCGGCGGTGGCGACGTAGAGGCGCGGTCGCGGCACGATCGACAGGACGTGATGGCTGTCGCGCAGGATCTTCGACGCCGCGGCATAGGCGGCGCGCCGCTCGGCCTCGTCCGGCGTTGAGCCGCCGCGCGTCACGGCCTCGGTGTAGGCCGGGTCCTCGAAGCCGGACACGTTGCCTTCCGGCTTGAACACCACCGTGGTCTCGAGCAGCGAGGATGGATCCTTCCCGGCGCGCCCGTAGGCGTGCGAGGTGAGCTCGAAGTCCTGATCGTTGACGAAGCGCTTGCGGTAGGTGACCGCGTCCACGTTGTCGATCGTGAGGTTGATGCCGATCTCCTTGAGGTCGGCCTGCATGATCTCGGCGATGGTGGTGTATTCGGTCCTGAGTTCCGTCGAGGTCTGCATCCTGATTTCGAGCGGCAGC
>JAUIJH010000087.1 GCA_030431335.1 Alphaproteobacteria bacterium
TCTCGTAGACCTCGATCTCGGCCTCGATCCCGACGCGGCGCCACAGCCCCACGATGGCCTGGATCATCTCGTAATCCTTGGGCTTGAAGCCGCGCGTGGTCTGGATGGTGAACTTCACCGGGCTCTCGGGCGAATAGCCGGACGCGGCGAGCAGCTCCTTGGCCTTGTCGACGTCGTAGGGGACCTTGGTGGTCTCGTCGTAGGCGTCGTATTCGGGGGTCTGCAGGGTGTCGATCGGCACGCCGTAGCCCGACAGCAGCCGGTCGATCAGCAAGTCCTTCGGCACGGACATGGCGGCGGCCTTGCGCACGTTGGCGTCCAGCATCGGCTCCACGTCGTTGAGGAAGATCATCGCGATGTCGGAGATCGGGGTGGTCTCGCCGGTGAGGCCGTCCTTGTCCTTGAGGCGGTCATATTCCTCGTAGGGGATGTCGAAGGCAACGTCGGAGGCGCCCGATTCCACCTCGGCGACGCGCGAGGTGGCGTCCGGCACGAACTTGATGATGACGGTGTCGTAGGCCGCCTTGCCGCCCCAGTAGTCGGGGAAGGCCTTCAGGCGCACGAAGGCGTTCTGCTGGAACTCGTCGACCATGTAGGGGCCGGAGCCGACCGGCTTGGCCGCAAAGCCCTCGGCGCCGACTTCCTCGTAGTACGCCTTCGGCAGCACGTAGCCGGTGAGGAAGGCCATCCACTTGAAGAGGGTGGGCTCGTACTCCTTGACGTCGGCGGTGATGACGTTGCCGTCGATCGAGAAGTTGCCGATCTTGGACCACACGAACTGGATGGGGTTGCCCGTTTCCGGGTTGCCGGCGCGCTCCAGCGACCAGACCACGTCCTCGGGGGTGACGGGGTCGCCGTTGTGCCACTTGGCGTCCTCGCGCACCACCATGCGGATCTTGGTGTTGTCGTCGGTGAAGCCCCACTCGGTGAGGATGCCGGGCTCGAACGACAGGTCCGGCGCCTGGCCGATATACTGGTCGAACACCGAGCGGTAGATGCCCTGGATGGTCGGGTTCACCGCCGAGGGGCCGACGGTCGGATCCCACGAGGGGAGGGGCACGTTGTAGGCGATGGTGAGGGTGCTGCCGTCCTGGGCTGCGGCCGGACCGGACGGCGCAAGGCCGACCGTGGCCACCGCGGCGAAGGCAAGCGTGGCGAACGCGAGCGCACGGCGGGTGAGGGGCATGGTGTCCTCCATCGGCGGCTGCGCGGCGCCGGGCCGCCTGCCGCAATTGTTTCAGGCCTCAAATATATGAGAATGCAAGCATCGAGCCGTGTCAATCGATGGCCGGGTCAATCTATGGTGCTGGGCGGACCGGGCGGGCGCCCTAGTTCGGCGGTTTGCGGAGGCGCTGCGGCGTGACGTATCGATGCGTCGCCGGCCCCGCCCGTCGCAAGGCGGGCGCGCGGCGGTCCGGCGGCAGCGCAGGCGGGAAGACGAGGCGATGATCGAACTGCGGCAGACCCATCCGAGCGCCGACGCGCCCACCGGCAGCCCCGCCCGATGACGCTCGAGCAAGGCACCGTCTTCGCCATCTTCGCCGCGCTGTTCGTGTTCCTCATCTGGGGCCGCTGGCGCTACGACCTGGTGGCGTTCGCCGCGCTCATCCTGGCGGTGATCGTGGGGGCGGTGCCCGCGGACGGGGCGTTCGCCGGGTTCGGCCACCCGGCCACCATCGTCATCGCGCTGGTGCTCGTCGTCAGCCGCGGGCTGGCGCACGCGGGGGTGATCGAGATGGTGGGCCGCTACGTGGTCGACGCCTCGCGGTCGCTGTCGGCGCATATCGGCATCATGGCGGGCGTCGCGGCGGTGCTGTCGGCGATCATGAACAACGTGGCCGCGCTGGCGCTGCTGATGCCGATCGACCTGCAGGCGGCGGCCAAGGCGGGGCGCAGTCCGGCGCTGTCGCTGATGCCGCTGTCGTTCGCCACCATCCTGGGCGGGCTCGTGACGCTGATCGGCACGCCGCCCAACATCATCGTCGCCCAGTTCCGCGCCGAGGCGCTGGGCGAGCCGTTCCGCATGTTCGATTTCGCGCCGGTGGGGGGCGTGTGCGCGCTGGCGGGGGTGATCTTCGTGGCGCTGGTGGGGTGGCGGCTGATCCCGGCCGACCGGCGCGGCGCCAACGCCACGGCCGAGCTGCGCGCGCTGAAGGAGTACATCACCGAGCTGCGCGTGGCGGAGGACGCGCCGATCGTGTCCAAGACCATCGCCGAGCTGGACGAGGCCACCAGCGAGGCGGACGTGGCCGTGCTCGGCCTGGTGCGCGACGGGCGCCGGCTCGCAGGCCCGGTGCGCAACCAGGCGATCCGGGCCGAGGACCTCCTGATCATCGAGGGCGGGCCGGAGGGCATCGACGCCTTCATGGGCACGATGGGGCTCACCGTGGTGGAGCGCGAGGAGGGCGAGGAAGACCCGCTCGCCAAGCAGGACCTGGAAATGCGCGAGGTGGTGACGCCGCCCGGCGCGCTGATCGAGGGGCGCACGGTGGGCTCGCTCAACCTGCAGCGTCGCCACCGGGTGGCGCTGCTGGGCCTGTCGCGCCAGGGCACGCGCATCAGCAGCCGTCTCGGCCAGGTGACCATCGAGGCCGGCGACGTGCTCCTCCTCCTCGGCCGGGGCGAAAACATCGCCGACGCGACGCAGCGCCTCGGCTGCCTGCCGCTGGCCGAGCGGGGTCTCGACGTGTTGCAGCGCTCGCACGCGGGCCTCGCCATCGCGATCTTCGCCATCGCCATCGGGCTGTCGAGCGCGGGCGTCATCTATCTGCCCATCGCGCTGGGGGCGGTGGTGGTGGCGTACGTGCTGTTCGGCATCGTGCCGCTCCGGGAGCTCTATACGTCCATCGAGTGGAGCGTGATCGTGCTGCTCGGCGCGTTGATCCCCATCGGCAACGCGCTGGAGACGAGCGGGGGCACCGATCTCATCGCCAGCGGGCTCGTCTCCATCTCGCACGGGTTCGCGCCCTGGGTGGTGCTGACGGTGCTGATGATGATCACCATGACCTTGTCCGACGTGATGAACAACACGGCGATGGCGGTGGTGGCGGCACCCGTGGCGCTCGACGTCGCGGAGGATCTCGCGGTGAGCCCCGACCCGTTCCTGATGGCGGTCGCCATCGCCGCCTCGTGCGCCTTCCTGACGCCGATCGGCCACAAGAACAACGTGCTGATCATGGGGCCGGGCGGCTACCGCTTCGGCGACTATTGGCGCATGGGGCTGCCGCTGGAGATCCTGGTGATCGCCGTCGCGGTGCCGATGATTCTGCTGGTGTGGCCGCTATAAGGGGCCAAGTCGGCTCGGCCGCGGCATGCGACTTGCGAGGAGGGGCGTGGAGTGCTTAGCCTCCCGCCGACCCTGCCGCCTCGCGCGGCACACGCTAAAATGGCAGAAGAGATCACCATGGCACGGCAGCTCTACGTCCGCTTTGTCGCCTCCGGGACGACGAGCCTCATCACGCTTTACGACGACGCGGCGCCCAAGACGGCCGCGGCGGTCTGGGACGCGTTGAAGGCCCCGGTGCGCAACACCGCGATGCACGCGATCTTCGCCGGCCAGGAGATCATGCTCGACCTGCCCGAAGCCGCGCGCACCTTCGACCCCACCGGCATCCCCGACGAGCACCAGACCTGCTTCCCCTCGCCCGGCGACTGCCTGTGGTTCTACCAGGGCGCGAACGCCATGAAGGGGCTGGAGTTCGAGATGTGGGAGATCGGCATGTTCTACGGCGCCGGCCGCACCTTCGGCCCGCTCGGCTGGACCCCGGTCAACATCTTCGGCACCATCACCGACAATCTCGAGGGCTTTGCGGCCGAATGCGGCGACATGCGCATGACCGGCGCCAAGGAACTCGAGCTCGGCCGCCACGGCGGCGCGTAGTCGCCCACGGGGCCCAATTTTTTATCACGACGTGACCAAGGAGTGGACATGAAGAGCACCCTTCGCCTGGCATTCGCCGGCGTTCTCGCGGCGATCCTGCCGCACAGCCTGTCGGCGCAGGAGCTCGTCGTCAGCTCCTTCGGCGGCGCGTGGACCGACAACCACCGCGAGCTGGTGATCGCGCCGTTCGAGAAGGAATACGGCGTCACCGTGCGCCTGGTGACGGGCTACTCGGCCGACATCATGGCCCAGCTCCAGGCCCAGAAGGACAACCCGCAGATGGACGTGGTCCACTTCTCGGGCGGCCAGGAGGCGGTTGCGGCGGCCGAAGGCCTGCTCGCGCCGATCACCGAGGCGGAGGTCCCCAACCTCGCCAAGCTCTATCCCATCGCCAAGGAAGGCATCGCCAAGGGCGAGGGGCCGGCGTTCTCGGCCGCCGCCATCGGCATCCTTTATAATTCGGACGAGATCGACACGCCGCCGACGAGTTGGAAGGACCTGTGGGACGAGGCCTACGAGGGCAACGTGCTCCTCACGGACATCTCCAACTCCTACGGCCTCCTGGGCATGCTGATGATCAACAAGGTGTATGGCGGCTCGCTCGACGACATCCAGCCCGGCCTCGACAAGATCGCCGAGCTGCTGGACGACGGCGACGAGGTGGTGCGCTCCTCCACCGAGGTGCGCCAGCTGTTCGCCCAGGGCGACGTGCTGATCGGCCCCTACGCCAACGACCACGCCTACCGCCTCAAGGCCGACGGCGCGCCCATCGTGTTCGTGACGCCCGAGGAGGGGGCGGCGGCGTCCTTCCTCACCGTCAACCTCGTGAAGGGGCGGCCGGAAGCCAACAAGGACCTGGCGCTGAAGTTCATCGACTACTCGCTGCGCCCCGAGGTGATGGCGGGCTGGGCCGAGGCGGCGCGCTATTCGCCGATGAGCCCGGACAGCAAGCTGCCCGAGGACGTGGCCGCCGACGTGGTCTACGGCGAGGAGCAGATCTCCAAGCTGGTGGCGTTCGACGCGGCCAAGATCGGGCAGGAGAAGTCCGCCTGGATCGACGCCTGGAACAAGCTGCTCGCGCAGTAAGCGCCAGACGACGGACGGCGGGCGCAAGAGGATGAGACGGGACGGACCCATCGGCGGCGCGTCGGAGCCGGCGCTGCTTTTGACGCCGGGGCTGTTCTTCCTGATCGTCCTCTTCTTCCTGCCCGTCGGCCTGCTGGTGGCGGAGAGCTTCGTCACCGTCACCGAGGAGGGCGAGCGCACCCTGAGCCTCGCCCACTACGTGCGCTTCTTCGCCGACGACTACTATCTCGGCGTGATGTGGCGCACCTTCCGCCTGTCGCTGATCATCACGCTGGTGACGCTCGTGCTGGGCTACCCCATCGCCTACATCATGGCGCGGGGGGCGGCGTGGGTGGCGCTGTGGCTCGGCATCCTCGTGATCATGCCGCTTATGGTGTCGGTGGTGATCCGCACCTTCGGCTGGATGGTGCTGATGGGGCGGGGCGGGCTCCTGGTGGACGTCGCCCAATGGCTCGGCATCGGCGGGCGGCGCTTCCAGCTGATGCGCACCGAGGCGGGCATCGTCATCGCGCTCGGCCAGGTGCTGCTGCCGTTCATGACGCTGACGCTCTACGGCGTCATCGCCGGGGTGGACCGGCGCCTGGAGGAAGCCTCGCGCACCATGGGGGCCGGCTTCTTCGCCACCTTGTGGCGCGTGACGGTGCCGCTCAGCCTGCCGGGCATCGTGTCGGGCTCGCTGCTGGTGTTCGCGCTGTCGATCTCCTCCTTCATCACGCCCGCGCTGGTGGGCGGCGTCCGGCTGCCGATGCTCGCTTCCTCGATCTACCAGCAGGCGCTCACCACCATGGACTGGCCGTTCGCGGCGGCGCAGGCGATGATCCTGCTCGTCGCCGTCCTCCTCGTCATCGTGCCCTATACGATGCTCGCCAAGACCCGGCACGCCTGATGGTCGCCGGCACGCCCACCCTCGCCAAAGCCATCGCCGCCGCGCTGGTGGCGGTGACCATCGTCTACATGCTGGCGCCGCTGCTGGTGGTGATCGGCGCGTCCTTCTCCACCTCCAGCTACCTGGTGTTTCCGCCCGAGGGCTTCAGCCTCAAATGGTACCAGAAGGTGCTCGACACGCCGTCCTACCTGCGGGCCGGCTGGCTCAGCCTGCGCATTGCGGTGCTGGTCACGCTGATCACGGTGACGATCGGCACCGCGGCGGCGATCGCGCTGACGCGCTTCCGCTTTCCCGGCCGGGAGCCGTTGCAGGCGCTGTTCCTGTCGCCGCTGATCCTGCCGGCGATCATCTTCGGCATCGGCATGCTGGTGCTGTTCTCGCGCTACGCGGACGGGCCCTCGCTGATGGCGCTGGTGGCGGGGCACGTCGTCATCACGCTGCCCTACGTGGTGCGCACGGTGAGCGCGGTGCTGGTGGGCATGGACAAGGCCACCGAGGAGGCCGCCCGCGTGATGGGCGCGAACCGCTGGCAGCGCTATTGGTACGTGGTGCTGCCCCAGGCGCTGCCCGGCATCGGCGCCGGCGCCTTCTTCGCCTTCAACATCTCGTTCGACGATGCGGTCGTCGCCATTTTCCTGCGCGGGCCCGATACGGAGACGCTCCCCATTCTGATCTACACGCAAATCGAATTCTCCAGCGACCCGTCCGTGGCGGCCGTGTCGACGCTGATGATCCTCATCACAGTCGGCATGATCGTCGCCGTGGAGCGCTTCCTGGGGCTCAAGCTGTTGACGGACCGACGTGCTGCCGGTCGCGGTTGAACGCCTCACCAAGGCGTTCGGCGCGACGGTCGCGCTCGACGCGGTGACGCTCGCCTTCGCGCCGAAGAGCTTTACCGCGCTGCTCGGCCCGTCCGGTTGCGGCAAGAGCACGTTGCTGCGCCTGATCGCGGGGCTGGAGCGGCCGAGCGGCGGCACCATCCGCATCGGCGATCAGGACGTGACGGCGCTCGCGCCCGAAAAGCGCGACGTCGGCATGATGTTCCAGTCCTACGCGCTGTTTCCGCACATGTCGGTGGCCGAGAACGTCGCTTTTCCGCTCAAGATGAAGGGCGAGGCGCGGGGCAAGATCGGCGAGCGGGTGGCCGAGGCGCTGGCGCTGGTGCGGCTGGAGGCGCTGGCGGCGCGCTCGGTCAGGGCGCTGTCGGGCGGGCAGCAGCAGCGCGTGGCGCTGGCGCGCGCATTCGTGGCGCGGCCGGGCGTGCTCCTCCTGGACGAGCCCTTGTCCAACCTCGACGCGCGGCTGCGCGAGGAGATGCAGGTGGAGCTGATCGAGCTGCACCGCACGCTGGAGCTGACCACGGTGTTCGTCACCCACGACCAGGAAGAGGCGCTGTCGATCGCCGACACGGTGGTGCTGATGCGGGCCGGCCGCATCGAGCAGACCGGCGCGCCCGAAGCCATCTACGCGGCGCCGAAAACGCCGTTCGCGGCCGATTTCATCGGCGCGGCCAACCTCCTGCCGGCGCGGGTGCGCCGGGCGGGGGACGGGTTCGTCGCCGAGGTGGAGGGCGCCGTCGTGCCGGTGCGCGCGCCCCAGGACGGGCGCGAGGGCGACTATGCGCTGGTGCTGCGCCAGGAGGACATCCGCATCACCGACGCGCCGCCGCCGGGCTTCGCGAGTCTGCCGGCCACGGTGCGCACCCGCGTCTATCTCGGCGCGGGGGCGCGTGTCGTCGTCAGCGTCGGCGCGCGCACGCTCACGCTCCTCACCAACAAGAACGCCAGCGCCGCCAGCGGCGCGGCCGTGCACGTCGCCTGGGATCCCGACGACGCGCGTCTGCTCCATCCCCAACAGGACTGATCGATGAATTCGCTCTTTATTACCGGCGCCACCGTGTTCACCGCGGCGGGTCCCATCCACACCCGCGCCGACGTGGTGGTGGAGGACGGCCGCATCGCCGCCGTCGGACCCGACCTTGCCGCACCCGAGGGCGCGCGCGTGATCGAGGCGGACGGCCTGTTCATGACGCCGGGGCTCATCGATGTGCACACCCACCTGGCGCTGCCCAACGTGCCGGAGCGGGGCGAGCCGCATCCCGACACGCCCTTCCACGCGGTCCACGCGGCGAGCCTTTGCCTTTCGAGCGGCGTGACGACGGTGCGCGACGTGGGCGGCAACAACCACGCCGACCTCGCTCTGGCGCGGGCGATCCGCGGCGGCCTGGTGGCGGGGCCGCGCATGATCTGCTGCGGCCAGGCGATCGTGCCGACGGGCGGGCACATCCACTATTTCTGCCAGGAGGCGGATGGGCCGGACGCGGTGCGCGCCGCCGCCCGGCGCCAGATGAAGGCGGGCGCCACCTGGATCAAGCTGATGATCTCCGGCGGCATCGCCAACGTGGAAGAGCACCCGGACGAGATGCACTTTTCGCGCGAGGAGATCGCGGCGGCGGTGGAGGCGGCGGGCGCGCGCGGCCACAAGGTGGCGGTGCACGCCTATCCGGGCCGGGCGATCCGCATCGCCTGCGAGGTGGGGGTGGCGACCATCGAGCACGCGGTGGACCTCGACGGGGAGACCATCGCGTCGATCAAGCGGGCCGGGGCGGCGATCGTGCCGACCCACGCCGTGTACGAGTACATGGCGCGCAACGGATCGGGCCACTACGCGCAGCTCGTGGACCTCGCCTCGCGCGTCTACGCCATGAAGAGCGGGCCGTTGCGCGATGCCATCGCTGCCGGGGTGACGGTGGGCGTGGGCACCGATTGCGGGCGCCACTATCCGCACGACGGCATCGGCGGCGAGATCGCGCTGCTGGCGGAGGCGGGGATGGGCCTTGAGGGCGCGCTGACGGCGGCGACGGCCGGCAACGCGGCGATCCTCGGCCTCGCCGACGAGCTGGGCACCATCGCGCCGGGCCGGCGGGCGGACCTTGCGCTGTTCGCGGGCGACCCGCTCGCCGACGCCTCGGCCTACGGCGCGCCGGTGCATGTGATTCGCGGCGGCACGGCCTTCGACCCCGCGGCGCTGCGCAACACCCCGCCGCTCAACTAGCGCCGGGATGCCGGGGCGCCGGCGCGCCTTGGTGAAAAACGGCAGGCTTGGCGGGCGTTTCGCCGGGCCGGCGGGTCGGGAGGCGCGGCCCGTGCGCCAGCCCGATCCGTCGCGATGAACGTTTTTTCGCCCAAATCACGCAATAAAACGAACACATAAGAAAGCTATGTGTAAATTTACATCAAGGGGTTGCCGGGGTTGGCCCGGCGGGACGACCCTGCAAGGCAATCGGGCCGGCGCTGCGCAAAACGGGATGCGTTGCCGACGGTCCACCGGAATGGCTTCGCGTGGATGAACAGGCGTTCAATCGCGAAGAACAGGAATTCGCGATCTACTCGGCGCGAGCTGAAGAGATGCTGGCTAAACTTGGCGACCAATAGCCTTCACGTTCCTCCCTACTGAAGCTCGGCAGGCAGTGTGATGCTTGTCGGGCTTCTTTTTGGGCACTAAACTGCACAATGCGGGGGGCGGCCGGGTGCGGTTCCGGCTATGTTCCAACTTCTGAAAAATGAAGTGTACACATAACAAATCTGTTCCCAATTTGATCTCATTTGATATTTGATTGACTTCCGGCCGTGGCGAGGGCGCCGACGGCGTTCACCAGCAGCGTCATGCCGCGCTCGATGTCGGGCCAGGCGGTGAACTCGTCCGGGGCGTGGCTGATGCCGCGACGGCTCGGCACGAACAGGAGACCCGACGGGGCGAGGCGCGCCATGGTCTGCGCGTCGTGGCCGGCGCCGGAGGGCATTGTCAAGGCATCGATGCCGAGGCGGGCGGCCTCGGCGGCGAAAAGGGCCGTGAGCGCGGGGTCGAGCCCGACCGGGGCAAGGCGGCTGCGGATGCGGGCCGCGTGGGCGAGGCCGAGGTCGGCGCACACGCGCGCGCCGAGGCCGATCGCCGCCTCGGCGAGGGCGTCCATCAGCGCCGCATCGATGTCGCGGACGATGATGGTGCAGTGCGCTTCGCCGGGGATGGTGTGGGCGGCGTTGGGGACGAGGGCGACGTGGCCGATGGTGAGCCGGCTGTCGGGGCCGCCGCGCTCGCGGGCGAGATCGGGCAGGGCGGCGCCGAGCCGGGCGAGGCCGACGAAGGCGTCGCGCCGCATGTCCATCGGCGTGGTGCCGGAGTGATTGGCGGCGCCGGTGATGGCGACGTCGATGACGGTGCAGCCCGAGACGGCGGTGGCGATGCCGACGGCGCGGCCGGCCGCCTCCAGCACCGGCCCCTGCTCGATGTGGAGCTCCACGAAGGCGCGCACGGAGCCGGGCGCGCGCGCCGCGCTGGGCAAGGCGGCGACGTCGAGCCCGGCGGCGGCCATCGCGTCGGCGAGGCGGATGCCCTCGGCGTCGGTGGTGCCATGCGCCCAGCCGGCGGGCAGCGCGCCGGCGATGGCCTGGCTGCCCAGCATGCCGCCGAAGCGGCCTTCCTCGTCGGCGGTGGCCACCACCTCGATGGGATGGGCGAGGGGAAGGCCGGCATCGCGAATAGAACGTACACACTCTAATGCGGCGGCGCACCCGAGCGCCCCGTCGAATGCGCCGCCGCAGGGCACCGTGTCGAGGTGCGAGCCCACCATCACCGCCGGCGCGTCGGCCGGCCCCAGGCGGCCGAACACGTTGCCGGCCGCGTCCATGCGGGTGGCGAGACCGTCGGCCGCCATGGCGGCGCGAAAGAAGGCGCGCACGGCCATGTCGGCCTCGCCGAAGGCGGGCCGGTCGTAGCCGCCGGTGGCCGGGTCGTGGCCGAAGGCGTTGATCTCCCCGAGCAGCCTCGCCAGTCGATCGGAGTCAAATTGGATGCTCATTGGTCTGTTATTTCAATGCGATAGGGGCGGGGGCGGATTTAGCGGGCGGGCTTCGGTTGTGCTGACTTTGCCTTGTGTGCTTCGTTGCCCCCGTCTCGCCGAAAGGGAAAGCGTCATGCATCGCATCTTAGCAGCACTCGCGCTTGCTGTACTCTTCGCCGGACCGGTGGCTGCGCAAACCCCGCCCGGCGTGCTGGTCGTGGGTCAGATTGCCGAGCCGAAATCGCTGGATCCGCAGGCCGTCACGGCGGTCAACGACTTCCGCATCCTCGTCAACGTCTATGACGGGCTGGTGCGCTACAAGGACGGTACGCTGGAGGTGGAGCCCTCGCTCGCCGAAAGCTACGAGGTGTCGGACGACGGCCTCACCTATACGTTCAAACTGCGCGAGGGCGTGAATTTCCACGACGGCACCCCGTTCGACGCCGAGGCGGTGGTGTTCAACTTCGAGCGCATGCTCGACGAGGACCACCCCTTCCACGACACGGGGCCGTTCCCGCTCGCCTTCTTCTTCTCCTCCATCGCCAAGGTGGAGGCGGTGGACGCCGCCACGGTGCGCTTCACGCTGAAGGAGCCCTACGCGCCGTTCCTGTCCAACCTCGCCTATCCGACGGGGCTGATCGTGTCGCCGGCGGCGGTGGAGAAATACGGCAAGGATTTCGGCCGCAACCCGGTGGGCACCGGCGCCTACCGCTTTGCCGAGTGGCAGTCCAACTCGCGCGTGGTGGTGGAGAAGAACCCTGAATGGTGGGACGGCGAGCCGGGCCTGGAGGCGGTGGTGTTCCGCCCCATCACCGACGGCAACACGCGCCTCGCCGAGATGATGGCCGGCGGCATCGACGTGATGGTGGAGACGCCGCCCGACGCGCTCGCCACCTTCCGCGACGACCCGGCCTTCTCCGTCTACGAGCAGGCGGGGCCGCATCTGTGGTTCCTGATCCTCAACGCCAAGGAAGGCCCGTTCGTCGACAAGCGCGTGCGCCAGGCCGCCAACTACGCGGTGAACAAGGCCGCGCTGGTGGAGGCGGTGCTGCAGGGCACGGCCGATGTCGCCGCCGGGCCGACGCCGCCGGCCTTCGCCTGGGCCTACAACGAGGCGCTTGAGCCGTACCCCTACGACCCGGACAAGGCCAAGGCGCTGCTGGAGGAGGCCGGCTACGACGGTTCGCCGATCACCTTCTACGTGACGGACGGCGGGTCGGGCATGCTGGAGCCGGTGGCCATGGGCACGGCGATCCAGGCGGACCTGGAGGCGGTCGGCATGCCCACCACCATCGAGACGTACGAGTGGAACACCTTCCTGGGCAAGGTGAACCCGGGGCTGGAGGGCAAGGCGGACATGGCCGAGATGGCCTGGATGACCAACGACCCCGACACGCTCCCCTTCCTGGCGCTGCGCACGGACGCGATGCCCGACAAGGGCGGTTTCAACTCCGGCTACTATTCCAACCCGCAGGTGGATGCGCTCCTGGAGAAGGCGCGCACGGCGACCGACCAGGACGAGCGGGCGGGCCTCTACAAGGAGATGCAGGAGATCGTCCACGAGGACGCGCCCTGGGTGTTCGTCGCCAACTGGAAGCAGAACGCGGTGACGGCGGCGGGCGTGAAGAACTTCAAGCTGCAGCCCTCGTTCTTCCTGATGCTGCAGAAGGTGAGCGCCGAGTAGCCGGCTCGTTCGCCAGGCAGGAAAGCCGAAGGTGCGCGCCCCGTGGGACGCGCACCGCGTTCGGTGACTGGCGGCCGGCCTGCGATCAGGCGCCGGTGCCGGCGATCTCGGTCCGCGGAAAACGCGGCACGTTGTCGATGATGATGCCGAGATAGTTCTTCATCGCGCTGTAGTGCTCCGCGATGCGGTGCGACGGGGCGACCGCGCGCATCGGCAAGCCCTCGTAGGCGGCCCTGTCGGAGCCGAGGTCCTTCATGATGCAGCCGGTGTTGTAGCGGTAGCCGAACTGCCGAGTCTGGACCGAGGCGATCTCGACGACCAGCACCACGCACCGCTTTTCGTTCTGCCAGCGGTCGTGCACGAGCTGCTGGCACCAGGGCTTCTTCTCGAACAGCTTGGTGACGTAGCGCTTCACCTGCGCCTCTTCGCTGAGCCGCTGGCTGAGGATCCGGTCGATCCGGATCGTGTGGCCCTCGATGACGACGATGTCGCCCGCATCCTCCAGCGGCGGCATCATCGCGATGAAGCGCATGAAGCCGACCATCATGCGCATGTTGGCGCCGAGTTGGTTGGTGATGTCGACCTTGCCCTCGTTGGTCACATAGTGATCCCTCACGAGGTCGGCCACCGGGCTGCACACGACGATGTCGTCGGTCAGCTTGCCGTCGCGGCCGACCATATAGAGGCCGCCCACTTCCACCTTGACGCTCTGCGGCTCGAGCATGCCGCCGAACAATCGCCTGACGTCGTGCATGTTGGCTTCCGCCAACGCCACGAGGTTGAGGGTCAGGACCGCCGCGAGACAGAGCGCGACGCCAGCTTGAAAGGCACGTTTCAGCATGGTCGCGCCCCCGTCAGACCGGACAGCACGAAGCTGAGCCGCAGGAGGTGTAGCCGGGCGGACAGGCGTAAACGCCGGTGGTCCCGATAAACAAAGCAAGGAAAATGACAGCGAGCGTTTTCATAACTTTTCTCCAAAAATGCGTTGTGAAAAGAAATATTGTTCGCAAAAAACAACTTGGTGGTGCAGATCTGGCGCTTCAATAATTATTAACGCTGTCTGAACATCGCTGTGATCTGCGTCACATTTCAGGTTTCGGGGAAACGCTGGTAGCTTTCCGGGGTCCGGCGTGGGCCGCGGCGGCGCGCCGGACTTGGCGGGGCCGGGCGCCCCGGCAGCGACATCGCCGCTGCCGCCGTGATATCGATGGGCGGTCCCGTTCGGAGTTCGAATTTCGCAGGGGATGAAATGCGAGAGCAAGGCGCACCGTCTGGTCCGACGGTGCAGGACAGCGGCGAAGACCTGAGGTGAGCGCGGTCGAACAGCTCCGCGACATCTGCCTCGCCCTGCCGCAGGCCACCGAGAAGGAGACCTTCGGCGGCCCCACCTTCCGCGTGCGCGACAAGATCTTCGCCATGCCGCGCGCCGACGACGGGCGCGTGTCGGTCTGGCTGAAGGCGGCCAAGGGGGGACAGGAGATGCTGATCGGCGCCGACCCCGACCGCTTCTTCCGCCCGCCTTATGTCGGCCACAAGGGATGGGTCGGCGTGCGGCTCGACGGGGAGCCCGACTGGGGCGAGGTCACCGAGCTGGTGCGGCGCAGCTACCGCCTGATCGCCCCCAGGCGCCTCGCGAAGGCGCTCCGATGAGCGGCGCCGGCCGGCTGGGCGGCGAGCGGGCGAGGCCGCGCCATGCGGCGGGCGCAGGGCGCTAGATGGCGGCGACGATCCTGAAGCGGCTGCTCGCCGCGATCCCGGTGCTGCTGGGGCTGACGGTGATCGTGTTCGCCATCATGGCGATGATCCCGGGCGACCCGGCCACCGCGATCCTGGGCTCCTATGCGACGCCGGAAAACGTGGAGCGGCTCAACCGGCAGCTCGGCCTCGACCGCTCGCTGCCGGAGCAGTATTTCGTGTGGCTGTCCAACATCCTCACCGGCGATTTCGGGCGCTCCTATTCGCTGAACCGGCCGGTGCTGGACGAGGTGCTGGAGCGGCTGTCGGCGACGCTGCTGCTGGCGGGCACGGCGCTCGTCGTCGCTAGCGTGCTGGGGCTCCTCGCCGGCGTGTTTTCCGCCGTGCGCCAGTACGGCGCGACCGACAAGGTGCTGACCTTCTTCGTGCTCATCGGCATCTCGATGCCCGCCTTCTTCCTCGGCCTGCTGCTGATCCTGGGTTTTGCCGTCAACTGGCGGCTGTTTCCCCCCAGCGGGATGACGGCGATCTATGGCGGCGGCGGGCCGCTCGACATCGCCCATCACCTGGCGCTGCCGGCGCTGACCCTTGCCATCGTGGCGACCGGCGTGATCGCCCGCCTGACGCGCACGGCCATGCTGGAGGTGCTGCGACAGGACTATATCCGCACCGCGCGCGCCAAGGGGCTCGGCGAGGGGAGCGTGATCGGGCGCCACGCCTTCAAGGCGGCCCTGGTCTCGGTGATCCCGGTGATCGGCATCCAGGCGGGCTTCGTGCTGGGCGGCGCGGTCTACGTGGAGACGGTGTTCCAGTGGCCGGGCATCGGCTCGATGCTGGTCAACGCCATCTCCCAGCGCGACATCCTGCTGGTGCAGGGCGGGGTGCTGGTGGTGGCGGCCGCCTACGTCATGTTCAACCTTGCCGCCGACCTCATGCAGATGGCCATCGACCCGAGGCTGCGCGGATGAGTGCCGACGCGATCCGGCCGGAGGCGCGCGAGGACCGCCCGCCTGCCTCCCGCCCCTCCGCTTCCCGCCCGTCGACATGGCGCCTCTTCCGCCGCAACGCGCTGGCGACGGGGGGCCTCGCCATCCTGACCCTGGTGGTGGCGGTGGCTCTGCTCGCGCCGGTGCTGCCGCTGGCCGACCCCGATGCCACCGCGCTCGCCGAGCGCCTGGCGCGGCCCTTGACCGGCGGCCACCTCCTGGGCACCGACGCCCTGGGGCGCGACACACTCTCCCGCCTCGTGTGGGGCACGCGCGTCAGCCTGCTGGTGGGCTTTTCGGCGACGCTGATCGCCGCGCTGGTGGGCTCGCTGATCGGCTTCGTCGCCGGCTACGCCGGCGGGCGAGTCGACGCGGTGCTGATGCGCGGCATCGATATGGTGCTCGCCTTTCCCTACATCCTCCTCGCGCTCGCCATCGTGGCGGTGCTGGGGCCGGGGCTGATCAACGCGCTCTACGCGATCGCCATCGTCAACATCCCCTTCTTCGCCCGCAACGTGCGCGGGCTGACGCTGGGGCTGGCGCGGCGCGAGTTCGTCGACGCGGCCCGGCTGTCGGGCCAGGGCGACGCGGCGATCCTGTTTGGCGAGGTGCTGCCCAACGTGATGCCGGTGATCGTCATCACCATGTCGACCACCATGGGCTGGATGATTTTGGAAACGGCGGGGCTGTCCTTCCTGGGGCTCGGCGCGCAGCCGCCCCGCGCCGACCTCGGCTCGATGCTGGGGGAGGGGCGCACCGTCCTCTTTAACGCCCCCCATGTGGCGGTTATTCCGGGGGTGATGATCTTCGTCATCGTGATGAGCATCAACCTGGTGGGGGACGGGGTGCGGGACGTGCTCGACCCGCGCCTGCGCTCCGGCGCGCTGGCGCGGCCCGGCGCGCGCGCCCGCATCGCGCGGCGCGAGGCGCCGCCGCCGCCGCGCGACGGGCTGCTGGAGATCGCCGGGCTGCGCACCACCTTCGGCGCGGGCGCCTCCAAGGTGGAGGCGGTGCGCGGGGTGGACCTTCACGTCGCCGAGGGGGAGTGCCTCGGGGTGGTGGGCGAATCGGGCTCCGGCAAGTCGGTCACCGCGATGTCGGTGATGGGGCTCGTCCCCTCGCCGCCGGCGACCATCGAGGCGGGCGCGGCCTATCTCGCCGGGCGCGACCTCTTCACCCTGCCGGACCGGGAGATCCGGGCGCTGCGCGGGGCGGCGGTGGCCTACGTGTTCCAGGACCCGCTGTCGACGCTGCACCCGCAATTCACCGTCGGCACCCAGATTATCGAGGCGTTGCGCGCGCACGGGCCGGTGGGCCGCAAGGCGGCGCGGGCGCGGGCGGTGGAGCTTCTCGACCTGGTGCGCATTCCGGGCGCGGAGCGGCGGCTCGATGCCTACCCGCACGAATTGTCGGGCGGGATGCGCCAGCGCGTCGGCATCGCGATGGCGCTCGCCAACGCGCCGGACGTCCTGATCGCCGACGAGCCGACCACCGCGCTCGACGTGACGGTGCAGGCGCAGATCCTGACCCTTCTGGCGCGGCTGCGGCGGGAGGAGACGGTGGCGGTGGTGTTCATCACCCACGATTTCGGCGTCGTGTCGGCGGTGACGGACCGGGTGGCGGTGATGTACGCGGGCGAGGTGGTGGAGACGGGGCCGACCGAGGCGCTGCTCGCCGCGCCCGCCCATCCCTATACCGAGCGACTGATCGCGTGCGTGCCGGTGCTGGGCGAGCCGGACCGGGCGCTGGCGGCGATCCCCGGCCGTCCGCCTTCGCTGGCCGAGCCGCCGCCGGGCTGCGCCTTCGCCGACCGCTGCGCGCGCGTGGAGGCCGATTGCCGCGCGGCGCCGGTGGCGATGCGCCCGCTTGCCGAGGGCCGGGCGGTGCGCTGCCTCCACCCCGTGTGGGGCGCGTGATGGGCGAGGTGGTGCTGACGCTCGAGGGCGTGACGCGCACCTTCGGCGGCGGGCGGACTCTCTTCGGCGCCGCGCGCCCGGCCGTCCATGCGGTGCGCGGCATCTCGCTCCAGGTGGAGGCGGGGGAGACGCTGGGCATCGTCGGCGAATCGGGCTGCGGCAAGTCCACCCTGGCGCGCATGATCGTGGGGCTCGACGGGCCGAGCACGGGCACGATCGCGCTGGCGGGCGCCGGGGAGGGGGAGCGGCTGTCGCGGGTGCAGTACGTGTTTCAGGACTCTGCCGCCGCGCTCAACCCGCGCAAGCGGGTGCGCGACGCGCTGGCGGGGCCGCTGAAGCGCCTGGCGCGGCTCGGCCGGCGGGCGCGGGCGCGGCGGCTCGGAGAGCTGATGGAACTGGTCAGCCTCGATGCCGCCTTCCTGGAGCGCTACCCGCACGAACTGTCGGGCGGGCAGGCCCAGCGCATCGGCATCGCGCGGGCGCTGGCGGCCGAGCCCGACCTCCTCGTCCTCGACGAGCCGGTGTCGGCGCTCGACGTATCGATGCAGGCGCAGGTGCTGGCATTGCTGGCCGAGCTCAAGGCGCGGCTCGGGCTCACTTACATTTTCATCAGCCACGACCTGTCGGTGGTGGAGACGGTGAGCGAGCGCGTCGCCATCCTCTATTTCGGCCGCGTGGTGGAGATCGGCCCGGCGCGGGCGGTGTACGGCGCGCCGCAGCACCCCTATACGGCGCTGCTCCTGTCGTGCGCACCGGCGCCTGGGCGGCGCCTCGCCGTGCCCGAAGACGCCGAGACGGAGCTGCCCGACCCCTACGACCCGCCGCCAGGCTGCGCCTTCGCGGCGCGTTGCCCCCGCGCGCAGGAAGTGTGCCGCCGCGAGGACCCCGCGCTCGCGCCCCACGGCACCGCGCCGGGCCACACCAGCGCGTGTCACTTTCCGCTGACGGGGTGAGGGGGGGACGGCGCTTTGCGCCGGCATTGTTTGATGGTTACGAGGGGTCCCCCCCTCGCGCTCCCTCCACCTCGCCGGTGGGCAGGGGTCCAGCCCTTGTGTCCCTTCGGGACGGGCTGGAGCCGCTGCTTCCAGGCTTGGACGGGCTGCGGCGAGGTCAAGGGGTGAAGGCTTCGCCCCGTCCTCGCCATGCTCGCTTCGCTGCGCGTGGCACCCAACAGCGGTGTTCCGCTGTTGGGCATCAAATCCAGCCAAAATCCGCTTTGCGGATGGCGGGCGGCCCCTGGACCTCGCCGCATCCCTTTCGGCGCGCCAGTTGGTGAGGGACTAGAAGCGGACGCGGGCGACGTCCTTGCTGGCGGCGTCTTCGGCGGAGCCGCGCAGCAGGGCGCTGGCCATGTAGTGCAGGAACTCGCCGGTGCCGGCCTTCCAGATCTGTGCTTCGCCGAGATCGAAGCGCAGGAAGGCGAGGTTCTTGTCGTCCTTGCCGTCCGCGTACCAGGCGGAGACGACGGGGCTCCAGAACTTGTCGATCAGCGCCGGGTCGTTGCCGAGCGACAGCGTGCCGTGCACGGAGGCGAACAGGTCGTGCCCCTTGGACGAATAGGCGAAGATGGCGCGGTGGCTGGAAGACAGCGACGTCACCAGGCGGTTCTGCACATTGGTGTAGAAGAAGATCCGGTTGGGGATGTCGTCGTCGAACTGGGCGGTCATCGGCTGGGTGTGCGCCTCGTCGACCCCGGCGAGGCCGAGCATCACGAACGGGCTGTCGTCCAGCGCGTCCCAGAACTTTTCCTTCATGTCGTGACCGGTGGTCATCGAATATCTCCTTTGAGGTTCATGTCTAGAACCCCTTCGGAGAGGGAGGGTTTCATCACGCTCGCGCGTGGCCGGCGGCGGCGGGGACCGGCTCGGCGAGGTCCGCCTCCGCGACGGGCACGTAGCGGGTGGCGGCGCGTTCCAGGCGGGCGGCCGCGAGGTCGAGCCCCCAGCGGCGGTCGAAATAGAACTCCAGCGCCTTGCGGGTGGTGACCACGAGGTGCTCGCCCTGGAAGCCGTATTCGCGCCGCACCGCCTCGGCCTGCGCCGGGTTGAGGCCCGTCTTGGGGCGCAGCGAGATGGCCGCCAGCGTGTGCCAATCCCTGTCGAAGGGGAGCGGCTCTTCGAGCTCCTTGAGCGCGAACGTGCTCGCCCGCCCGATGCGCAGCGGCAGATAGTTGCGGTAGGCGGCGTGCTTGAACGAATAGGCGCGCAGATGCACCGTTTCGCCGTCCGAGGTGAAGGCGGTCGGCGCGATGAACTGGCCGTCGTCCGCGCCCGACACCATCGACGTGTACTGGATGTGCAGCGCCCGGCCCGCCTTCAGCGCCTGGTAGAGCGGCGCGATGAGGGCGGGGTCGGCATCGCGCCGCGGCACCGGCAGCGCCGCGTCCTCGCCCGCCAGGATGTCGAACGCATCGGTGAGGCTCGCGGGCGCGAGCGGGCGATGGCCTGGCGCCGCGACATAGGCCTTGCGCGCCGTGTCGTAGATCGGCGCCGCCGCGCCGGCGCGGGCGAGATAGAGGCGGAAATCGAGCGCCGCCTGCGCCGGCGAGATCCCGAACCGCTCCAGCAGGTCGCGCCGGTTGGCCGTGCCGCGCCAGGTGAGGCAGCGGTCGAGGAACACCAGGCGCTGGCGCTGTGGATGTTTGAGGTCGTCGAAGGCCATGGCGGCGAAGTTAGCTTGACGCGTCGGGGGCTGTCCATCTAGAAATTACACGTACAGAAATTATACGGGTGGGTGCGATGCGGATCCTCCACACTGCGGACCTTCACTTGGGGCGCCAGTTCAACGGCATCGCGCTGGACGACGACCACGCCGCGGTGCTCGACCAGATCCTCGCCACGCTGAAGGAGGAGCGGGCGGACGTTCTCATCATCGCCGGCGACGTGTTCGACCGGGCGGCGCCGCCGGCCAGCGCGGTGCGCCAGTTCAACGGCTTTCTGGGCCGGGTGGCGCGGGAGACCGGGGCGGCGCTGGTGATGATCGCCGGCAACCACGATTCGGCCGACCGCATCGGCGCCATGTCGATCATGCCCGATTCGCGCCGCGCGTTGATCGCCGGACCGCTCGACGGGGCGCCCGAGCCGCTGATCCTTGTGGATGAGCACGGCCCGGTCGCCTTCTCGGCGCTGCCGTTCGGCTTCGAGGGCGCCGCGCGCGAGGCGTTCGGCGACGAGACCATCGCCAACCCGGAGGATGTGCTGGCCGCCCAGGTGGAGGCGGCGCGCGCGCGGGTGCCGCAGGGCACGCGCTGGGTGATCGTGGCGCATGCCTTCGTCGCCGGCGGGTGCGGCAGCGAGGGCGAGCGGCCCTTGGCGCGCGTCGGCGGGGTGGAGACGGTGCGCCCGCACGTGTTCGGCGAGGCCGATTACGTGGCGCTCGGCCATCTCCATCGGCCGCAGGCGGTGGGCGAGGCGCGCATCCGCTATGCCGGCGCACCGCTCGCGTTCTCGTTCGAGGAGGCGGGCGGGGCGAAATCGATGGCCGTCGTCGACATCGGCGCGGACGGGCTCGCCGGCGTGCGCACGGTGGATTTCGTGCCCCGGCGCGGCGTGCGGGTGCTGCGCGGGATGCTGGCGGAGCTGATCGAGGGCGCGCCGTCGGCCGATTTCGTGCGCGCGGAGCTGATGGACGAGCACCCGCGCATCGACCCGATGCGGCGCCTGCGCGAGGTGTTCCCCAACGCGTGCCAGCTCGTCTATGCGCGCGATCTCAAGGCGCCGGAGGCGAAGTCGGCCCCGGCCGCCAATGCGAGCCTGTCGGACCCGATCATGGTGATCGACGATTTCCTGCGCCACGTGCGCGAGGAGCGGCTGCGCGAGGACGAGTGGGCGCTGGTCGCCGGCGAGCTGCACGGCTTGCAGCGGGAAGACGCGGCATGAGGCCCGTCCGCCTCACGATGCAGGCGTTCGGGCCGTTCGCGGGGCGCGAGGTGGTGGATTTCCGCGCCGCCGTGCGCGAGGGGCTGTTCGGCATCTACGGGCGCACCGGGGCGGGCAAGTCGACCATCTTCAGCGCGATGACGTTCGCGCTGTTCGGCGAGGCGGCGCGGGTGGACCAGGACACCGTCTCGCTGCGCTCCGACCTTGCCGAGCCGGCCGTGCCGACGGAGGTGGAGTTCGTCTTCGACATCGGCGAGCGGCGCTATGTGGTGCGCCGGCGGCCCGAGCAGTCGCGCCCCAAGCAGCGCGGCAACGGCGAGACGCGCGATCCGCACGAGGCGTGGCTGTTCGACGCGACCGGGATGGCGCTGGAGGCGATCGACGGCGACCATCCGGGCAAGGTGATGGCCGAGCGCAAGACCGGCGTGGTGCGCACGGCGGTGAACGACCTGTTGGGCTACGGCGCCGAGCAGTTCCGCCAGATCGTGCTGTTGCCGCAGGGGCGCTTCGAGGCGTTCCTGGCGGCCAAGACGGACGACCTGGGCAACATCCTGCGCGACCTCTTCGACGTGTCGAT
>JAUIJH010000088.1 GCA_030431335.1 Alphaproteobacteria bacterium
GGCGCATGGCGCAGCCCGCGCCCGCTGCGCTGGCTTTCGGCCGCGCCGAATACTCCGTCAGCTCGTTCCGTTCCCGATGCCGATGGGATAGGGCGGGCGCCGACACAGTCTGGACGCACGGTCAGTCAACAAGGTGGGTGAGGAGGGCGGCGGTTAAGGAATCGACATCGGCGGCGGCCTCGCCCCTGCCGGCCGGCAGAAGGCCGCTGGGGAGCTCCTTACCGAGCTTCACGCCCCATTGGTCGAACGAGTTGATGGACCACAGCACGCCCTCGACGAAGACCTTGTGCTCGTAGAAGGCGGGCAGCTTGCCGAGATTGAAGGGCTTCAAGTCGGCGATGGGGGCGGAAGTGCGCTCGTCCGGAACCACGCGGGCGTGGCGCGGGCCGCGCCCGCTATGCTGGATGGCTCCCGGCTGCACCTGGATGCCCTATCAGCCGGCGAAAGTATTGGACGGGGCGATTGCCGGGGAACACGCCGTGCTCGCCGCTCGCCGCTCGCCGCTCGCCGCTCGCCGCTCGCCGCTCGCCGCTCGCCGCTCGCCGCTCCCGCTACGCGGCTCCCGGCCGAACCCCGTCGCGCCATCAGCCGGCGAGGTAGGCGAGGAGGGCGGCGGTGGAGCTGTCGACATCGGCGGCGGCCTCGCCCTTGACGGCGGGCAGCAGGCCGCTGGCGAGTTCCTTGCCGAGCTCCACGCCCCACTGGTCGAACGAGTTGATGCCCCACAGCACACCCTCCACGAAGACCTTGTGCTCGTAGAGGGCGAGCAGCTTGCCCAGCGTGAAAGGGTCGAGCTTCCTGTAGGCGAGGGTGTTGGAGGGGCGGTTGCCCGGGAACACGCGGTGCGGGGCGAGCGCATCGGCCTCCGCCTCGCCGACGCCCTTGTCGAGGAGCTGGGCGCGCGCCTCCTCCAGGGTGCGCCCGCGCATCAGCGCCTGGGACTGGGCCAGGCAGTTGGCGACCAGCTTGGCGTGATGGTCCGACAGCGCCTCGTGCGGCTCGGCGGCGATGAGGAAATCGCACGGGATCACGTCGGTGCCCTGGTGGATGAGCTGGTAGAAGGCGTGCTGGCCGTTGGTGCCGGGCTCGCCGAACACCACCGGCCCGGTGGACCCGGCCGCCGGCGCGCCGTCGCGGGTGACGCGCTTGCCGTTCGATTCCATGTCCACCTGCTGGAGGTGGGCGGCGAACTCGATCAGGCGCTGGTCGTAGGGCAGGATCGCCTGGGTGCGGAAATCCCAGAACGTGCGGTACCAGTCGCCCAGGAGGCCCATCATCACGGGAATGTTGTTGGCGAGGGGGCGCTCGCGGAAATGCGCGTCGGCGGCCGCCCCGCCGGCCAGGAAGGCCCTGAAATTGTCGCCGCCGATGCCGATCGCCACCGACAGCCCGATGGCCGACCACACCGAATAGCGCCCGCCGACCCAGTCCCAGAAGCCGAAGGCGCGGTCTGCGGCGATGCCGAAGGCGGCGATCTTGTCGACGGCGGTGGAGATGGCGGCGAAGTGGTCGCCGACGGCCGCCTCGCCCAGCGCCGCCACGATCCACGCCCGCGCGGTGGCCGCGTTGGTCATCGTCTCCTGGGTGGTGAAGGTCTTGGAGGCGATGAGGAAGAGGGTGCGGGCCGGATCGAGCCCGGCGAGGGTGTCGGCCATGTCGGCGCCGTCGACGTTGGCGACGTAGTGGACGCGCGGACCGCCGCCCCGGTAGGGCGACAGGGCGCGGGCGGCCATGCGCGGGCCGAGATCGGACCCGCCGATGCCGATATTGACCACATCGGTGAAGGGCGCGCCGTCGGACGCGGCGATGGCGCCCGAGCGCACACCGTCGGCGAAGGCGAGCACGCGGCCGAGCACCTCGGCGACATCGCCCGACACGTCCCGCCCGTCGACGACGAACGGGCCGGGGCTGCGCAGCGCCACGTGCAGGACCGCGCGATCCTCGGTGGTGTTGATCCGCTCGCCGGCGAACATTCTGGCCCGCCAGGCCGGCAGCTCCGCCGCCTCGGCGCGCGCGACGAGCAGCGCCACCGTCTCATCGGTGACGCGGTTCTTGGAATAGTCGAACAGGAGGTCGCCGTCGGCGATGGAGAAGCGCTCGGCGCGCGTGGGGTCGGTCTCGAAGGCGCGGCGCAGGTGGAAGTCGGCGAGGCTTTGCTTGTGGTCGGCGAGCGCGGCGACGGGGTCCATGGAGGATCCTTCAGGCGGATGCGGCTTGCAGCATCCGTGCGTTGGCGTTTTGCAGGTTTTCCCAGAATTGCAGGACGCTGGACTCCCAGGAGAAGGACATGGCGTATTCGCGGCAGCGATCGCGCGGGATGTCGAGCGCGGCGAGCGAGGCCTTGGCGAGGTCCCAATCGAGCGCGCCGGTGCCCGAATCGGCGATGACGTCGATCGGCCCCATCACCGGGAAGGCGGCGACGGGCACGCCGCAGGCGAGCGCCTCCATCTGCACCAGGCCCCAGGTGTCGGTGAGGCTGGGGAACACGAACACGTCCGCGGCGGTGTAGTGGGCGGTGAGCTCGCGCCCTTCCTTGTTGCCGGTGAAGACCGCGTCGGGAAAGCGCGCGCGCAGCGGCGCCAGCGACGGGCCGTCGCCCACCACCACCTTGGTTCCCGGCAGGTCCAGCTCCAGGAAGGCCTTGATGTTCTTCTCCACCGACACGCGCCCGACGCAGATGAAGATCGGGCGGGGCAGGTGGGCCAGATCCGGCGAGGGCGGCTCGTGCGGATTGAACACGTCCGTGTCGACGCCGCGCACCCAGCGCACCAGGCGGCGGAAGCCGCGGCTGGCGAGCTCGGTCTCCAGCGTGGCGTTGGAGACCATGCAGCCGACGCCGGCGTTGTGGAAGTTGCGCACCAGCGCGTAGCTCCACGACAGCGGCACGGGGAAGCGGGCGCGAATATATTCGGGAAAGCGCGTGTGGTAGCTGGTGGTGTAGCCGATGCCGTTGCGGCGACACCAGGTGCGCGCCATCATGCCGAGCGGGCCTTCGGTGGCGATGTGCACGTAGTCGGGCGCCGCCTCGTCCATGGCGCGGTGGATGGTGCGCGGGCGCGCCACCGTGAGGCGGATCTCCGGATAGGTGGGCATCGGGATCGTGCGGTAGGGCTCGGGCGTGATCATCGCCACGTCGATGCCGATCTTCTCGAGTTCGACGCGGGTGGTATCGAGCGTGCGCACGACGCCGTTGACCTGGGGATGCCAGGCATCCGAGACGAGGGCGAGCGTGGTCATGCGGCGTGGGCCTGGCTTTGGGCGAGAGCGCGCTCGGGCGCCGTGCGGGTGAGACGGGTCCAGCGGATCAGCACGAACTCGCCGTCGAAGGTTTCCGCGACGGCCGAGCAGCTTTCCACCCAGTCGCCGGTGTTGACGTAGCGGGTGCCGTGCATGTCGTGGATCGTGGGGTGGTGGATGTGGCCGCAGATCACGCCGTCGGCGCCGCGGCGCTTGGCCTCGGAGGCGAGCGCCTGCTCGAACTGGCCGATGAAGGACACCGCGTTCTTGACCTTGAGCTTGGCCCAGGCCGACAGCGACCAGTAGGTGAGGCCGAGGCGCCGGCGGATCAGGTTGATCCAGGTGTTGGCGGCGAGCGTGGTGACGTAGGCCCAGTCGCCCAGGAAGGCGAGCCACTTGGCGTGACGCACCACCACGTCGAACTGGTCGCCGTGGATGACCAGCATCTTGCGCCCGTCGGCCGCCTCGTGGATCACCGAATCGACCACCTCGACGCCGCCGAAATGGGTGCCGAGATAGGAGCGCAGGAACTCGTCGTGATTGCCGGGCAGGTAGACGATGGTGGCGCCCTTGCGGGCCTTGCGCAGGATCTTCTGCACCACGTCGTTGTGGGTCTGCGGCCAGTACCAGGTCTTCTTCAGGCGCCATCCGTCGATGATGTCGCCGACGAGGTAGAGTTTGTCCGCTTCGTGATGGCGCAAAAAGTCGAGCAGCAGCTCAGCCTGGCAGCCACGTGTGCCGAGGTGAACGTCCGACAGGAAGAGGGCTCGGAATTTGCGGACGTTGACCCCGTCCGTGTCTTCGCCTTCCGACATCATTCAGCCCGTATTTTTTCACCGCACTCGCGCTAGCACAGACTAGTTGTTGATGCATAGGGTGTGAAGGCATGGGTGGGCGCGCGTGCGTGTTCGCGGGCAGTTTGCATTGGAAAAGGTGGCAAACGCGCCATAACCGCCCCCGTGGCGGTGGCGCGGGCGTATTTTGCCGGCCAAGGCGGGACCCGCAAGGCGAATCGCCGGCGCGTGCGGCGCGTGCGCGCACCGAAGCGTTGCGGACAGCGATTGAGGGAGATTTTCCGTGTTCGGCAGGCTGTTGATCGCGAACCGCGGCGAGATCGCGGTGCGAATCATGCGCACCGCGCGTCGCATGGGCATCGAGACGGTGGCGGTCTATTCGGAGGCCGACCGGGAGGCAATGCACGTGCGCCACGCCGACAAGGCGGTGCTGATCGGCCCGGCCGACGCGCGCCGCTCCTACCTCGACGGCGACCGCCTGGTCCACGCCGCGCGCGAGACGGGGGCCGAGGCGATCCACCCCGGCTACGGCTTCTTGTCGGAGAACGCGGAGTTCGCCGAAAAATGCGCCGCGGCGGGGCTCGTCTTCGTCGGCCCGCCGCCGGCCGCCATCCGCGCCATGGGCTCCAAGGCGCAGGCGAAATCGCTGATGGAGCGGGCGGGCGTGCCGGTGGTGCCCGGCTACCACGGCGAGATCCAGGAGGCCGGCTTCCTGAAGCGCAAGGCCTACGAGGTGGGCTATCCGGTGCTGATCAAGGCGGTCGCGGGCGGCGGCGGCAAGGGCATGCGCCGCGTCGACAAGGTGATCGATTTCGACGAGGCGCTGGCGGCCGCGCGGCGCGAGGCGAAGGCCGCGTTCGGCGACGAGCGGGTGCTGATCGAGCGCTTCGTGCCCAACCCGCGCCACATCGAGATCCAGGTGTTCGCCGATACGCACGGGCGCACCGTGTCGCTGCACGAGCGCGATTGCTCGGTGCAGCGCCGCCACCAGAAGGTGCTGGAGGAGGCGCCCGCCCCCGGCATGACCCGCGAACTGCGCGCCGCCATGGGCGCGGCGGCCGTGAAGGCGGCCGAGGCGGTGGACTATGTCGGCGCCGGCACGGTGGAATTCATCGTGGAGGGCGGCGGGGCGCTGGCGGCGGATCGGTTCTTTTTCATGGAGATGAACACGCGCCTTCAGGTGGAGCACCCGGTGACGGAGGCGGTGACGGGCATCGACCTCGTGGAATGGCAGCTGCGCGCGGCCGCCGGCGAGGCGCTGCCCCAGTCCGGCGAGCCGCGCCAGCCGCGCGGCCATGCGGTGGAAGTGCGCCTCTACGCGGAGGACCCCGACAACGGCTTCCTGCCCTCCGCCGGGCGGATCGAGGTGCTGCGCTTCGCGGACGGGGTGCGCGTCGACACCGGCGTGGAGGCCGGCGACACGGTGAACTCGCACTACGACCCGATGATCGCCAAGATCATCGTGGAGGGCGAGGACCGGGCCGCCGCATTCGCCAAGATGGCGGCGGCGCTGGACGGGACCATCGCCATCGGCCCGCGCACCAACCTGCCCTTCCTGCGCGCGCTGGTGACGCACCCGGACATCGTGGCCGGCACGCACGACACCGGCTTCGTGGAAAAGGCGATCGCGGCGCTGACGGGGGGCTCGGTCTCGCAGGCGGCGATCGCCGGGGCGGCGGCCTCGCTGATCGCCGGCGCGCAGGAGGCCGCGGCGCCGGGCCCGGCGGCCTGGCGCGACCCGTGGGCGGCGACCGACGGCTTCCGCATTGCGGGCGAGGCGGTGGAAGAGGTGGCGCTGGAGGTGGACGGCGCGACGCGCGCGGCGCGCGTGGTGTCGGACGCGGCCGGCACGCGCGTCAGCGTCGACGGCGTGGCGGGCGACCCGCAGGCGGTGTGGATCGTCCACGCGGGCGGCGACGCGTTCGCGGTGGAGGCGGGCCGCGCGGCGCGGGTGCGCGTGGTGGACCAGCTCGCCCGCGCGCTCGAGCCGGAGGCCGGCGGCAACCCCAAGGCGCCGATGCACGGGCGCATCGTGGCGATCTACGTGACGCCCGGCCAGCGCGTGCGCCCCGGCGACCGGCTCTTCTCCATCGAGGCGATGAAGATGGAGCACACCGTGAAAGCCACCGCCGAAGGGGTGGTGGACGCGGTGAACGCGGCGGCGGGCGACCAGGTGGCCGAAGGGGCCGAACTGTTCGTGCTGCGGGCGGGGGAGCCCGTGGCGGCTGCGGCTGCGAAGTAGCGGGGGGTGGGAGAAGAGGCGGACGGCGCTTTGCGCCGGCATTGTTTTTTAAAGGCGAGGGGGGTTCCCCCCTCGCGCTCCCTCCACCTCGCCGGTGGGCAGGGTTCCAAGATCAGACGCCCTTCGGGCAACTGACTTGAAACCCTGATCGACGGTGGGACGGGCTGCGGCGAGGTCAAGGGGTGAAGGCTGCGCCCCGTCCTCGCCATGCTCGGCTTCGCCTGCGCGTGGCTGCGGGCGGCCCCTTGACCTCGCCGCAGCCCTTGGTGCGCGCTCAGTCGTTGCGGGCGGCGAAGGTCGAGCCGTTGGCGGCCATGTCGGCGAGGATGGCGGGGACGCGCCAGAAATGGGGGTCCTCGGCGGCGTAGGCCTCGATGCGGGCGATGAGCTCGGCGGCGCCGACCGTGTCGGCGTGGTGCAGCGGGCCGCCGCGGAAACGGGGGAAACCGTAACCGAACAGGAGCACCGCATCGACGTCGATGGGGCGCAGCGCCGTGCCGTCTTCCACGACGCGGGCGGCCTCGGCGATCATCGCGGTCATGTAGCGGGCGACGATCTCGTCCGCGCCGAAGGTGCGCGGCGCGAGGCCGGCCGCCGCGCGCTCCTCGGCGATGATGGCCAGCGCCTCGGGGTTTTCCGCCCGCGACTTGCCTTCGTAGGTGTAGAAGCCGCGGCCGGTCTTGCGCCCGAGCGCGCCGGCCTCGACCAGGCGGTCGGCGACGCGGCTGTAGCGCTCCGCCGCCGGGCGCGTGGGGGCGAGGCGCTTGCGCTCCATGAAGCCGATGTCGAGGCCCGCGAGGTCGGAGACGGCGAAGGGGCCCATCGCGAAGCCGAACGCCTCGAGCGCCGCGTCCACCTGCGCCGGCGAGGCGCCGTCGAGCACCAGATATTCGGCCGCCTTCTTGTCGTGCGACAGGATGCGGTTGCCGATGAAGCCGTCGCAAACCCCCGCGCGCACCGCGATCTTGCCGAGCTTCTTGGCGAGCGCGAACCCGGTGGCGACCACCTCGGGCGCGGTCTCGTCCGCCACCACCACTTCCAGGAGCTTCATGATGTGGGCGGGGGAGAAGAAGTGGAGGCCGATCACGTCCGCCGGGCGCGCGGTGGCGGCGGCGATGGCGTTGACGTCGAGATAGGAGGTGTTGGTGGCCAGCACCGCGCCCGCCTTGGCGATCGCGTCGAGCCGGCCGAACAGCTCCCGCTTGACCGCCATGTCCTCGAACACCGCCTCGATCAGGAGGTCGGCCTCGCCGAGGGCGGCGAGGTCGGTGGCGCCGCGCAAGACGCCGGCGAGGATCGCATCGCGCCGCTGGGCGGTGAGCTTGCCGCGCTTGACCGCGCCGTCGAGGTTGGCGGCGATGCGGGCGCGGGCCGCCTCCAGCGCCGCCTCGTCGCGCTCCACCAGGGTGACGGAGAGGCCCGCCAGCAAGGCCGACGTGGCGATGCCGGAGCCCATGGTGCCGCCGCCGACGATGCCGATGGCGGCGACGGGGCGCGGCGCCGCCTTGGCCTCGGGGATCTTGGCGACGGCGCGCTCGGCGAAGAAGGCATGGATGAGGCCGGCCCGCTGCGGGCTGGCGCGGCACGCCTCGAAGAGTTCGCGCTCCCGCTTGAGGCCCGCCGCGAGGGGGCCGGTGGCGGCGGCGACCGCCTCCACCGTGCGGTGCGGGGAGAAGAGGTTGGGCGCGCTGCGGGCGAGGGCCTCGGTGGCGGCGGCGAGGGCGGCCTCGTCCGGCCGGGCGGCGAGCTCGCCGGTGCGGCGCACGGGAAGCGCGCCGGCGAGGGCGTCGGCGGCGGCCTTGAGCGCGAGCTCACGCGGCTCGCCCTCGCCGACCACGAGATCGACGAGGCCGAGATCGCGGGCGGCCTCGGCGTCGATGCGCTTGCCGGTGGTGATGAGGTCGAGCGCGGCGGGGATGCCCGCGAGGCGGGGCGCGCGCTGGGTGCCGCCCGCGCCGGGGATGACGCCGAGCGTGACCTCGGGAAAGCCGACGACGGTGCCCGCGAGGGCGACGCGGGCGTGGGCCGCGAGCGCGACCTCGAGCCCGCCGCCGAGCGCCGTGCCGTGGATCACCGCCACCACCGGTTTGGCGCACGCCTCGATGGCGCTGCACACCTCGGTGAGGAGGGGCGGCTTGGAGGGGGCGCGGAACTCGCGGATATCGGAGCCGGCGATGAAGGTGCGGCCGCGCCCGTAAAGGGCGATGGCCTGGATCGCCGGGTCGGCGCCGAGGCGGGTGACGGCGGCGAGGAGCTCTTCGCGCACCGCGTGGGAGACGGCGTTGACCGGCGGGTTGTCGATGCCCACGAGGCCGATGGCGCCGACCGTTTCGGCGACGATGGCGGGGGGCTGCGCGGGGTCGGACATCGGCGGGTTCTCTTGGGGCGGGTTCTCTTGGGATGGCATGGCAGGTCCGGTCAGCCCCACAGCGCGGAGGTGGCCGGGTGGACGGTGGCGCCCTCGTAGGTGAGGCCGTCGTGACGGTCGCGCGACAGGAGGAGCGGCGCGTCGAGGTCGACATAATCGACGTTCTGGGCGGCGTAGATGGCGGGCGCCATGGCGAGCGAGGTGCCCAGCATGCAGCCGACCATCACCTTGAAGTCGGCCTCCTTGGCCGCCTTCACCATCTTGAGCGCCTCTGTCAGGCCGCCGGTCTTGTTGAGCTTGACGTTGACCGCGTCGTAGCGCGGCTTGAGCTTCAACAGGCCGTCGGTGACGTGGGCGCTCTCGTCGGCGCAGATCGGCACCGGGTGCGAGATGGTGGCGAGCACCCCGTCGCGCGAGGCCGGCAGCGGCTGCTCGATGAGGGCGACGCCCACCTCGGCGCAGGCCGACATCAGCCGCAGCAGCGTGGAATCGCTCCATCCCTCGTTGGCGTCGACGATCAGCGTCGCGTCCGGCACCGCCGCGCGCACCGCCTTGATGCGCGCCTCGTCGGCGGCGGGGTGGCCGAGCTTGACCTTGAGCAGCTTGTGGCCCTCGTCGATGGCCGCCTTGGCCGCCTCGCCCATCGCGTCCGGCTCGCCGAGCGAGATGGTGTAGGCGGTGGTGAGCGGCCCCGGATGGATGCCGAGACGGTCGGCGACGCTCTGGCCGGCCGCCTTGGCCTCGTACTCGATGAGGGCGCAGTCGAGGGCGCAGCGGGCCGCGCCCGGCGGCATCGCGCTCTGCAGCGTCTCCACGTCGAGCCCGTTGGTGACCGCGTCGGCCATCGCGCGGATCGCCTCCAAGACGCCCTCGACGCTCTCGCGGTAGCGGGTATAGGGCACGCACTCGCCGCGGCCGGTGTGGGTGCCGTCGCTGACCTCGGCGACGACGACTTTCGCCTCGGTGCGTTCCTCGCGCGAGATGCGGAAGGAGCCGCGGATCGGGAAGATCTCCGCTCGGGCCGATAAGGTCCTCAAAGGCTGAACTCCGCTTTTAGTTTGTCGACGATGTTGGCGACGCCGAAGCGCACCGGGTCGGTGGCCGGCAGGTCGTGGGCGGCGGCGGCGGCTTCCAGCGTCGCCTTGGCCTCCGTCTCGCCCAGCGCATGGGTGTTGATGGCGATGCCCACGGGGCGGATCGCCGGGTTGGTGAGGCGCCCCAGGGCCACGGTCATGTCGATGACCTCCTGGATGGTGGGCAGCGGCGTCTTGACGTTGCGCATGGTGGTGCGCGTGGGCTCGTGGCAGACGACGAACGCGTCCGGCTGCGAGCCGTGCAGGAGGCCGAGCGAGACGCCGGCGAAGGAGGGGTGGAACAGCGAGCCCTGGCCCTCCACCACCTGCCACACGTGGGGCTCGGTCTCGGGCGACAGCCACTCGGCGGCGCCGGAGATGAAATCGGCCACCACCGCGTCGATGGCGGCGCCGCGCCCGGAGATGAACACGCCGGTCTGCCCGGTGGCGCAGAAGCGGGCGTCGATGCCGGCCGCGCGCATCCCCGCCTCGAGCGCGAGGGCGGTGTATTTCTTGCCGATCGAGCAGTCGGTGCCGACCGTGAGGAGGCGCATGCCGGCGCGCTTGGTGCCCTTGCCGGTCTCGAAGCGCTCGACCGAATGGCGCACGTCCGACAGGGTGCGCCCGTATTTGGCGGCCGCCGCCGCGATGGCCGGCACGGCGCCGAGGCGCTGGTGCAGGCCGGCGGCGACGTCGAGCCCGGCGGCCATCGCCTCGACGATGCTGTCGACCCAATGGTCGGGCAGTTTGCCGCCGGCGTTGACGACGCCGATGATCATGGTCTTGGCGCCGGCCGCCACGGCCTCCGCGGCGGTCATCTCCGGCAGGCCGGTGTCGGCGTTGCAGCCCGGCAGGCGCCATTGGCCGACGCACCAGTCGCGCCGCCAGTCAACGATGCCGAGAGCGGTCTTGGCGGCGAGCGCGTCGGGCACGTCGCCGAGGAAGAGCAGGTAGGGGCGTGAGAGTTCCATAGGCGGGCGATCCAAGCTGTGCGGTTTTTGCCATAGTGTTAGGGCGGCGTTGAGGCGCCCGTGGCACATAAGGTGACGCGCCGGGCTCAAGTCCGTACACCTAACATACTGACGGAACATTTCGAGGCGATGGACGCACACGCACCTTCCACACGGCCGGCGATCGAAACGGCGCGCGACGGCGAGACGATGACCGTTCGGTTCATCGGCGACTGGACGGTGGGCAGCGCGCGCGGCGCCGAGGCCGCGATCGGCGCGCTGGGCAGCACGCCGCCCAAGCGGGTGATCTTCGACCTCGCGCAGATCGGGCGCGTCGATTCGATGGGCGCGTGGGTGATCCACCGCGAGCGGGGGCGGCTGGAGTATAACGGGCGCCTGGTCGACATCGCCAACATGAGCGACCAGCTCTCCTTCCTGCTGCGCGAGATCGAGAGCCACGTGCCGCAGCCGCAGGAGCGCGAGCGCAGGCCCTACCTGTTCGTGCGCGCGCTGATGGAAACCGGGCGCACCATGACGATGGTGGGCCACGACGCGGTGGCGCTCCTGTCCATCCTCGGCGTGTTCGGGCTGCGCCTGGCGACGGCCTTCACCGCCTTCCACCGGCTGCGCTACATCTCGATCCTGTCCCATTTCGACCGCACCTGCCGCGGCGCGGTGCCCATCGTGATGCTGATGAGCTTCCTCATCGGCGTGATCGTGTGCCAGCAGGCCGGCTTCTACCTGCGGACGTTCGGCGCCGACCTCTACGTGATCGATCTGGCCGGCGTCCTCATCCTGCGCGAACTGGGCGTGCTCCTGGCGGCGATCCTGGTGGCGGGCCGGTCGGGCTCGGCCTTCACCGCCGAGATCGGCTCGATGCGCATGCGCGAGGAGGTGGACGCGCTCCACGTCCTGGGGCTCGACCCGGTGGAAGTGCTGGTGGTGCCGCGCCTCATCGCGCTGATGATCGCGATGCCGATCCTCGCCTTCCTGTCGGACCTCGCCGCGCTGGTGGGCTCGGCGCTGGTGACGTGGGCGTACCTGGGCATCCCGCCCGATCTCTTCATCCAGCGGCTCAAGGAAGTGGTGACGCCGCTGGAGTTCTACATCGGCATCGCCAAGGCGCCGTTCATGGCGCTGATCATCGGGCTGATCGGCTGCGTCGAGGGGCTGAAGGTGGGCGGCAGCGCCGAATCGCTCGGCCGCCAGACCACGAGCTCGGTGGTGAAGGCGATCTTCCTGGTCATCGTGGTGGACGGCATCTTCGCCGTGTTCTTCGCGGCGGTGGGCATATGAAGCACGAGACGGCGAAGGCACCCGAGCAGGCGAACGCGCCGGACAACATCATCGAGGTGCGCGGCGCGCGCGTCGCCTTCGGCAGCCACGTGGTGTTCAACAGCCTCGACCTCGACGTGCGGCGCGGCGAGATCCTGGGCTTCGTCGGCGGATCGGGGCAGGGCAAGTCGGTGCTGATGCGGGCCATCCTGGGCCTCGTGCCGCGCCAGGGCGGCACCATCCGCATCTTCGGGCAGGACATCGACAAGATTTCCGGGGAGGAACAGAAGGCCATCGAGCAGCGCTTCGGCGTCCTGTTCCAGATGGGCGCGCTGTTCTCCTCGCTGACGGTGCTGGAAAACATCCAGGTGCCGATGCGCGAGCACTACGACATGTCCAAGAAGCTGATGGACGAGCTGGCGCTGCTCAAGCTCGACATGGTGGGCCTGCCGCGCCTGGCCGCGGGCAAGCTGCCGTCCGAGCTGTCCGGCGGCATGATCAAGCGCGCCGGGCTGGCGCGCGCCCTCGCCATCGACCCCGATCTCCTGTTCGTCGACGAGCCGACCTCGGGCCTCGACCCCATCGGCGCGGCCGCGTTCGACACGCTGATCGCCGGATTGCGCGATACGCTGGGGTTGACCGTCTATATGGTGACGCACGACCTCGACAGCCTGTACGCGGTGTGCGACCGGGTGGCGGTCCTCGCGGACAAGAAAGTGATCGCCAACGGGCCCGTCGACGAGCTGCTCGAGAACGATCACCCCTGGATCCAGGAATATTTCAAGGGCGAGCGCGGCCGGCGCTTCGTCAACGACGAGCGGGCGCCCGACAACGCCCCGTTCAGGCACTAACGATATGGTGTTCCGGCACGCCGCGGCGAGGATAGGTTTGTAGCATGGAAACGCGTGCCAATTACGTCGCCATTGGCGCCTTCGTGATGGTGGTGTTCCTGAGCCTGCTCGGGTCACTCTACTGGCTCTACAAATCGTCCGAACCGGGCGCCACGGCCCAGGTGCGCATCATCTTCACCGAACCGGTGACGGGATTGTCGACGGGCGGCTCGGTGCTGTTCAACGGCATCCGCGTCGGCGAGGTGACGCAGCTCTTCTTCGCCCCCGGCGGCGGCGACGACGTGATCGCCACCGTGCGCATCTCCCAGAACGCGCCGATCAAGACCGACACCGTGGCCAAGCTCGGCTTCCAGGGCCTGACGGGCGTCGCCTACATCTCGCTGACGGGCGGGCAGGAGAAATCGCCCAGCCTGTTCGCCACCGGCGACGAGGACACCGTTCCGACCATCCGCGCCGAGACCTCGGCCTTCACCAACGTGCTCGATTCGGTCCAGAGCGTGCTGGAGCGGGTGAACACCACGCTCAACGACGTGAACGGCTTCCTGTCCACCAACCGCGGCAAGCTGGACGAGGTGGTGACCAACGTCTCCGAGCTCACCAGCACGCTGAACACGGCCGCGCCCAAGGTCTCGGGCCTGATCGACGACATCGCCGCCGCCGGCAAGGCCGTGGCGACCGCCGCGCCGCAGATCACCAGCGTGGTGGATCGCGCCAACTCGATCCTCGGCGCGATCGAGCCGAGCGCGGTCACCACCATCGTCAACAACGTTCAGGATTTCAGCGGCGCCCTGCCCGACGTCGCCACCGATGCGCGCCAGATCGTCGGCGTCGTCAACGGGCTCGTCTCCCGCCTCGACGACACCGCCAAGACGCTGGGCGAGGCCGTGGCGGCGGTGCGCGACGTGGCCGCGAGCGTCGACACCGACGCGGTGGGCTCCATCGTCGCCAACGTGCGCGCCGCGACGGGCGTGTTCGCCACCAAGGCCACCGAGATCGGCACGTTGATCGACAACACCACCGCGATCTCGACCGACCTGCGCGACGTCTCCCAGACCATCGCGGCCCGGCGCCAGGACATCGGCGACGCGCTCGACGGGCTCGGCGCGCTCATGACCGAGGCGCGCAAGGCCGTGGCCAGCACGGCGCCCGCCATCGAGCAGTTCAGCGCCGCGATCAGCGCGATCACGCCGCAGCGGGTGGAATCCATCGTCACCAACGCGGACACGATCGTCAGCGACCTCGCCAACCAGATGCCGGCGCTGAACAGCTTCATCACCTCCTCGACCCAGGCCGCCACCAGCATCGCCACCCTGAGCGAAAGCCTGGTGAAGCGCAGCGAGACCATCGACGCCGCGCTGGTGGACGGCGGCGCGCTGATCAAGAGCCTGCGCGAAGCCGCCGCGACGGCGCCCGATATCGTCGCCTCCGTCGGCCGCAGCGTCGACCATGTGGGCGAGGTGGTGGACGCCATCGATCCCAAGGCGGTGGGCGAGATGGTGGCGAGCGCCAACCGCTTCGCCGGCGCGCTGGCCGAGCAGGACGCGCACATCGCGTCGCTGGTGACGGGGGCCGATTCGGCGATCCGCCGCATCGACGCCATCGCCTCCTCGCTGGCCCAGCGCATGCCCCAGATCGGCACCATCATCGACGGCGCCGAGAAGACGACGCAGGACGTCCAGACGTTCGCCGCGACGCTGCCGAAGCTGATGGGCACGCTCGAGCCGGGCGTCGCCAACGTCTCCGAAGTGCTGCAGGCGATCGACCCCAAGGCCGTCGAGGGCATGGTGGCGGACGCCTCGGCGCTGATGGACACCCTTGCGGCCCAGCGCGAGGCGATTTCGGGCCTCGTGACGGACGCCTCGGGCGCGGCGCGCAGCATCGACACGCTGGCGGGTTCGCTGGCCGACAGCGCGCCGAAGATCCGCTCCATCATCGACCAGGCGGACGGCGCGATGACGCCGGTGCGCCAGTTCGCCGACGGCCTGCCGCAGCTCCTCACCTCGCTGCAGCCGGGCGTGGAGAACGTGGGCACGGTGCTGGAAGCGCTGAGCGCGGACGAGATCGCCAAGATCCAGACCGATATCGCCACCTTCGCCTCGGTCCTGTCCGAGCAGGGCGGGGCAATCGGGACGCTGATCCAGAGCACCAGCGGCGCGGCGGTGCGCATCGAGGCGATCGCCTCGGCGTTCGCGCAGCGCATGCCGCAGATCGGCGAGATCATCGACGGGGCCGAGGGCAGCGTCGCCTCGGTGCGCCGCTTCGCCGACGCGCTGCCGGGCTTCGCCGACACGTTGCAGCCGGGCATCGCCAACATCTCCGACGTGCTGGCGGCGATCGATCCGGACGCGGTGCGTGAGGCGGTCGAGGGCGTCGCTGCGGTGGCGAAGGCCGCCGGGGCCGAGGCGCCGCGCATTGCCGGCATCGTCACCTCGGTGGAGAAGGCGAGCGAGGGGGCGGCCGACATCGCCACACGCCTGTCGAGCGAGATGGGCAAGGTGACGACCATCCTCGACGACACCCAGGTGGCTCTCACCAACGCCCGCGAGTTCGCGGCCGCCCTGCCGGCGATGCTGGCCGAGGCGCGCCCGGGCATCGTCAACGCGAGCGAGGCGCTCGGCGCCATCGACCCCAACGCGGTGGCCGAGATCGTGGAGAACGCGCGCTCGCTGACGGCCTCGCTGCGCGGGGCGGAGGGCGAGATCACCTCGATCCTCGCCTCCGCGTCCAAGGCGGCGCAGGACATCCAGAAGGTGTCGGCGGCGGTGGCGGAGCGCACCGACGCGGTGCAGCGCATCATCGACGACGCGGCCTCCTTCGCGGGCAACCTGAGCGCCGCGGGGCCGCGCATCGAGGGGCTGATCAACAGCGCCGACGGCGCGCTCGACGCGGTGCGCAACACCGTGAGCGCGGTAAACGCCCAGGCGATCAACGACATCGTCGACAACGTGAAGACGGTGGCGGCGACGATCGGCTCGCGGTCCGGCGAGATCGGCGCGGCCATCGACAACGCGACCCAGGCCGCCAAGGGGCTGGCCGACGGGCTCGGCACCCTGGGCGGCTCGGACGGCACGCTGAAGGAGATCCTCGACCAGGCCAAGCGGATCGGGGCGAACCTGGAAGGCGCGTCGCAGCAGGTGAACGTGGTGGTGCAGCGGATCAACGCGCTGCTCGACGGGCCGGTGCAGGGCATGATCGGCAACATCAGCGTCGCGGCGCGCGATGTCGGCGAGGTGGCTGCAGCATTTGCGTCACGAGCGGGACAAATCGCCACCGGTCTCGGCCGCTTCAGCCAGGGCGGGCTTGACGATCTGAGGGCCCTGATGAACCAAGGTCGTAGCACTTTGTCATCGATAGAGACCGCAGTGTCGAGTTTTGATCGCGACCCGAGCAGGGTCATCTTCGGAGGGCCGGACGGGCCCCGCTACACGCCGCAGCGCCGATGAGGACCGTGGCCGCCCGTCTGTGCATGGCCCTTGCGTTTGCGTTCGCGCTCGCGGGTTGCTCGAACTCGAACAAGATCGAAGCGATCTACCAGCTGTCGGCGGTGTCCTCGCCGCCGGCGCCGGGGGGCACCACGGCGCAGATCCTGGTGCCGGAGCCGCGGGCTCTGGAGGCGCTCAACAGCAACAAGATCGCCGTCAAGCCGACCGCGATCACCTTGTCGTACTACCCCTCGGTGGCGCTGGAGGATTCGGCGCCCAAGGTGCTGCAGCGCATGCTGCTCGACACGTTCCAGAACACGGGGCGGGTGAAGGCGGTGGGGCTGCCGGGGCAGAGCCTCCTCATCAACTACCAGGTGGTGACCGAGGTGCGGGCCTTCCAGGCCGAGACCTACGAGGCCGACCGGGCGCGCGTGGAAGTGGCGGTCAAGCTGCTGGACGATTCCAACGGCCGGGTGATCAGCGACCGCATCTTCACCGCGGTGGTGCCGATGTCCGGCGACAGCGCGGAAGCGGCGGCGGTGGGCATCAACGAGGCCGCGCAACGCCTCGCGGCCGACGTGGTGGCCTGGACGCTGACGACGATCTGACCCTTGGGGCCGCGCGGCCCCGGCGGCCGCGACCGGCCCGGCGACAGCGCCACGAGCGTCCGCTTCGAGCCCGGCGGCCGCGACCCGTCGCGGCGGGGCTCAGCGGCCGCGAGCCGTCGCGGTGGGGCTCAGAGATCGCGATCCGTCGCGAGGGTGGAGATCCAACGGGCGATGGCCCCGGCCGCCTGATCGGCGGACATCGCGGTGGTGTCCAGCTTGAGGAGGTGCGCAGCGTCGGCCCCGGCCAGCGGCTTGCCGCTCAGCTGGTTGCGACGCGCCATTTGCGGATCGCGCGGCTTGCGTTTGTCGTCGCGCTGCGGCGACTGGATCCGCCGCATGTTCTCGTCGAGGTCGCACGCGATGTGAACCACCAGGAGCGGGGGCCTGTCCCGGCCGAGCGCCACGATGCGGCTCCATTCGGCCCGGCCGAGCTCGCCGCCGCCGGCGAGCACGGTGGTCAGGACGACGGGCGTCCCGAGCGGCAGCTTGCGGATCAGGCCGTGGGCGATGGCTTCGACCCGCTCGACCGTATCGACGAATTCCGGCGATCCGAACTCGGTGAGCGCGAAGGCCACGTTGTAGATGGAGTGGATGTCCAGCAACCGGCCGCCGAGCGTGGCGGCAAGGGCGCGGCCGACGGTCGATTTGCCCACGCCTGGATAGCCGTTGAGGACGATGATCACGTCGCCACCTTGCCTTTAGGGGCCGCTCAGCCGCCCCAGGTGGCCTCCAGCACGCGCAGCCAGTTGGCGTGGCACAGCTTTTCGATCAGCGGCGCGCCGTAGCCGTGGTCGGCCATGGCGGCGCGCAGGCGCGGCAGATGCTCCACGCCGGCGATGTCCTGCGGCACCACCGCCCCGTCATAGTCCGACCCCAGCCCGACGCCGTCCTCGCCCAGCCTGTCGATCAGGTGGTCGAGGTGCTGCATGAGGCGTTCGAGCGGGACGTCGGCGCGCATCGAGCCGTCCACGCGCAGGAACGCGGTGGCGTAGTTGAGGCCGACGAGCCCGCCCGTCTCGGCGATGGCGGCGAGCTGGCGGTCGGTGAGGTTGCGCGCCGTCGGGCACAGGGTGTGGGCGTTGGAATGGGAGGCGACGAGCGGCTTGTCCGACAGGCTCGCGACGTCCCAGAAGCCGGCCTCGGTGAGGTGGGAGAGGTCGACGAGGATGCGAAGCGCGTTGCACCGGCGCACCAGCGCCTTGCCGGCCGAGGTGAGGCCGGGGCCGGTGTCGGGCGAGGAGGGGAAGCGGAACGGCACCCCGTGCCCGAAGGCGTTGCGGCGCGACCAGACCGGCCCCAGCGAGCGCAGGCCCGCGGCGTGGAACACGTCGAGCGCGGCAAGGTCGGTCCCGATGGCCTCCGCGCCCTCCATGTGCAGGACGGCGGCCATGATGCCCTCGGCCATGGCGGCGCGGATTGCGGCGGCGGTGCGGCAGATGCGCAGGTGGCCCGCCCGCTCCAGCGCGATGAGGATGGCGATCTGCGCGAAGGCTTCCGGCACCGCGTCGGCGAACGGCACCTCGGGCGGGAGGGGGATGTCGAACGGCGCCTCGGCCATGCCGTTATAGTCGAGCGCGGCCGCCTCCCGGGAGGGGATCCACACGGCGAAGAGGCCGCCGGCGAAGCCGCCCGCCCGCGCGCGCGGCAGGTCGATGGCGGCGTGCGGGTTGTGGGTGAACCGCTTGACCGCGAGCTCCGCGCCGCGCGCGTTCAGCATCGAGAGCTGGTCGTTGTGTCCGTCGAAGATGAGGGGGAGGGTGGGTGCGGCCACTCGGGAGGTCCTCCGGGCGGCGCCGGGCGCCCGATGCGCGGGCGCCGACCCTTGCGGGACTTTGGGATGGTGCCGGGCGCAATGCAAGCGCCGTGGCCGGCGCCGGCACGGGGCGGCCGGCCGGTCCGCAGCGTTTTGGCGGGGGAGCGCCAGCGGGAACGCGCGCCCCGATGCGCCGGAGCGGCGTGGGGCAACGCGCGCGAGCCAGACGGCCTAGACGGCGAGATACTCCTCGCGCAGCTTCTTGTCGGCGAGCACGTCCGCGGCCGTGCCGGTAAAGACGATCTCGCCCATGTCCATGATGATGGCGCGATCGGCGAGGTTGAGCGCGGCGATGGCGTTCTGCTCGACCATGATGGTGGTGAGGCCGAGCGCCTTGATCTCGCCGACGATGCGCTCGATCTCCTGCACGATCACCGGGGCGAGGCCCTCGTAGGGCTCGTCGAGCAGAAGGAGCTTGATGTCACGGCAGAGCGCGCGGGCGACGGCCAGCATCTGCTGCTCGCCGCCGGACATGGTGATGGCCTCCTGGTTGCGCCGCTCGGCGAGGCGGGGGAAGCGCTCGTACACCTTCTCGATCGACCAGCCGATGGGCGGCGCGATCTGGCTGAGGCGCAGGTTCTCCTCCACCGTGAGGCCGGCGATGATGCGCCGGTCCTCCGGCACCAGCTGCACGCCGCAAGCGGAGGCCTGGTAGGCGTTCATCTTGTCGAGCTGGTGGCCGGCGAGGCGGATGGCGCCGCGGCGCAGCTGCGGGGCGTCGGCGCGGGCGATGGTGCGCAAGGTGGAGGTCTTGCCGGCGCCGTTGCGGCCCAGCAGCGCGATCACCTCCCCCTCGTACACGTCGAACGAGACGCCCTGCACGATGTAGCTCTCGCCGTAGTAGGCGTGCACGTCCTCGCAGGAGAAGAACGGCGTGCCGGCGACCCCGGCGGCGGGACGGGCACCCCCGCCCGCGCCCGTCGCGAGGCAGGCGGTGTTGGCGGCATCGGCCATCAGTGGGCTCCTCCGAGATAGGCTTCCTGCACGGCCGGGTTGGCGCGCACCTCTTCGGGCGTGCCTTCGGCGATGATCTTGCCCTGCGCCAGCACCGACACCTTGTCGGCCAGCGAGAACACGACGTGCATGTCGTGCTCGATGATCACCTTGGTCATGCCGCGCTGCTTGATGCGCTGCAGGATCTCGATGGTGCGGTTGGTGTCGAGGCGGCTCATGCCGGCGGTGGGCTCGTCGAGCAGGAGGAGGCTCGGGTGCTGGACGAGGCACATGGCGAGCTCCAGGCGCCGCTTGTCGCCGCGCGACAGGGCCGAGGCGTCGGCATGGCGCTTGTCGGCGAGGTCGAGGTCTTCGAGGACCTGCTCGGCTTCCAGGCGAATGTCGGTGTCGCTGTCGAGCGCGCTGAGGATGTTGAGGCGCAAGGGGCCGTCGCGCTTGGCGTAGGCCGGCACCATCACGTTCTGCAGGATCGTGAGGTCCTGGAAGATCTCCGGCGTCTGGAACACGCGGGCGATGCCGAGCTGGTTGATCTCGTAGGGTTTCTTGCCCGTGATCACCTGGCCCTTGAAGACCACGGCGCCCTCGTCCGGCGGGATGCGGCCGACGCACACGTTGAGCAGCGTCGACTTGCCCGCCCCGTTGGGGCCGATGATCGCGTGCGTCTTGCCCTCTTCGATCTGCAGATCGATGTCCGACAGCGCCTTGAGCCCGGCGAAGGATTTCTGCACGTCCGCGACGTGGAGGACCGCGTTGCCGATCATGGTCAGCCCTCCTTGGACTTGCCGCGGATACTGCGGCCGATGCGGCGGAAGCCTTCGATGAGGCCGCCGGGCAGGAAGATCACGACGAGCATGAAGACGATGCCGAGCGTGAGGTGCCAGCCCTCGCCGACGAAGGGCGCCACCACGGTGACGACGAAGTCCTGCGCGCCGTCGGGCACGAATGCGAAGATGTCGTGCAGCTTCGCTTCGCCGAGCGAGGAGAAGATGTTCTCGAAATACTTGATGATGACGGCGCCGATGAACGGACCGATCAGCGTGCCGGCGCCGCCCAGGATGGTCATCAGCACCACCTCGCCCGAGGCGGTCCACTGCATGCGCTCGGCGCCCGCGAGCGGGTCGACGATGGCGAGCAGCCCCCCCGCGAGCCCGGCGTACATGCCGGAGATGACGAAGGCGATCAGCGTATAGGGGCGCGTGTTGATGCCGGTGTAGTTCATCCGCGTCTGGTTCGACTTGATGCTGCGCAGCATCATGCCGAAGGGCGAGCGGGTGATGCGCAAGGCGATGTAGAAGGCGATCATCAGGCAGATGGCGCTCATCCAGAAACCGGTCATCCCGGTCATGGTGATGCCGAAGAAGTCGGCCCGCGGCACGGCGACCTCGGCATTGCCGAAGGCGGCGTCGAGGTAGCGCGGATCGTCGCGCAGGACGCGCAGCCCCGTCTCGCCGTTGGTGATGGGGGTGAGCACCGAGTAGGCGAGGTTGTAGCACATCTGCGCGAAGGCGAGCGTCAGGATCGAGAAGTAGATGCCCGTGCGGCGCAGCGACACGAAGCCGATCGCCGCCGCGAACACGCCCGCGA
>JAUIJH010000271.1 GCA_030431335.1 Alphaproteobacteria bacterium
CTGCCCCGGGCTTCAGGAGCGCACGCACCCGCTCCGGCCCCAGCGCCTTGAACTCCTCGTGGGCAACCGCGAGGACGACGGCGTCATAGGCGCCGGGCTCGGGCGGAGCTTCGAGGAGCGTCAGGCCGTATTCGCGCGCCGCGTCCTCGGCGGCCACCCAGGGATCCCACACGTCGACCTCCGCGTTGAGCGCCTGCAGCTCGCGAACCACATCGATGACCCGGCTGTTGCGCAGATCCGGGCAATTCTCCTTGAAGGCGAGGCCCATGACCAGGACGCGCGAGCCCACCACCGGGATACGCCGCTGCATCATCAGCCGCATCACCCTGTCGACCACATGGGCGCCCATGCCGTCGTTGATGCGCCGGCCGGCCAGGATCACTTCCGGGTGGTAGCCGGCCTGCTGCGCGCGATGGGTGAGATAATAAGGGTCGACGCCGATGCAGTGGCCGCCGACGAGCCCCGGCGTGAAGGGCAGGAAATTCCACTTGGTGCGCGCTGCCGCCAGCACGTCCGCCGTATCGAGGCCGAGCTTGTTGAAGATGATCGACAGCTCGTTCATCAGGGCGATGTTGAGGTCGCGCTGCGTGTTCTCGATCACCTTGGCGGCCTCCGCCACCTCCAGCGAGGCGGCGCGGTGCGTTCCGGCCGGCACGATCTCGCCGTAGAGCGCATCGATGGCCGCGGCGCTTTCGGGCGTCGACCCCGCCGTCACCTTCACGACGTTGGCGAGGCGATGGGTCTTGTCGCCGGGATTGGCGCGCTCGGGGCTGTAGCCGAGGAAAAAGCCCTCGTTCAGTGCCAGGCCGGACGCGTCGGCCAGGATCGGTCCGCAGAAATCGCGCGTGCAGCCGGGATAGACGGTGGATTCGTAGACCACCACGCCGCCGGGCGACAGCGCGCGGCCGACCGTGCGCGAGGCGTCCGCCAGATGGCCGAGGTCGGGCCGGTTGGCCGCGTCCACCGGCGTCGGCACCGCGACGATGAACACGCCGCAGTCCGCGAGGTCCGCCGCATCGCAGGAGAGTGTCAGGTGGCCGGCAGCGGCCAGCTCGTCCCGCGACACCTCGCCGGTGACGTCCTCGCCTGCGCCAAGAGCCGCGATCCGTGCCGGGTTGGTGTCGAACCCGACGACGGGCCGGTTCCGGCCGAACGCCACGGCCACCGGCAACCCCACGTAGCCGAGGCCGATAACGGCGATTTTGCGGCTCGAAAGGTCCATCGGGCTGTCCGGCAAGGGGTCAGGGCGTGGCGGGCGGCGCCGCGGGTGAGGAAATGAGGTGTAGCTAAATCAATCTAAGCGTGCAACCTCGGCGAAAGCTAGGCCGGGATTTCGGCATCGGCGGGCATCGCCGGGGCACCGTAGCGAGCGTAGGCGCGCAACAGGTGGTGGGCGATGGCGACCGCCGGCGGCGCGATGAACTGGGGATGGGTGCGGTCCAGCATCGGCCCGATATCGGCGCGGTCGAACCAGCGCACGTCTTCCAGCTCGGCGTCGCGCGGCTCGATGTCGAGCGAGACCGCCTCGGCGAAGCAGCCGATCATCAGCGAGGAAGGGAAGGGCCAGGGCTGGCTCGCGTGGTAGGCGACGCGCCGCGTCACGACGCCGGCTTCCTCCCAGATCTCGCGCCGCACCGCCGCCTCGATGGTCTCGCCCGGCTCCATGAAGCCGGCGAGGCACGAATAGCTACGCTCCACGAAGCGCCGCTGCCGGCCGAGCAGGCAGCGATCGCCGTCGACGGCGAGCATGATCACCACGGGGTCGGTGCGCGGGAAGTGGGTGGCGCCGCACGCCTCGCAATCGCGCCGCATCCCGGCCGGGCCGGGGTGGGTCGGGGCGCCGCAATTGGCGCAGAAACCGTGGCGCGCGTGCCAGCCGACGAGGCTGCGGGCCTGCGCGACGGCGCCGAGCACGTCGAGCGGCACCACGTCCTGGATCGCGAGCGCGCGCAGATTTTCCAGCGTGTAGGGCGCGCCCTCGGCCGGCGCCGGCACGGCGGCGGCAAAGACCGGTCCCACCTTGTCGACGCCGAGGAAGGTCGCCTCGTGCCACAGCGCGCCGAGCGCTTCGCCGACGGCGCGGGAGTGCAGCACCACCGCGCCCGTGCCCATGACGAGCAGGTCGTCGGCGATGAGGATGACACGCGCGGCGGCGCTTTCGCGCATCGAGGCGATGAAGGGCGCGTCTTCGCGCCGCTCCGACATGCGGTCGAGTGTGTTGCCGCCGAAACCCGTGGCAGCCGAATAGTCCATCGGGGGAAATTGCATCATGGCGTGCCAATTAGCGCCGATCGGCGCTGGCGGGAAGCACCATGTGCGACAATTCCCGTCCGAGGTCGGACTCGGCGCTGGCCGCGGCGTCCGGCCGAGAAATACAGGGACGCCGCCCGTGCCTCTCCTATATGGGTGGCGGATCTTGGAGGACGCGACATGGACGAACGCAAGACGCTGGTCCTCACCGGCGCAAGCCGCGGCATCGGTCACGCCACCGTGAAGTGTTTCTCGCAGGCGGGATGGCGCATCATCACCTGCTCGCGGCACCCTTTTGCCGGCGACAAGTGCCCCTGGCCGGCCGGGGAGGCGGACCACATCCAGGTGGACCTGTCCGATCCGGAGAACCTCGGCTCCGCCATCGCCGACATGCGCGACCGGCTGGAGGCCAACGGCGGCCGGCTCGATGCGCTCGTCAACAATGCCGGCATCAGCCCCAAGGGCGAGGACGGCGGCCGGCTGAACTCCATCGATACGCCGATGCACGTCTGGCGCACGGTGTTCCAGGTGAACTTTTTCGCCCCCATCATGCTGGCGCGCGGTCTCAGGCGCGAACTGCAGGTGGCCGGCGGCTCGGTGGTCAACGTGTCGTCCATCGCCGGCAGCCGCGTCCACCCCTTCGCCGGCGCCGCCTATTCGACCTCGAAGGCCGCGCTCGCCTCGCTGACGCGCGAAATGGCGGCCGATTTCGGGCCGCTCGGCGTGCGCGTCAACGCCATCGCACCGGGCGAGATCAACACGGCGATCCTGTCGCCGGGCACCGAGAACATGATCGAGGACATTCCGCTGCGCCGGCTCGGGGCGCCGAGCGAGGTGGCCGAGCTCATCTTCTTCCTCTGCAGCGCGCCGTCGAGCTACGTTTCCGGCGCGGAGATCCACGTCAACGGCGGCCAGCACGTGTGAGCGAACGGGCTCAGCCCTTGGCGCCGCGCTTGCCGGCGCCGATGAGGACGGGCGCCGCCGCGTCGAGCGGCCAGCGCGAGCGCACGCGCGTCTCGGCGTCGAGCGCCGTTCCCGCCGCCAGGCCCTCCAGCGCCGCGTAGGCGATCATCGCGCCGTTGTCGGTGCAAAGGGCGACCGGCGGGGCGATGAACGGCACCTGCGCCGCCGTGGCGACGCCCTCCAGCTCGGCCCGGAGCGCCCGGTTGGCGGCGACGCCTCCCACCACCACGAAGGCCGCCGCCGGCACCGCGGCGAGCGCCTCGAACGCCTCCAGCGCGCGGATCGATTTGCGCCGCAGCAGGGCGCACACCGTCGCCTGGAAGCCGGCGCAGATGTCGGCGACGTCCGCCTCGCTGAGCGGCTCGGCCTTGCGGGCCGCCACGCGCACCGACGTCTTGAGGCCCGAAAACGACAAGTCGCAACCGGCGCGCTTCAACAGCGGCACGGGGAAGGCGAAGCGCTGCGGGTCGCCCGCCGCGGCGGCCGCCTCCACGGCCGGTCCGCCTGGATAGCCGAGGCCGAGGAGCTTGGCCGTCTTGTCGAACGCCTCGCCGGCCGCGTCGTCGATGGTGCCG
>JAUIJH010000089.1 GCA_030431335.1 Alphaproteobacteria bacterium
CAATCGCGACTTCGAAAATTACTTCAGCCACGAGAACTTCGCCAAGGCCGCTTATGCGCCCTTGTTGACCGTGGAGAAGAAGGACGAGATCGATGTGGTCGCCAACGTTCGCGGTGGCGGTTCCGCCGGTCAGGCCGGAGCGGTTGCCCACGGTGTCGAAGATCTCTCCCACCGTGACCGCATCGTGTTCCCCCGCGTCGGCGATCTCGTCGACGAGCGTCTCGAGACACTGGCTCGACATGCCAGCCGCCATTTCGACCTCCTGCTCCGACAGAAAAACTGCTGAGCAGGCTTTGCGTTCCCCCTACGGGGTGGTGCAGTTCATCTCTTCGCCGCCGCGCCAGGCGAAACGCATATCGTTGCCTTTCAGCCATAAGGAGAGGCCGGAATCGCCCTCGTAGCGGCTGCCCGATCCGGACGGCGCCAGGGACGCGGTGGCGACCTCGCCGCCATATCCGACGCGCGCCGAGGGGAGCTCGGTGTCGTAGAAGGACACGACGACCGCGTTGGCGGGGTCGCCCTCGCATTCGTAGGTGGCCGCCGCGGACGGGGCTTCGAGCCCGTACCGCGCGACCAGCTGGCCCTCGCGCCTCAGGTAGGCGAACTCGACGCAGGCGCGCAGGTCGTCCGCCGTCCCCGCCGTCCCGCAATCGTCGCGCCCGGCGAGCCAGCCACGCTGGGACGCCTGCAGTTCGTCCACCGCTTCCTGCGCGCCGGTGTCGCGCCCTTCGGCGCTCTGCTGCGCGGCGGCAAGGCGGTCGGCCAGCCGCCCGTCGAGCGTGGCCAGTGCCTCGTCCTGGCAGATGAGCGCCTCGGCGTCCGATTGCGCCTTGGCGCAGTCGAACGACGGCGAGGCGGCCTGCGCCGCGGCGCACAGGCAGACCGCGGCACCAATGGCCGCAATGCGCACGATGATCATCCTGGTTCCTCCCATTTCGTCCCCGTGTAACCTCGCACGTCGCACACATCGAGCCTCGCGGCATTGCGCGACTTGCGCCCAGCGCCCCCGTCCGCCACCGTTCGGGCGTCTGCCGCTGGATACCCTCGATGCTGCCGCTGCGAATCCGCTGGTCCCACGTCCTGAAATATCGTGTCCTGATCGCCCTGGCGGTCGGCCTTTCCGTTCTGGCGCTCGCGCCGGGCTCGGTGAGTTTCGCCTCGCGCCTGTCGGCGGCGTGGCTGCTGGCCATCGCCAGCGAGCTGGCCCTCGTGTTCCGCACCGTCGGGCGGCGAAACGGTAGGGAAATCAAAGCTTGGGCTGAGCGGGTGGACATCAAGGGGCCGTGGTTCGCCCTGTTTCTCGTCACCAGCGCCATGGCATCGGTGATGGCGAGCGTTTTCGTGCTGCATGTGGCGCACGGCGAGGTCGCCTTGTCGCGCTACATCCATTTGCTGCTCGGGGCCTGCACGGTGCTGACCACGTGGTTCGCGATTCAGGCCGCCTTCGCCGTGCGCTACACCAAGATGTACTATGGCGGGCTGCGCCAGGCGGGCGAGGCGGGGCTGCGCTTTCCCGACGATCCCGCGCCGGATTTCTACGATTTCCTCTACTTCGCCACCTGCGCCGGCATGACGTTCGAGGCCTCCGACGTCGCGGTGGTGAGCAAGCGCTTTCGCCACTGGCTCACCTTCCACGCGATCTTTTCGTTCCTCTTCGCCTCGATCAACCTGGCGCTGCTGGTGGATATCGCGGCCAACCTGATCTGAGGCCCCTACCCGTCGCCCTCGCCCTTCGGCGGCGGGTCGCGCAAGGCGGCACCGGCGGCGGCGTCGTCCTTGGCGATCCACCACAGGAGCAGCAGCGCCGGCGCCGCGAGCAGCGTGGTGGCGACGAAGAAGCTCGGCCACCCCAGCCCCTCGGCGAGGAAGCCCGACGCGGAGGCGAGCGCCGTGCGGCCGAACGCCATCAGCGATGTGAGCAGCGCGTATTGCGTGGCGGTGAAGGCGATGTTGCAAAGCGCCGAGAGGTAGGCGACGAACGCCGCCGACCCCAGCCCGCCCGCGAAGCTGTCGACGCCGACGGCGACGGTGAGACCGGTGAGATCGTGCCCCCGCGTGGCGAGCCAGGCGAAGGTGAGGTTGGTGACCGCCTGGAGCACACCGCCCACCACCAGCGCCCGCACCATGCCGAGCCGGGCGACCAGCACGCCGCCGACGAACACGCCCGCCATCACCATCAGCACGCCGAACACCTTGGTGACGCTGGCGATCTCGATCCCGGTGAAGCCGAGATCGACATAGAACGGGTTGGCCATCGCGCCCGCCACCGCATCGCCGTAGCGATAGAGGATGACGAAGACGAGGATCAGGAACCACCCCTTGCGCTTGGTGAAATCGCGCAGCGGATCGATGGTGGCATGGCGCAGGAACGCCAGCGCCCGGCGCGGCGGCGGCGGGCGGCGGCTGATCGGCTCGTCGGCGATCAGCGTCGCCAGGATGCCGACGGCCACGAACCCCGCCATGATGGCGTAGACCAGCGACCAGCTCAGGATATCCGCCAGCGCCAGCGCGCCGGCGCCCGACACCAGCATGCCGATGCGGTAGCCGGCCTGGGTCATCGCCGCGCCAGCGCCCTGCTCTTCCTCCGACAGGATCTCGATGCGGTAGGCGTCGATCACGATGTCCTGGCTCGCCGACAGGAACGCCATGATGAAGGCGGCGAGCGCCATAAAGCCGAGCGCGGTCTGCGGGTCGCTCTGCCCGACCAGGATGATGGAGCCGGCCAGCAGGATCTGGATCACCAGGAGCCAGCTGCGCCGCAGGCCGAGCCGGCGCGCCAGCACCGGCAGGCGCACATGGTCCAGCACCGGCGCCCAGATGAATTTGAGGCTGTAGGGCACGCCCACCGTCAGCAAGCCGCCGATGGCCGCCAGGCTCACGTTCTCGCCGCGCAGCCAGAACGACAGCGTGGAGAAGCCCAAGAGCAGCGGCAGCCCGCTGGAAAACCCCATCAGGAAGATGACGATCTGCCGGCGCGTGAAGTAGACGGCGAGCGCGTCGACCCAGTTCTGCTTGCGGGCGGGCTCGTGCGCGGTCATCGCGGTCTCGTCATGGTGGCCATGGCGGCGATGTTCCGCCAGAGCGCCCCGTCCATGCAACCGCGCCCGACGGTCCGCGCCACCGGCGGGCAGTTGCGCACAACATTTTGCGCCGCAGCCGCAAGCGCGCACGAAAAAAGGCCGGAGGGAAACCCTCCGGCCTTCCAGCGGTCGCGGCGAACCGCGACCCGCTTCAAAGCGCCATCCTTACTGCAGGATGATTTCGACGTCCTGGTCGGTCCCCAGCGGACGATACCCGTCCGGCTCGAACTCAGCCATCTCGTCGAGAGCGTCCTCGGTCGTGGCCGGCGAGAAGAGCTGATCGTCGCGGAAATAGATTTCGCTCATCGGGAGCGCGATCTGCTTTTCGCCAAGACCCAGAACGCCGCCGCTGCCGATGACGATGTAGGTCTCGTCGCCACGCGACACGATGTTCTCGACATCGCCGAGCGTCTCGCCGTCGGCACCGATCACTTCGCGGTCCATCAGGTCCGACACCATCATGCGGCTGGAGGACTGGGGCGCCGTCGCCTGACCCGCAGCTTCGGGCTGCACATTGGACGCGGCGAGCTGCTGCTCACGCTCGGCCTGCGGCTTCTGCGCCGCGGCGGCACGGGTCTCGTCCGCACTCATGTGGCGAACGCGCACATTGGCATCGCCGGACTGGTTGAACTGGATGTCCGGCTTGCCGCTCTCGGACACCTCGATGCGAGGCTTGGCGGCGTTGTAGCGGATCTCCGGCTTGACCTCGGCCACTTCGATGTTGGAGCCCTTCGCCTCGTCGACGCGGACGGTGGCGTTGGTCTGCTCGACGTTCACCTTGGGAGCGCTCTGCTCCTGCTCGACCTTCTTGTCGCCGATGGCGAGCTGAACCTCACCCTGCTCGACGCTGACGGTCGGCTCGGGCTGGGTCACGGTCACGCGCGGACGGGCCATGGCCACGTCGACGGTCGCGTCCGGGAGCTCCACCAGGATTTCCGGCTTCGGCATGTCGATGGTCACCTTCGGCGGCGTCGTCACCACCTGCACCACCGGCTCGGCCTGGTTCACCGTCACGATCGGACGACCGGGGGTGACGTTCACGTCCGGCGTCGGCTGCTGGACGGCAACCTCGGGCGCGGGCTGGCGAACGTTCACGTCCGGCTGCGGCACCGCGACCTCGATGTCGGCCGTCGCCTGGGTCTCCATGCTGGCCTGCGCATCGGCGGTCAGCGTCTCGCCGGTGGCCAGAAGAAAGGCATTGCGGCAGATGTTCGGATCCTCGCCGGCGGCGATGGTGTCGGCCCGCTCGCCGGTCATGCCGGTGGCGTCGGTGTCGTTCTCGTCGACGTAGGTGACGAGCTCCTGGCAGATAGCGGCATCATCGATGGACGCCACGTTGACTGTATTGGTTTGCGCAAAAGCGGCTGGAATCAAAGCAGTCGTCGCGAACAGTGCAGCAATCGGAAGGTTCCTCATAAAGGACGGCTCCCCTTTCAATAATTCAAGATCTCAAGGAAAGAAACCGTGATGGACACACAATCACTTTCGCGATGCGTATCCTCACGATCCCATCACTGTATCAATGCGCAGCAATCAGTGATGTTCCAAATGAGCGGGTATAATTTCCGAATCCGGAATAAACCGCAGTTTAATGCAAAATTTTAATAATATATCGCAGGCGGGGTGCCGGATTCGCCTAGGCCGCGTCGTTCTCGACCACCACCGCGATGCCCTGGCCGCCGCCGATACACATGGTGGCGAGGCCGTAGCGGCCGCCGATGCGGCGCAGCTCGTAGATCAGCTTGATGAGGATGATGGTGCCCGAGGCGCCGATGGGGTGGCCGAGGGCGATGGCGCCGCCGTTGGGGTTGGTGCGCTCGGGATCGAAGCCGAGCGTGCGGGCGACGGCGCACGCCTGGGCGGCGAACGCCTCGTTGGATTCGACCACCGCCATGTCCGCGACCGTGAGGCCGGCGCGCGCCATCGCCTGCTCGACCGCCGGGATCGGTCCGAGCCCCATCACTTCCGGCGCGACGCCGCCCAGCCCGTAGGACTTGATGCGGGCGAGCACCGGCACGCTTTCGCGCTCGGCCCGCGCGCGGTCCATCACCACCACCGCCGCCGCGCCGTCATTGATGCCGGAGGCGTTGCCGGCGGTCACGCTCCCGTCCTTGCGGAAGGCGGGGCGCAGCTTTTCGAGGTCGGCCGGGGCGAGGCCGGGGCGCACGTGCTCGTCGGTGTCGAACACCACGTCCTGCCGGCCCTTCTTCACTGAGATCGGCAGGATCTGCTCCCTGAAGCGCCCCTCCTCGATCGCGGCGGCCGCGCGCGTGTGGGAGGCGAGCGCCAGCGCGTCCTGCTCCGCGCGGGTGAGGGTGTAGCGGTCGGCGATGTTCTCGGCGGTAATGCCCATGTGGCCGTGGCCGAAGGGATCGCTGAGCGCGCCCGTCATCATGTCGGCGACGCGCACGTCCCCCATCTTCTGGCCGAAGCGGGCGGCGCTGTTGAGGTGGCCGGCGCGGCTCATGCTCTCCGCGCCGCCGGCCAGCGCCACCTCGGCATTGCCCAGGAGGATCGCCTCCGCCGCGCTCACCACCGCCTGCAGGCCGCTGCCGCACAGCCGGTTGAGCGTGAGCGCGGGCGCCGTTTCCGGCACCCCCGCCCCGATCGCCGCGACGCGCGACAGGTACATGTCCTTCGGCTCGGTGTGGATCACGTTGCCGAACACGGACAGCTCCACCTCGGCCGCCGCGATGCCCGCGCGCCCGATCGCCTCGCGCGCGACGGTGGCCGCCAGCTCCGTGGGCGGCACGCCCGCGAGCGACCCGCCGAAATCGCCGATCGCGCTGCGCACGCCCGACACGATGACCGCCTCGTGAGCCATGGTTTTCTCCCTTGTCAGAGCCGTTGTCAGAGCGCCGAGGCGCGCTGACGCAATGTGAATTTCTGGATCTTGCCCGTCGACGTCTTCGGCAACGGCCCGAAGACCACCCGCGTCGGGACCTTGAACCCGGCAAGGTTGGCCCGGCAATGGGCGATGATGGCGGCCGCGTCCGCCGCGCCCCCCTCGCGCAGCGTCACGAAGGCGACCGGCGTCTCGCCCCATTTGTCGTGCGGGGCGGCCACCACCGCCGCCTCCATCACGGCCGGGTGGCGGTAGAGAACCTCCTCCACCTCCAGCGAGGAGATGTTCTCGCCGCCCGAGATGATGATGTCCTTGGCCCGGTCCTTCACCTCCAGGTAGCCGTCCAGGTGCATCACCGCGAGGTCGCCGGTGTGGAACCAGCCGCCCGCGAAGGCCGCCGCGTTGGCGGCCGGGTTCCGGAAATAGCCCTTCATGACGGTGTTGGAGCGGATCAGCACTTCGCCGAGCCCGCCCGCGGCGGTCTCGTCCACCCGCGCCTCGGCGAGGAGATGATGGGGCACGCCCTGCCGGGCCATCTGGCGCGCCCGGTCCTCCAGCGGCAGCCCGTCCCACGCCTCCTGCCAGGCGCAATAGGTGGCCGGCCCCAGCGTCTCGGTGAGGCCGTAGTGGTGCTCGACCTCGAAGCCCATCGCCTCCATCGCCTCGATCACGGCGCTCGGCGGGGCCGCGCCGCCGGTGGCGACGCGCACCGGCTGCGGCAGCGCCCGGCGCTCGGCCGCCGGCGCGTGGATCAGCATGGTCAGCACCACCGGCGCCCCGCACATGTGGGTGACCGCGTGCCGCGCGATGGCGCCGAACACCGCCGCCGGCACCACCTTGCGCAGGCACACGCTGGTCGCCCCCACCAGCACCGACGTCCACGTGTAGCACCAGCCGTTGCAGTGGAACATCGGCAGCGTCCACAGGTAGACCGACTTGTCGTCGAGCCCGAAGGACAGCGCGTTGGCGGTGGCGTTGAGCGCGGCGCTGCGGTGGCTGTAGAGCGCGCCCTTGGGGTTGCCGGTGGTGCCGGACGTGTAGTTGAGCGTGACGCTGTCCCACTCGTCGGCCGGCAGCTGCCAGGCCATGGCCGGGTCGCCGGAGGCCAGCAGCGCGTCGTAGTCCATGGCGCCGATGGGCGGCGTCGCCTCGTCCGGCGGCGCGGGCAGGTCGATCACCACCGGGCGCGGCCCCGGAAGCCGCGCCAGCGCCTCGCTCGCCAGCGGCGCCAGCGCGCTGTCCACCATGAGGACGCGCGCGCCCGCGTGTTGGAGGATCGAAGCGACGGTTGCCGCGTCGAGGCGCGTGTTGATGGTGTTGAGCACGCCGCCGGCGAGCGGCACGCCGAAATGGGCCTCCAGCATCGGCGCCGAGTTCAGCGCCAGCACCGAGACCACCTCGCCGCCCTCGAGCCCGAGCCGGCGCAGGCCGCTCGCGAGCCGCGTCACCCGCTCGCGCATCTCGCCGTAGGTGAACGTGAGCGCGCCGTCGACGATGGCGGCCTTGTGCGGGTAGATGCGGGCGGTGCGGGCGAGGAAGGACAGCGGCGTCAGCGGCACGAAATTGGCCGCGTTCCTCGGCAACTCGTCCATGCCGCTTCTCCCTACCGCTCGGGTTTGGTTGCGTAAGCAGGGTTGGCGATGGCGAGCGCGGCGGCAACGCGGCGCCGCAGCAGCGCCACCAGCGCCGGGTCGTCGTCCAGCGCGCCGCTGCGGATCGCTTCCGCGAGCCGGCGCCGCAGGGCGGCCACGTCCTCGCCGTCCGCGCCCAGAAGGCGGCGATAGTCCGCCGCCTCCGCCGCCTGCGCCGCGTTGCCGCCCTCCAGCGCGCGCGCCGCGATGCCGATGGCGTTCGCCACCATCAGCGCCTGATAACGCTGCTCCTGCGGGATATGCGGCAACACCGCCTCCAGCAGCGTCTTGCGGGCGAGCTCGGCCATCGCGGCGGCGTCCTGCAGCGGATCAGTCATCGGCGCCCTCCGCCGCGAGATATTCGAGAAGATCGTGGCAGAGCTGCGGCACCATCAACCCGGTCAGCGGCAATTCCAGATTGGGCTCTCCGCCGGCGTGGAAGCGGTGGCCCTGCTGCAGCGCGATGACGGCCCAGCGCACCGTTCCGAGCGCCTCGAAAAAGGCGAGGTCGGCGGGAGTAAAGGCGCGCGGCGCGACGGCGTTGTAGCCGGCCAGAAAGTCCTCGCGCTGGGCGATGCCCCCTGCGGTGCGCTCCACCGCCCCGAAACGCCAGCACTTGGCACAGAACCAGGCGAGATCCTCGCGCGGGTCGCCCCAGCCGGCGAACTCCCAGTCGAGGATCGCCGTCAGCGCGCCGTCCGCCACCATGATGTTGCCCATGCGGAAATCGAGGTGGGTGAGCACCACCCGCTCGGGCGCCGGCGTGTGGCGCTCCAGCCACCTGAGGCCCCATTCCAGCACCGGCTCGGCCGCGTCCATCTCGTCGAGATAGCGGCGGTAGGTGGCGATCCGACTCGCCACGACGTCGCCCGGCGGCTCGCCGAGGAAGGCGAGCGCGGCCTGCGGCGGCCGCACGCCGTGCAGCTTGGCAAGCTCCTCCCCCAGCTTTCGCGCCAGCGCCGGGCCGAAATCGGCCACCGCCCGATCGCGCACGATGCGCCGCGCGATGGCGGTGCCCTCGACGCGCTCGGCCAGGAAAAAGGGCGCGCCGATCACGCCGGCATCGGCGCACACGGCCAGCGGGCGCGGCACGGTCATCCCCCGCGCGTACGCGCATTGCAGCAGCGCGAACTCCTGCACGCGGCTGTGGCTCACCGCCACCGAGGAGGGCGCGTCCGTGCGCAGCACCGTGCGCAATTCGCCCGCGAGCGCGCCGCCCTCCACCGCGAGATCGAGCGCCCAGTTCTCCTGGATCGCGCCGCCGGACAGCTTGTTCCGCCCCTTCACCGCGACGCGGTCGGCTCCAAGCGCCGTGGCGAGCCAGGCCTCCAGCGAAGCGGTGCGCGCGCCGTCCATGTCACACGCCCCAGGACCAGTGGTCGACGCCATCGCGGCGGAAGGCGTTGGCGATCACCATCTTGTGCACCTCCGACGCGCCGTCCACCAGCTTAGCCTGGCGCGCGTAGCGGTAGATCCACTCCAGGACCGTGTCCTTGGAATAGCCGCGCGCGCCGCACAGCTGGATGGCGGTGTCGGCGCACGCGTTGAGCGTGTCGGCAACGTGGATCTTGGCCGCCGACACCTCGGCGCGGGCAAAATCGCCCTGATCGAGCTTCCAGGCGGCATGCATCGTCAGGAGGCGGCCGATATCGATCTGCATCGCCGCCTCGCCCATCAAGAGCTGGACGCTCTCGCGATCGGCGAGGCGCTGGCCGAACGCCTCCCGCTCGCCGACATAATCCTGCGCGATCTCCAGGCAGCGCTTGGCGAGACCGAGCCAGCGCATGGTGTGGGTGAGGCGCGCCGTCCCGAGGCGGACCTGCACCACCTTGAGGCCCCGCCCCACCTCGCCGAAGCGGTCCTCGTCGGGGATTTCGAGACCGTCGAACTCCAGTTCGCAATGGCCGCCGTGCTCCTCCGGCCCCATGATCGGGATGCGCCGCACGATGCGCCAGCCCGGCTGGTCCTTGTGGAACAGGAAGGTGGTGAGGCCCCGGCGCGGATCGTCGGAGGTGCGCGCGACCACGATGAAGTGGGTGGCGACGCCGGCGCCGGTGATGAACCACTTGCGCCCGCGGATCACCCAGCGGTCGCCCTCGCGGGTGGCGGTGGTGCGCATCATGCCGGCCGGATCGGAACCGCCGCCGGGGGCGGGCTCGGTCATCGCCAGCGCGGAGCGCACGGTGCCGTCGACGATCGGCTGCAGCCAGCGCTCCTTCTGCGCCTCGGTGGCGAGTGCGTTGAGCACGAACATGTTGCCGTCGTCCGGCGCCGCCGCGTTGAACACCACGGGGCCGAAGATGGAGCGGTTCATCTCCTCGTAGCAGGCGGCCATGCCGATGCGGCCGAAGCCGCGCCCGCCCCGCTCCGGCGGCATCGCGAGCGCCCACAGCCCTTCGGCCTTCGCCTCGGCGCGCAGGCGCTCGAGCTGTGGCGCGGCGATGTTCTCGTGCGCGTCGTAGGCGGCCGGGTCGGCCTCCAGCGGCATGATGCGCGCCTCCACGAAGGCGCGGATGCGGCGGCGGGTGTCGTCGATCTCGGGGGGAAGTGTAAAATCCATGGTCGCTTTCTCAGCCCATCGCGAGGCGGTGTCCACCGTCGACGACGAGGGTCGTGCCGGTCATGAAGCGTCCCGCCGGTCCGGCCAGGAGCAGCAGCGCGCCCTCGAGGTCGCGCGTCTCGCCCAGCCGGCGCAGCGGGATTGCGGCGATGACGCGCTTGCCCGCCTCCGTGGCGAAGAACGCGCCGTTGATGTCGGTGGCGATATAGCCCGGCGCGATGGCGTTGACGCGGATGTCGTCGCGCGCCAGCTCCAGCGCCATCGCCTTCGTCAACTGGATCAGCCCGGCCTTGGAGGCGGCATAGGCCGCCACCCCCTTCAAGACGCCGAGCCCCAGGATCGAGGCGATGTTGACGATGGTGCCCTGCCCGGCCCGCAGCAGCGGCACCGCCGCCCGCGACACCAGGAACGCGCCCTTGAGGTTGGTGTCGAGCACGCGGTCCCAGTCCGCCTCGGCCATCGCGGCGGCGCGTGCCGTCACCGCCACGCCGGAATTGTTGAGGAGGATGTCGAGCCGGCCGTGCCGCTCGCCGAGCGCGTCGAAAACCGCGGCGACGGCTGCGCTGTCGGTCACGTCCATCTCGGCGACATGGGCGGTGCCGCCGCGCGCTTCGATGGCCGCCCGCACGCCCTCCAGCTTGTCGCGCCGCCGCGCGGTGAGGACCACCTCGGCCCCCGCGAGCGCCAGCGTTTCGGCCAGATGCGCGCCGATGCCGGCCGATGCACCGGTGACCAGCGCCACCTTGCCGCCGAGCGCGAAATTGTCGTGGAGGAGCGCGTCGGCGCTGGAGTGCTGGGCTGGGGCGGTCTGGGTCATGGCCGGAAGTCCGATGGGGCGCCATTGTGCCCGCGTGCCGGCCGAAGCGCCAGCGCTCGAGCGTTCGCGAGCTCGTCGGAACCGGGAGTGGGACGGCGGATCGTGCGCCGGGCGTCAGTCGCGCGGGGCCTCCTCGCGGCGCGCTTGCGCCAGGAGGCGGACGCAATCCATCAGCTCGGCCAGGATCGCGTCCGTGCCGATCGCCTCGGGCGCGCTGGACGCGGGCGCCGCCTGCGGACCCCGGCGGCGGACGATGGCGTCGGGCGGCACCGCGGCCGCCGGCCGCTCCGCCTTGAGCGAGGCCAGGTCGACCTTGATCAGCGCCGCCCCACGGCGCACCAAAGTGGTGCGGCCGGAGGAGCGGGCCTCCTCCTGCACGTCCCGGAACGGCCGTCCTTCGTGATAGAGCGCCTCGACGAGGCCGGCCAGGAACATGGCGTCGACCATGCGATAGGCTCGTCCCAGCGGGGTCGAGATCGAGCGCACCTCTGGGAATTGCCCTTCCAGGAAGCTGAGCACGGAACTCGGCACCTGGAGCACGCGCGCCAGCGCATCGACCTTGACGACGCGCCGCTGGGCGTCTGCGGATGGAGGGGCCGTGGCAAGGCCCATGAGCGGCCTCCCTGGCGGCGCTACATCGGGATCGTGCCGGTCAGCCTGCCCGCGGTGTATTGATATACCGTTTCAAAACATCGCTCGGCTTGAACGAAACCACGCGCCGTGCCTCGATGGGCACTTCCTCGCCGGTCTTCGGATTGCGGCCGACGCGCTCCTTCTTCACCCGCACCTCGAAGGCGCCGAAGGAGGAGATGCGGACCGGCTCGCCCCGTTCCAGCGCTCCCACGATCTCCTCCAGCATCTGGTCCAGGAGATCCGCCGATTCGGCTCGGGAAATCTTGACCCGTTGATAAACGGCGTTGGCCAGATCGGCGCGCGTGATCGTGCGTCCTGCCATAGAAGTTGCCACCGTGCTGATGCTGCGGAAAAATAAAACGCCCGCTCCTACGAATAGGCGCGACGGTAAGCAAATGTTAACCTTCGGTCAATTGCGTAAGTACCACACTCGGTTGCGGAAATCGCTTTACGCTACCAGCGAACCACCGCAGCGGCCCAGGTAAATCCACCCCCCAGTGCCTCCAGCAGCACCAGGTCGCCCTGCTTGATGCGACCGTCGCGGGCCGCCGTGGCCAGCGCGAGCGGGATCGAGGCGGCGGACGTGTTGCCGTGCTCGCATACCGTGAGCACAACCTTTTCGGGGGCGATGCCCAGCTTCTTGGCACTGGCGTCGATGATCCGCTTGTTCGCCTGATGCGGAACGAACCAGTCCACGTCCGCGGCGCAGATGCCCGCCTTGGCCAGCACCTCCTCCACCACGTCCACGGTGGCCTGGATGGCGAAGCGGAACACCTCCTGCCCGCGCATGCGCACCACGCCGGAGGTCTTGCTGGTGGAGGGGCCGCCGTCGACGTAGAGCTTGTCGCGGTGGCTGCCGTCGGAGCGCAGCGCATGGGCGATGATGCCCCGGCTGGCGCCGTTGTCGGTGCCCATGGTGGCTTCCAGGACCACCGCACCGGCCCCGTCGCCGAAGAGGACGCAGGTGGTGCGGTCCTCCCAGTCGAGGATGCGCGAGAAGGTCTCGGCGCCGATGACGAGGGCACGGCGCGCCGAGCCCGCCGCGATCATCGCATCGGCGGTGGCGAGCGCGAACACGAAGCCCGAGCACGCGGCGCCGATGTCGAAGGCCGCGCCGTGGGTCATGCCGAGCCGCTCCTGCACGACCACGGCCGTGGCCGGGAAGGCATAGTCGGGCGTTGCCGTGGCCACCACGATGAGATCGATATCGGCGACGGACATGCCCGCATCGTCCAGCGCGTTCCGGGCCGCCCGCTCCGCCAGATGCGAGGTGTACTCTCCATCGGCGGCGATGTGACGCTCCTTGATACCGGTGCGCGCGGTGATCCACTCGTCCGAGGTGTCGACCATCTCGGCAAGGTCCTGGTTGGTGACCACGCGCTCCGGCAGCGCCCCGCCGACCCCGGCGATGCGGGTGAACGGCTCGCGCGCCGCGCGGCGCGTTTGGGCGCCGTCGGTCCTGCTTTCGCTCTCGCGGCGGGAATCCTGATCGGCCCGCTGCTCGAAATCAACTCGCGTCTGCAAGCTCTTTCGTCTCCTCAAGGGCAGCGACGTCAGCCGCAATGCGTTGCTGCAGATTATTCTTAACCATGTCGTGAGCGAGTTCGACGGCGCTGGCAAACCCTTCCGCGTCGGTGCCGCCGTGGCTTTTGATGACGAGGCCGTTCAGCCCCAGGAACACGGCGCCATTGATCTTGCGCGGGTCCATCTTGTCGCGCAACCGCATGAACGCAGGCTTTGCAAGTAAATAACCGATCCTTGCACGAAGAGTGCGTCCAATGGACATTCTGAGGTACTCGGCGAGTTGCCGGGCCGTACCTTCGGCCGTCTTCAGCGCGATGTTGCCGGAAAAGCCCTCCGTCACCACCACGTCGACGGTGCCGCGGCCGATATCGTCGCCCTCGACGAACCCCTCGTAGCGCATCGATTGCAGGTTGCGCTCGCGCAGCATCTGGCCCGCCTCGCGCACCTCTTCGAGGCCCTTGACCTCTTCGACACCGATGTTGAGGAGGCCCACCGTCGGCAACTCGATGCCGAACACGGCGCGCGACATGGCGGCGCCAAGGATGGCGTGGGTGACGAGGTTGCGGGTGTCGACGCCGATCGACGCACCGACGTCGAGCACGATCGATTCGCCGCGCACGGTCGGCCAGATCGCCGCCAGCGCGGGACGGTCGACGCCCTTCATCGGACGCAGGCAGAACAGCGCCATCGCCATCAGCGCGCCGGTGTTGCCGGCCGAAACCGCCGCCTGTGCATCGCTGTTCTTCAGCGCGGCCAGCGAGCGCCACATGGAACTGTCCTTGCGGCCCATGCGCAGCGCCTGGCTCGGCTTGGCGTCCATCGGGATCGCCACGCTGCAATGGATGATGCGGCTCACTTCCTTGAGCCGCGGCCGCGAGGCGAGCATGCGGGCAAGCACCTCCTCGTCGCCGAAGAGGTCGAAACGCAGACCCGGGCACCGCTTCAAGGCGACTTCGAGGCCCGGCAAAACCATCGCCGGTCCCTCGTCTCCCCCCATGGCGTCGACCGCCAGCCGGATTGTGTCAGCATTCATGGCTTGCGTGGCTCACGTCTTTTGGCAACCCGCAGAGCGAGCGGCGGCGCGGACCTTAGTCGGAAACAAAGCTGGGTCAAATTTTTAGCCTCAGCCATTCTTCAACGATGCAAGCACCGCGAAGGGCGAGGGATCGGGCTCGTCCTCGACGAGACCTTCCGGCAGATCCAATTCGGCGCCGGGAGCGCGCGGGTAAGGCTCGATGCCGAGGACGAAGTGCTCCAGCACGATGGCGCCCACGTCCACCGTGTCGGTCTCCAGGAGTTCGGGCGGATCCGCCGCATCCACGTCGACATCGACGGGGCCGGTGGAAGCGACCTCCGGATGGAGGCGCACGTCGAACGTCTCGTCGACGGTGGTGGCGACGGGTTCCAGCGTCACCACGCAAGCCTGCGACAGCGCGCCGCGCACCCGGCCTTCGACGCGCACGCCGTCCTTGCGCCAGGGGCGCAGCGTCACATCGGCGGTGAGCGATTCGATGGACAGGACGTCGAGCTCTTCGGCGATCGCCGCGCGCTCCTGCGCGGTCGCCTCCACGGCGACCCGCTCTTCGCGGGCAAGCCGTCGAACGCTCACGGGGCGGCTCAGACGAGCGGTCATGGGGTTACCTCGGTCAAATGGGCGCGAGCGATCGGCGCCGGGTCCGGATAGCCGAAATCGGTAAAAAGATCTTGAGCCTTTTTTGCGGCAGAGCGCATGGCGAGGGCGTAGACGACCAGCGCCCGCGCCTGCGGCCCGTCCGCCTTGGCCTCGTCCTCCAGGACGTTGCGGGCTAGCGCGCGGGCGAGCGTATCCTCGTCCTGCGCGCGGCGGTAGGCGTCGAAACGGCCATAGAATGCCTGGGCGATCGCCTTCATCTTGCGCGCGAAGGCGGTGTCGCTGACACCGAGCGTCCGCAAATTTTGCTCCATGTCGTCAACGAAGGTATCAAACAGGGCCTGTCCGTCCTCGGTCATGGCTCCGTCGGCGCCTCTTAAGCTATCAATAAGAGGCCATACGTGAAGAACGACCATGTCGAAGCGCCCGTCGAGCGTGTCGGGCACGCCGAAGGTCTGATAGAAGATGGGCAGCCGCGCCTGCGTGACGGCCGTGTCGTAAAGGCGCCGGACGGCAGGGTTGGTCTTTTTGTTGGTAAAGAAGCGCAGCATGACAATTCGATCCTCACGCCCCACACATAGGTCCCGCAACGCCCGTTGTCAGGTGAGCCGGTGGTTGGCGCTCGTACTGATCGCTGGTTCGCTCACTGCCTGCAATGCCGGAGAGTCATTCACGCGCGGTCAGGTCATCACGCCCGAACAGCTCGAGCAGGTGCCGGTCGGATCCTCGCGCGAGCAGGTTTTCCTGGCGCTTGGCACCCCGACCACCACCGGCCTGTCGGACGGTGAGGCGCTTTATTACATCTCGCAGACCTCCAGCCGCTCCTTCGCCTTCCAGCGCCCGGCCGTGACGGATCGGCGCATCCTCGTCGTCTATCTCGACGACAAGTCGGAGGTGCGCGAGATCGCCGAGTACGGCCTGAAGGACGGCAAGGTGTTCGACTACCTGTCCCGCCGCACTCCGACGGGTGGCAAGGACCTTGCGTTCATCTCGCAGATCCTCGGCGGCTTGATGCGGCCCACCCTTTAAGGCTTCGGGCCGCGCGCCGGCCCGCCCCGCCGCCCCGTGCAAGGAGATGCCATGACCCAGAAGGCACGCTGGGAAGGCCGCAACGCCGACAAGGACACGGTTCGCCGCGACGTGTGGGCGGGCCTCGAAAAGGGCGGCTTCGCCATGGGGCCGGTGTGGAGCGTCATCCCCAACTTCATCGGCGCCGACATGGCGGCCTGGCATCTCGCCCAGACGCCGCAGTGGCAGCGGGCGAAGGTGGTCAAATGCAACCCCGACCCGCCGCAGATCCCGGTGCGGCTGCGCGCCCTCTATGAAGGCAAGACGGTCTACGCGCCCGTCCCCTATCTCACCAAGGACTTCCCTTACCTGCGCATCGACCCGCAAAGGCTCCTCGACAAGGGCGTGAGCTTTGAACTCGCGGCGACCTCGGAGGGCTACATCCTCCACGGCGAACGGGTGGAGTTCGAGGACGTCGAGCCGCTCGATTTCTGCGTTGTCGGCTCGGTCGCGGTGAGCCGGGAGGGCGGGCGCACCGGCAAGGGGGCCGGCTTCGCCGACCTGGAGACGGGCATCTTCCGCGAGCTGGGCACCATCACGCCCGACACGCCGATGGCGACCACCATCCATTCCAGCCAGCTCGTCGACAACGCGCGCGTCACCATGCAGGCGCACGATTCGCCGCTCGATTTCGTGGCGACCGAGGCGGAGCTGATCGTGACCGGCAATGGCGAGCCGCGCCCGATGGGCGTCGCCTGGGATTTCGTGCGCGAGGACCAGTTCGAGACGATCCCCTTCCTGCGCGACCTCCACCGACGGATGCTGCAGCGCCGCGAGGGGGACGGCGCCTGAGCGCCTATTCGCAAGGATCGGTGGAAAACCGGCCCCGCGGGCTCTCGTAGAGAGTACGGGCCACGAACACCGGGCCGATGAATTCGCCCGACCCCGCCGCGCACACGATGCCGAAGCTGCAGAAAAAGGCCCGCCCGAACATCAGGTGCTCGGAATTGAAGCCGGCGTGGCGCCGGCAGAACGGCGCCGCCTCGCCGGTATCGCCCGCCCCGGCCGCGTCCGTCAGGGGGGCGCCCAGCCGCGCCGCCATGCGCGCCACGGCCGCCATCTGCCGCCCCTCGCGCAGGGCGAAATCGGGATCGTCGTAGCCGAACCAGTCCCAGCAGCCCTTGGGGTTGCCGCCGAAGGGGTCGAACAGGGGCGAAGGGATCACCTGGGCCTGCGGATAGAGCACCACGATGTCCGCCGCCTCCGCCCATCGGTTGAAGCCTGCGGTGCGCGCGAAGAGATCGCCGATCTGGTCCGGCGTCTGCTCGCAGCCGTGGAAGGCGATGTGCAGCCGGCACCTCGCGCCCTCCGCACAACGCCGCGGCACGTAGACGAAGCCTTGCCGGTCCATGCCGTGCCGCTCCGCCTCCGGCAGGAACGGCACCTGGTCGAACGTCGCGAGGCGCGCCGGATCGGCCGTGCCGGGCGCGCCGAGGTCGCCATAGAGAAAGGACAGGATGTCGCCGGCCTGGTCGATCCCGCAATCGTTGATGAAGGGCGGCGCGGTCTTCGCGCACGCCACGGGGCCGCCGATGGCAAGGAAGCCGTGGCCCGCCGCCACGTCGGTGACGGCGTGCAGATCGGCCTCGCGCACCCCGGCGTGGCGGTAGAACGCGCCCGCCGCATCCACCACCAGCCGCGTGACGGTCTCGTCCTCGGTGCCGCTGAAGAGATAGACGCGGTCGCCCGCGAGGCTTTCGAGCGGGTCGATCTTGCCCGCGTCGGCCAGGCGTTCGGCCCTTGCCAGCAGCGCGGCGGCATCGGGCGGGCCGTCCGGCGTGCGCATGCAGGTGTTGAGCGCCGTCAGCACCCGGCCATGCGAGCAATCGTAGGGTCCGCCGGCGACCACCCCCGCTCCCGCGATCCGCGCGGAAAAGGCGACGTGCATCTGCACGGCCATGAATGCCCCGCTCGACAGGCCCGACACGGTGGTGGCGGCCGGGTCCAGATCGAGGCGGGGCAGTTCCTGCGCTGCCGCCGCGACGGGTGCCAGCCAGACAGCCGCCAGGAGAGCGCAAACGACGCGATGGCGTAAGTGCATGACCCGCCCGCCCCTTCAGACCCTGCTCGCCACCTTAGCCGAATCGGCGGGAGGCGGCATCGCCGTTGTTGAAGCTCGGCGGTTGGAGTTCGGTGGCCGGATCAGCCCTTCTTGGACGGATTGTCGACACCCACCTGGATGGCGGGATCGAAGTGCGCGCTCAGAATGTCCTGTTGCGCGCGGATCGCGCGGTTCTGCTCGATGATGGTGCTCAGCGCATCGCGCAACGCTTCGACTTCGCTCTTTTCGGCCTCGGCGGGGGCGGTGGCCGGAGCCGGAGCGGCGGCGGGCTGCGCCTCCTGCTGCGCATTGATCAGCTCGTTCAAGCGCCGCGCCAGGCGGCGGTGGGCCAGCTCGGTCGCCTCCACGCGCGCGGTGACCGCCTCGGCCGCGCCGCTCGCCTCCGCCAGCTTCGCCTCGATCTCGCCGAACTGGCGCTCCATCGCCTCGCGCGCCTGAGCGAGTTCTCCGCGCACCGTCTGCACGACGCGCTGCATCGCGTCCGCGTCGCCCGGTGCGCCCTCGCCCGCCGAGGCGCCATCCTGGGCCGCGGCGGGAAGGCCGGTATCGAGCCGCGCCACCGCGGCGGCGATCTCGGCAATCCGCGCCTCGGTGGCGCTGGCGATCTCGGCAATCCGCGCCTCGGTGGCGCTGGCGATCTCTTCGATGCGCGCGCTGAGGCCGCTTTCGTCCGCCAGCGCAGGGGCCTGCCCGCCGTCCCGCGGCGCCCCGCCGGCCTCCGCCAGCTGGCTCAGCGCCTCGTCGGCACGCTTGCGGACGGCGCGGATCTCCTCGCGCAGCGTCTTGCGGTCCTTTTGCGCCTCCTCCACGTGCGCCTCCAGCGCCTGCCGCGCTTCGGCAAGCTGGAGGGCCAGCGTCACGGAGGTTTCCGGGTCCACGTTCTCGCCCACGGTCCCGATCCGCTCCATCAACGCTTCGGGATCGATCTGGTCCCTCAACGCCTTGCGAATCATGTTGCCGATCTGCGGGAACACCTTCTGGTTCATCGCCGCATTGAAGGCGTGGATGGTGAGAAAATTGTTCAGCCGCTCTTCCAGCGCCACGCTGAGCTCGCGGCCCTCGCCGGACGGCTCGCCGTCGGACCGGCCGGAGGACATGCGCGCCAGCGCCGCGCCACGCTCGGCCTTCTCGCGGTTGATCATCACTTCGAGGTGCTGAATCGCTTCAGCCACCTCGCTCACATCGTTGAACGTGCGTCGCGTATCGCTGGCCGCCGCCGCATCCTCGAGCCGGGCCAGCCTTTCACGGCGGCGGGCGGCGCGCGGCGCGTTGTCCTCTTCCGCATCGCTGCGCGCGGGCGGGCGCAGCGGAATGGGCTCGTTCGCCGTCTCGCCTCCGCCGTAGATGTCGCCCGCCTGTTCCGTTTCGCCGCTCTCGGCGGTGATGGGCGCGCGCAACTGCGGCGTCTCCTCCAGCTCGTCATCGTCGTAATCGTCGTCGTCGGCCTCGGGCGGCGCCACGCGCGCGGCCGTGTCCCGGCCACCCAACGCGCGCATCCCGCCCAGATTGGCCGCACGCAGCGCCAACAGCGCCACGAGCGAGGTCACCCCGCCCAACCCCAGGAAGGCGGTGCTGATATCGTCCACGTCGGCCATCGCGCCCATGTAGAAGAACCATGCGGCCAACAGCACCAGCAGCACGACGCCCGGCCACGGCCACAGCTGCTCGAACATCCCACGGCGTGCTTGCGGTTCTTCAGACATACCAACAGCGATCCCGTTGCCCATTTGTGGCGTGGCGCGGGAAGCATAGGACCGGGGGCGGTCCATGCAAACCCGGCGCCTGGCGCGAATCGTCGGCCGCTGCGCGCCGGCCGTCGTCGCGAAAGCGGCTGCGCCGGCCGATCAGGCAGCCGCGCAGATGCTCTCGAACAGGCCGAGCCCGTCGGTACAGCAGTGGATCGCCTCCACGGCGTTCTCCGGGTGCGGCATCAAGCCCAGCACGTTGCCCTTGGCGCTGGAGATGCCGGCAATGTCGTTCTGCGAGCCGTTCGGATTGTCGGTGTAGCGGAAGACGATCCGCCCCTCCCCCTCCAGCCGGCGCAACGTATCGGCATCGGCCTGGTAGTTGCCGTCGTGATGGGCGGCGGGAAAGGTGAGCACCTGGCGCCTGGTGTAGCGTTCGGTGAAGGGGCCGGGCCGTTCCACGCGCAAGCTCACCTGCTTGCAGATGAAGGTGAGACCGGCATTGCGCATCAGGACGCCCGGCAGCAACCGCGCCTCGGTGAGCACCTGGAAGCCGTTGCACACGCCGAGCACGAAGCCGCCCCGCGCGGCGTGGTCGGCCACCGCGCGCATCACCGGCGAGCGGGCCGCGATGGCACCGGCGCGCAAATAGTCGCCGTGGGCGAAGCCGCCCGGCAGCATGACAAGGTCCACCGGCGGCAGTTCGACCTCGGTGTGCCACACGAACACCGGCTCCGCGCCGCCCACGAGGCGGATGGCACGCGCCGCATCGCGCTCGCGATTGGAGCCGGGAAAGACGACGATGGCCGACCGCATCAGTCGACGATCGCGATCTGGTAGCGCTCCACGACCGTGTTGGCGAGGAGCGCTTCGCACATCTTGGCGACCTCCGCCTCGGCCGCCTGCCGGTCGCTGCCCTCGAGCTTGAGGTCGATGACCTTGCCCTGCCGCGCGGAGGCGACGCCGGCGAAGCCGAGGCCCCCCAGCGCGCCCTCGATGGCCTTGCCCTGCGGGTCGAGCACGCCGGGCTTCAAGGTGATGGTGACGCGCGCCCTGATCATTTGACCAGCGTCGGTCCGGACACCACGGGGCGTTCCTGCTCGGGCAGGATGCCGAGCCGCCGCGCCACTTCCTGGTAGGCTTCGAGCAGGCCCCCGAGGTCGTTGCGGAAGCGGTCCTTGTCCATCTTCTCGTTGGTCTTCACGTCCCACAGGCGGCACGAATCGGGGCTGATCTCGTCCGCCACGACGACGCGCATCAGCTCGTTCTCCCACAGCCGCCCGCATTCGATCTTGAAATCGACGAGCCGGATGCCGACGCCGAGGAAGAGGCCGGCGAGGAAATCGTTGACGCGCACGGCGAGCGCCATGATGTCGTCGATCTCCTGCGGCGTCGCCCAGCCGAAGGCGGTGATGTGCTCTTCGGTGACGAGCGGGTCCTGCAGCTGG